>JAJZOL010000229.1 GCA_021811565.1 bacterium | reverse complement strand
GAACAAAGCCTTTAATTATTAATTCGGCAATTAAATAGATGATAAAATATGTGAAATCACTCTTGATGAAGTTAATATATTCGATGATATTTAATTGCCGAATTAATAATTAAAGGCTTTGTTCTTCGTCTTTTTATTTCATTTTCTCATATCGCATCTTATTCCACGCCATCAGCAGCAGAAATAATCCGAAAACGGTTATCACCAATCCCCACCATAAATTAATGTTGATATAATCCGATTTCGCATATAACGTCGGGTTGCTATGAGTTAAACCGTAGAGGAGAATAATCAAACCCTCCAACGCAAAAAGCAATCCCATTGGCAATCGTATATCGAGTTGCATATTCCTCCTCCTTTCTTACCAGAAGATGATGTTCAAAATGACCGCCGCAGCCAACACTATCACGCCGAGCACCACCGGCTTCTCATACCATGGCAAGCCGGGCTCATCCTTAACCTTCGGCGTGAGCGAGTAGACCAAGCCGGTTAGCTCCTCGTCCGTCTTGCGTTGCGTTGTGAGCAACGAGATGACGATCGTCACCACGAAGCAGACGGTCCAGGCGAAAATGGCGGTGTAGAAGTTCTGCGCCATATCGCTCGGGTATTGATGCACCACCACGCCGAGCCAGCCGCCCTTGATCGCCCCGAACTCCCCAACCGGTCGGGTGAGTCCGTGATGTACCGCCGCAGCGAGCGTTCCGGAGATCAAGCCGATGAACGCTGCGTGACCCGTGGTTCTCTTCCAGAACATTCCAAGGAGGAAGGTGGCGAAGAGTGGCGCATTCACGAATGCGAACACCAGTTGGAGCATGTCCATGATGTTGTTGAAGGATCGGGTGAAATACGCGGCGCCGATGCTGAGGGCGATCCCCACGACCGTCGTGAGACGCCCCACCCAGAGATAGTGGATGTCGTTTTTACCAGGAACGATATAACTCTGGTAGATATCGTAAGTCCACACGGTGTTAAACGCCGTCACGTTGCCCGCCATGCCCGACATGAAGGACGCCATCAACGCCGTAAGTCCCAAACCAAGCATGCCCGCCGGGAAGAACTTCACCAGCATCAGCGGCACCACCATGTTGTAGTTGTAACTGTTTCCCTGCGCAGGAAGGGCGAAACCGCTCCCAGCCTTGGAGGTGAGGGCGATGGCGATCATGCCGGGTAGGATTACGAGGAACGGGAAGAACATCTTCGGAAAAGCGGCGATCAGCGGGGTGCGGCGCGCGGCGGACATCGAATCCGCAGCCATCGCTCTCTGCACCACGAGGAAGTCGGTGCACCAATACCCGAAGGAGAGAACGAAGCCCAACCCCATCACCATCCCGAACCAGTCCACCCCCATTGGGTTCTGCGAAGCCGACCCCATGTACTTCCAGGAGTGACTGAAGGCTCCCGCCGCGAGGTGATTGTTCAGCGCCACCACACGCAACTGAGCTTGCAACCCCGCCCAGCCGCCGATCTTGTGCAGCCCGATGAGGACCAACGGCAGGAAGCCGAGAACGATCAGGAAGAACTGGATGACCTCGTTGTAGATGGCGGATGTCAAACCTCCAAGGAAGATGTAGATCAGTACGATGATGGCGGAGATGAAGATGCTCAGGTTGAAGTCCCAATGAAGCAGGAGCTGCAACAGCATCGCCAGGGCGTACATCGAAATCCCGGAGGAGAAGAGGGTCATGATGGCGAAGGAAAAGGCGTTGAATGCGCGCGTCTTCTCATCAAAACGCAATTTGAGATATTCCGGCACGGATCGCGCCTTTGAGCCATAGTAGAAAGGCATCATGAAGATGCCGATGAACACCATGGCGGGGATCGCGCCCACCCAGTAAAAATGGCTTGTCATGATCCCGTACTTGGCGCCGGACGCCCCCATGCCGATCACCTCCTGCGCGCCTAAGTTGGCGGAGATGAACGCAAGACCGGTAATCCACGCCGGAATCGCTCTTCCAGAAAGGAAGAAATCCGTGCTGGTTTTCATGAAGCGCTTCAACGCCCACCCAATTCCCAGCACAAACGCGAAATAAACAATTAAGACAACATAGTCCACATGCGAAAGATGCACGAGTGAAGTGTGCGACATACATGCTCCTCCTGTTGTATTCAAGCTCCATTTATTGGAACCCGGCTATCGCAAAATTCGCTTTTCAGTCTTTTACCAAGCGCATGATATGTGATAAAAGCTCCGCATTCCGAATTTCGCGATCGCCTCCGAATATCATATCATTAGCGATAGGTTGAAACGGATTTGTCTTCTCTCCCCTGATTCTTGAATTCGAGGGGGAGAGAGATGCGAAAACCATCATAAATCCTTCACCGGGGAAGGGATGGTGCGCAGAAGGATTGTGGCGGGCCGCAGTCCCGGCGAATGCGCGGTCAAACGTATCACCCCGGGTTTGCTTTTGGACTGCACGATGACCATGCACAGTCCATTGAACGCGCTGCGTCGGGACGCCTTGTCCGGCTCATGACAACTTGGGTCCCCGTTTCCAACCCCTTCGATTCTCGCCGGTCCGGACACCTGAAATGTTACCATATTGTTCGCTGTTGGAACAACGCGTCCTTTCGAATCCGTGATGGAAACCGTCACCAAGGCGTCATTCTCCCCATCCGCCTCGAATTTTGTTCTATCTGGGCTTAGTTTGATTGCCGCTGCGGGGCCAGTGGTCTCCACTACGTCCGTCGCAGCCACCTTTCCATGGTCGTATCCTTTCGCCACCAGCTTGCCTGGCTCGTAAGGAACCTCCCAATGAACGTGACCGTACTTGGGCATCGCCTGAGACCCAAGGGACTTGCCGTTGAGGAACAGTTCCACGCGGTCGCAGTTGCTGTAACACCATACGTCGATATCCCGTCCCTCCTCGCCTTGCCAGTTCCAATGGGGCAGGATGTGCACCAACGGCTTGTTCCCCCACCACGCCAAGTAGTAGTAGAAGTTGTCCTTGGGGAAGCCGCACATATCCATGATGCCGAAATGGGAGTTGATGCAGGGCCATCCGTAAGGCGTCGGCTCGCCACGATAGTCGAACCCCGTCCAGCAGAAGCTCCCCGCCACGTATGGCGCCTCGGCGACGGGTCGCCAAGCGTTTTCCGCCGTCTGAGCCCAACCGGGCACGTTCAAATCGTAAGCGCTCACATACCCTTTCGCGGGATCGTTGGCGTACACGCCCCGGTCGCTCACAGTGCTTCCCGTTTCGCTTCCGAAGAGGGGGATGTTCGGGTAGTTCCTGTGAAACCAGGCGTATCCCGAGGGGTCGTAATTGTAACCTTGCAGATCCAGCACGCTGGTCATCCCCTGCCCGTGTCCGCCGTTCATCGCCGCCGTCACCGGGCGTGTGCCATCCAGCTTGTAGATAACCTTTTTCATCGCCTCCGCTATTCGCGCCCCGATCTCCGTGCCCTGAAGAGGCTCCTCGTTGCAGATCGACCACATGATGATGGAGGGGTGGTTGCGGTCGCGCAGAACCATGTCCTTCAGATCCTGAAGGTTGGAGTAGGGCGTGTTCGGAGAGGATTTGGGACTATATGTGTCGCCTAGATGGCGGTTCTCGTCCATCACCAGCATGCCCTGTTTGTCGCACGCATTCAGTAACTCGGTGGCGACGGGATTGTGCGAGCAGCGATACCCGTTCGATCCCATCGACTTCAGCTTGGCTATACGCCAATCGAGAATGTGATCCGTCATGGCGATCCCGACTCCCGCGAAATCCTGATGGTTGCAGGTTCCCTTGATCTTCACGGACTTGCCGTTCAGGAAAAAGCCCAGATTCGGGTCGAAGCGAATGGTGCGAATTCCGAATGTCGTGAGATATTCATCCTTCAACGCCCCACCGCCGCTCACCAGCGAGACTAGATGATACTGGTTCCTTTTCGAAAGCGACCATAGCATCGGGCGATTCACCACCGCGCGCTGCACCGCCTCGACGCTTTGCCCGGGTTTTATCGTCATCCTGCTGACCGCCTTTGCGACCGTCGCTCCGAGGGGATTTTTGACCAGCGACGCGAGAACGCAGGACTGCGTTCGGGAGGATTTGTTTACAAGAGTCGTCTTGATGGTCAAATTCGCGGAGCCTGGGTGCGACACATCACCATTCACCCTGGAGATCACGAACGTCCCCCAGTGCGCCACATGCAACGGGTTTTCCACATCCAGCCACACATGCCTGTAGATTCCTCCGCCCTCGTACCACCATCCCTCGAATTGCCTTGGATCCACATGCACGGCGAGGACGTTCCTCCCCCCGATATGAGCGATACGGGTGATATCGTATCGCACCCCGATGTAGCCGCTTTTGTGCTCCCCGAGGAATTTCCCATTGAGCCAGATTTTGGCGTCGCGGTAGATGCCGTCGAAATCCACGGCGAGGGTTTTCCCCCGGAAGGAGGAGGGTAGCGTGAAGGTCTTCCGATACCACGCAGGCTGCACGATGTGGAAGCCATGGCTCGTATCCGCTGTTCGCGAGAAGGGGCTTTCCACCACGTAATCGTTCGGAAGATGAACCACTCTCCAGCCGCGATCATTGAAATCCATCCTCGCCTGCGGGGGTACGCTTACATGAGACGGTTTTTTAACCACGGCAAGGGTCACCGTTCCCATGATTCCGCCCGCGCCGTCCGTGTTCTCCACAAGCACCGCCAGAGTATTGTGACCTTCGGGATTCCACGCCTTATCTAGGTAGACTTCGAAGGGATCGCTCCACCCTTCATGGTGCAGCAGTTTCTTCCCGTTCAGATAGACGGTTGCGTTATCATCCACGCTCGCAAAGCGGAGCGCCGCGCACTCCTTGGAGCTAGGGATTGTCAGCGTGGGCAGCGTAGTGCGGTACCAGGCGAACCCGATTCGCCCGTGAAACACGTCCGTGCCGGTACGCACCTTCGCCCAGCCGCCGCCGGAGGTTTCCAGATTGGGAGACGCCATCTTTGCCGCATCGGCGGGAGCCGCTTCGTCTGCGATCCATATCCAGTTATCGATTGTCGCGCCGTGCGACATGGAGTTGTTTTGGACATCGAGACTGAATCGCCAGTCCGCGTCCATTCTCAATCTCTGTCGCGGGGACGCCGCCGTGGCGGATGTCGTAAGGGTAACGCCGGAGAGAAACAGGGTGATAGCAAGTAAGCGTATGCCTATGCGCATGAAAAGAATCTCCTTCTTCAATGCGGGAAAAATCTTTATGGAAACGTGTGATTCCCTGAAAACTTCCTGCATTATACCCTCACAACCGGCTCTTGCGCGTACACGGAATGAATTGGATTCGGGATTCACAGGCTTCGCAATCAAGATGGTAGCGGTTGAATTGAATATTGATGATATGGTCGATGCAAAAGAACCTTTTGCGCTCATTCATGACGCGATTTTCTAAGTAATAAACTATGGTCCAGCGATAACAATCGGCGGTTTAGCGAGTGCTAAAGGCATGAGAGCGCCTTTAAACTCATGATTCGCAGCTACGTTTACCTATTGAATCGGATAAATACCACCTCATGCTATAATAGAAGCAGGCGAGAGGGTTTAATTAAAATCCTCGATGCATTTTGACCATGTAGTCGAAAATGACAAAGATACTCATGGAGGTATTCTCGATGAAAACGCGCTTTTTTTCGCCGTTTGACGCTTCTTATCACTCCGCTACTGCTCTGCCTCGTTAACGTCACCCAAGCCAACGCCATTGAGGTATCAACCAAACCGCGTGAAACGGGTAAGATATAATCCAATCCGGACTGGCGCCACATTGGGCGGCTATTTCCGATGCCGTTCGTTCCATCGCGAATTCAAACCGCAATCATCAACTTTCCATAGAGTGAATCATGAAACTTGCGAACTCGTGTCTTCTTATCGCCGCATCTCTTTTTCCTTGCATATTAACCGCCGTAGGAGCCACAACACCACCGAGCGGTTTGGTTTTGCATCTGGACGCCTCGCGCCTGGCTTCAGGACCTCTTATGACTTGGAGAGATACGTCGGGCAAAGGAAATGACGTGAGCCAGTCCGATCCCGCTTGTCAACCTTTCGTCCGCGCGAAGGAACTCAACGGAAAACCAGCAGTCGTCTTCTCCGGTAATCAGTATCTTGACGGTCCCGCAGTGTTGCCGGAGGGGGTGAAATCGTTCACCTACGTGGTCGTATGGAAACGAGACGCAACGGGAGGGAGCCAGACGATCATGGAGCAGGCCGCTGAGGGGGTTGGGAGGAGGGCGTGCCTGCTCACCACCGATTACGCTTACGGCTACAACGGTGAGTTCAACGATGCGCACGGGCTTATGCCTTACACTCCGGGAAAGTTCGCCGTGACGGTTCTTCGCATGTTCGACAACGGGATCATCAGCGTCACCCACAACGGCGCGACCAGGAAGGGCGTGATCAATATCCGGACGCGGAACATCGGCGCGGTGAAGGAGCGCGTGGGCGGGAAGATATACGGATTCGAGCGTTTGAAGGGCGCCATTGCGGAGATTATGGTATACGATCACGCTTTGAACGACGCACAAGTGCAACTTATCAGCCGTCAACTAGGAAGGAAATGGGGGATTGCCATGGATTCGAGAGACCCTTTTATCGCCGCCTACGAAAAGATCATTCATGAAAACAATAGCGACAAGGATCGTTACACGGAGGTGTATCGGCCGCAATATCACTTCACCCCGATTAAGGGCTGGATGAACGATCCCAACGGTCTGTGCTATTTCAACGGCGAGTGGCACATGTTTTATCAAACGGTTTATCTCATCAACCAACAGAGCTGGGGGCATGCGGTGAGCCGCGACCTAGTGCACTGGACCCATTTGCCACCCGCAATCACACCCGACGAGAAGGGGGCGATTTGGTCCGGAAGCGCGGTGGTGGATTCAAAGGACTCCAGCGGATTGTTTCACGGCAAACCGGGAATGGTCTGCATCTTCACCTACATGAACCCGGGCGAAGACGGTAGGCAATCGCAGGGAATGGCGTACAGCCCCGATGGGATTCACTTCACGAAATACGCGCATAACCCCATTATCCCGCAGCTTAGGTATCAGCCCGGGCAACCGGATGACGCCAATTTCCGCGATCCCAAAGTGTTCTGGTACGCCCCCGACAAGAAATGGATGATGATCACAGGCGGCGGCACCGTGCGGTTCTACTCCTCGACGAACCTGCTCGATTGGAAGTTCGAAAGCATCAACGAGGGGATCAACACGGAGTGCCCCGACTTCTTCGAGCTACCCGTGGACGGTGACAAATCCAAAAGCAAGTGGGTTTTGAACGGCGCGGGGGACTGGTACATCCTTGGCGATTTCAACGGCAAGACGTTCACCCCGGAGAGCGACCGCATCCGAATCAACTACGGCAACGATTTTTACGCCTCGCAAACGTGGAGCGACGCACCGGACGGCAGGAGGATCATGATAGGCTGGATGTACAAATGGGGCTACACCGGCGATCTTCCCGCTCCTATCATCGACGGAGGCATGATGACGATCCCCACGGTATTGAGCCTGAAAAATACTTCGAAGGGCGTGCGCTTGTTTCAAACCCCCGTTCATGAGCTTCATGGGCTTCGCGAGAAGCCATTCGAAATGTCGAACAAGACGTTCGGACCGGAAGATAATCCGCCCATCAATCTTCACGGGAAGTGCTTGGAGATCTTGGCGGAGTTCCAAAACGAGGGAGCGAAGGAGTTTGGAATTCAGGTTCGCAAGGATGCCGGCGGCGATCGCACCATCGTGGGATATAACGCAGAGAGCGGAGATATATTCGTGGACCGACGCAAATCCGGGTATTCGAACATCTCCAACTTCGCAAACATCTATGAGGCGCCCCTTCAACCGGAAAATGGCGTTATCAAAATGCATCTCTTCGTGGATTGGTCGTCGATAGAGCTCTTCGCAAACGACGGCAGAAGGGTTATTACGAGTCTTATCCTGCCTCCTCCCACTGCGGATGGATTGGAGCTTTACGCGAAGGGCGGCAAGGTGAAGCTGGTGTCGCTAAAGATATACCCGTTGAAGTCCATCTGGCGAAGCGATGCGAACCCGTAGAGAGTCGAGGATTATTGCGCCCGACCTCCAGGCGGGATTTGGCACAGACGGCTGAGCGGAAGATCCCCCGTCTCCAGCAACCATCTCTCAATCCTGTATCGCAATCCGAAAAGCGTCTCACGGAACTCCTTTAACGGGGCGAGGTTTCTCGTTTCCAGGGGATCCTCGCTCATATCGTAAAGTTCATCCTGGTCCGCCAAGTACCAGTTGTACTTCCATCTTTCGGTTCGCACGCTGAGAATTGGACTGGAGCATCCGTACGCCTCCCATATCTCCGCAAAGACGGCGTCGCGGTGGTTGTCGGCATGATCCCACAGCGCGCGCATCGACCTTCCCTGCATGCTCTCGGGCTGGGGAACCCCCATGAAATCCAGCAGGGTGGGGACGATATCCACCGCGCTGCTCAGCCAGGATACGCGGCGCCCTGCGGGAACTCTTCCCTTCCAGCGGATAATGCAAGGGATATGGTTCGAACCCTCGTACATGAACAATCCTTTGGCGAACAGCCCATGCTCGCCCATCATGTCGCCATGATCCGCCATGAACACCACAATCGTATCCTCCGCGAGGGATAAGTCGTCAAGGCATTGAAGAACCCGCCCCACATTCGTATCCACGAGATGCACCAGTCCCCAATAGCGAGCGATAATACTTCGCAACTCCTCCACGTCATATGCGGCGGGATCGCCTCCGATCCAACGATCGAACCAATCCCTCGGCGCCCCTCGGAGTTGGGCATGGGGTTTGTCGTGAAAATCCTCCCGAAACGTAGGCGGAAGGGGAATATCCGCAGGGTGGTAAAGATCATTGAAGGGACCGGTATACGGGTCGTGCGGCGCTCGCATGGAGCAGATTACTGCGAACGGCTCCTCGCGATGTTCTTGTATGAATTCAATGGTTTTCGAGGCGACAACGGTGTCATGCGCCAGTTCGAAGGGCACCAACCCGCGCTGGGAACCTCTGTCGGAACCCGGCGGGAAGACGAATCCCGATTCCTCCAGCGATTGCTCGTAGCTCCCGCGAAGATGAGTCCACCAAGCGTCCGTGAAGCCATGCTGCGCAATGCGCTCCCGCCCCACGTGCCACTTGCCGAAATAGCCGCAGCGATATCCTGCGGCTTTCGCCACATCTCCGAAGGTGAGCACGTCATCCCCCAATGCGACGGCGCGGTCGTCGTCATTCACCATCACTCCGTTACAGTGGGGATATCGGGAGGACCAAATGCTACCGCGGCTGGGCACGCACAGAGGTGCGCTCACATAGTGACGCTCGAAAAGCGCCCCCTCCGAAGCCAGGCGGTCGATGTGGGGCGTTTGTATGATGGAGTTACCGTAACATCCCAGGGTGTTGGTGTTCTGCTGATCCGTCATAATGAAGACGACATTCGGCTTTTTGCTCATGATTTTCCTCGGAGACAATCGTTTGCGGCGAAAAATTGCATCTATTGTATTTTATCCTTAAACACTTGCATTTCTCTTGCATTTTGGCGGTAATGTTTTGATATCCCATGACGGTTCATTGCAGTTACGGAGGGTGAGATGACCGAATTGGAGCGCGCCTTGCCGGGAGTGGAGGTGTCTTACGCCCCATGGGGCAAGGCTTATGTTATCACAAGCTCTCTAAAGAGCTACGTGCCTAACGCTGAAAGCCTTGAAAGGGAGATCGCCTCCCGCTTGGATAGCTTTTCCTTCGACAGGTATGTAGTCGGGCTAAATATATATGAGAGGATTCGTTCCAGCGACATCATGTTTTTCGACTTGGAGACTTGCGGCTTGGCAAGCGAGCCCATCTTCCTCAGTGGAATCCTCATTGAAGAAGAGGGGAAGTTTTTCATTCGTCAGTTTCTCGCCCGTGACTTTGACGAGGAATCCGCGATCCTTGCCATGACTTTGATGATGATGGATACGAAAAAGCTGCTCGTAACCTTCAACGGGAAGAGCTTTGACGTTCCCTATCTGTTAAGACGATCCGACTCCGGCGATATCCCTTTTGGCGGGATACCCGCTCACTTGGATATGCTGCACATCGCAAAGCGGCACTGGGCGAAAAATCTTCCAAACTGCAAATTAATCACACTTGAATCGCATCTGTTAAACCGTCACAGGGAGGGGGATATCCCGGGTGCGCGGATCCCGGCGGCGTACCATCGTTTTGTGCGCACGGGAAATCCGTCCGAATTAACACGCATCATCTATCACAACGCGCTTGACCTCATTACTCTCGCGCAACTCACCTCGCTTTACGCAAAATCCTGACACACGGTTTTTGGGAATGGTATCAACTCGGCTTCAAACACTGCGGCGAATTCTCGCAACCATTCCCGCTTTGACGGTAAACTAATGGAGGCGATTGCAAAAAGTAACTCTATGTGTTTGGAAAATCCATTTTCAACTCGGTTGCACTGCGGCAACTCACTTTCGCAATTGTCGACCTGTTTACATAGGGGATATCCAAATGGGTTTGATCTATTCCGTAGTCAATCAAAAGGGAGGTGTCGGCAAAACGACCACGGCGGTCAATCTTTCGGCGTGTCTTGCGGATGCCGGTAAGCGTGTCCTTCTGATTGACGCCGATCCTCAGGGAAATGCATCCGGGGGATTGGGAGTGGACAAGCACTCCATCGGCGCGGATGGCAGTGTTGCGCCGTACTCCACCTATGATGTCCTTGTCAACAACCGACCCATTTCCGAAGCGTACGTGCAAACCTGCGTGGAGAGATTAAGGCTTGTTCCCGCAAACATGGACTTGGCGGGAGCGGAAGTGGAACTCACCTCCAACGAGGGTTGGGAATTTACGCTTGGCAACTCCTTGAGGGAGGTGAGGGATGAGTTCGACTTCATCCTCATCGATTCACCGCCCTCCCTTGGCGCGCTTACGGTTAACGCATTGGTCGCGTCGGATTACGGGATAATCCCTATTCAATGCGAGTATTACGCCTTGGAGGGGGTGAGCCAGTTGATGAAGACCGTCCAATTGGTGCAAAAAAGGCTAAACCCATCCTTTGAGATCGGACTGGTGATCCTGACGATGTACGACAATCGCATCCGCCTGGCGCGAGATGTGGTGTCGGAGGTGAGGAGCGCTTTTGCGGGGAGGGTGTCCGCCACAATCATTCCGAGAAACGTCCGTCTTTCCGAGGCTCCAAGCCATGGAAAGCCGGTTACGCTTTACGATCCAAAATCCACCGGAGCGAAGGCGTACCGAGAAATCGCAAAAGAGGTGATGTCGAATGGAAAAAAGAGGGCTGGGGAAGGGGTTGGGAGCGCTCATCGCGGACAACCTTTCCGAGGATGGTTCAAGCGTTCAGGAGATTAACGTCGCGAGGATTCAGGCGAATCCATTTCAGCCGCGGCAGGATTTCAACGAGGAGAGACTTGCGGAGCTAACCGATTCGATCCGAGAGCATGGAATTCTGCAACCCATTCTCTTGCGGCGTATCGGCATGGATCACTACGAAATCATCGCAGGCGAACGGCGCTATCGCGCCGCATGCAAACTTGGACTGAAGACCGTGCCCGCCATTGTACGAGAGTGCGTGGACGGCCAGGCTCTGGAGATCGCGCTTATCGAGAACGTCCAGCGGGAGGATATCAACGTTTTGGAGGCGGCGCAAGCCTATAAGCGGTTGATTGACGAATTCGGGATGACACAATCGGAAGTCGCCAAGCGCGTTGGCAAATCCCAGCCATCCATAGCCAACGCATTGCGGTTGCTCTTCCTTCCCGATCCGATACTCACCTCCCTTTACAGCGGCGAGATCACGGAAGGCCATGCACGCTGCCTACTGTCGCTGGAGGGTGCGGCTCAATTATCCGCATTCCAGCGTATCGTGCGCGACAAGCTATCCGTGAGAGATGCGGAGAGGCTTGTGAAAAACGCAAAATCCACCGAAGAGATCAAACCTTCCGCGATGAGGAAAACCGCCTCCCCCGTTAATCCCAATTTGACATATCTGGAGGACCAACTGCAGGTTGCGCTAGGTACGCGGGTGCGAATACGCCCCATCGGCAATGGGGGGAGGATTGAGATCGAATATTTTTCCGAGGAGGAGCTAGAAGGGGTTTTTCAAAAAATAGTCGGCGAGGAGGCGAAGTTTTGAAGGAGGAACGTTTTTATTACGACGACCCTGATGCTCCGAAACCCAATGTCCCTCTCCAGCCGGGCGTCGCCGCGATCCTGTTTGATGACCAAGATAGGATCCTGATCCTTAAACGCACCAAGGGCCCCTATTGGTGCATCCCCGGCGGGAGAATGGAGATTGGAGAATCCGCGCAGGAGTGTTGCATCCGAGAGACAGAGGAGGAGACCGGGTTGAAGATCGTGGTTAAAAAGCTGATAGGCCTTTACACCAACCCCCGCAGCATCTGCTCCTACCCCGACGGCAACGTACACCAAAGCTTCATTGCGCTCTTTCTCTGCGAGATCATCGGCGGATGGCTGCGCGAGAGCGAAGAGACCACCCGTTTTCACTGGATGAGCCGAGAGGAGTTGGATCGGTACCCTCTTCTCCCGGACAACGTTCTCTGCTGCAAGGACGCATGGGAGCATCGAGATGAAGCGTTCATACGATAGTATTTCACGTGAAATAACTCGGGTCGGTTGAGTTTGAATACACCGGGGTGATTTTTAAATGGATTCCCGCCGTCAGTATACGCAAAGCGTTCGCCGGGAAGGCGGGCATATTTTTCCGTGCGACATTTGTATCCTGTTTTTGTTCCACGCGAATGCGCGTAGGAAGGAGATATGGCGACATGGCTGTCACGAACGATTCGCCTCAACCCAAGCCTCCAGTTATTTCAAGTGCGGTTCCGGAGCGTGCTCTTGCAAAAAACGATGCGTGGTTCCGGGTCGCACTCTGGATGATGATCGCCTACTACTTCGCGCTTTTTTGCGCTTTTTCCCTGTATCGCTATAATCATTTCGGCACGGGCATTTTCGACCTAGGCATTTTCGATCAGGCGACATGGCTCATCAGCCGCGGAAAGCCCCCGATTCTGTCCTCACGAGGCATGAACGCTTTCGGAGATCACTTCAGTGCCATTCTCTACCTTATTGCGCCCTTGTATCGGATTTGGGACACACCCAAAACGCTTCTCGTGCTCCAGACATTCGCCTGTTCGATAGGCGCCTATCCTGTGTACCTTCTGGCACGCAAGAGAACCGGCAGTTTTCGAATAGCCACTCTTTTTTCAATCGCCTATTTTCTTTGCCCCTCCCTACAAGGCATTAACAGCTTCGATTTTCACCCGGAATCTCTTGCCATCCCCATGCTCCTTTTCGCCTGCTGGTTCTTGGAAACGAAACGCCCCTTTCCTCTCATTTTGTCCCTGCTGCCAACCCTTCTTTGCAAGGAGACCATGGGTCTAACGGTGATCTGCGTCGGGGTGTTGGCATTTTTTATGATAAACAAAGGAACAGGAATTGCAATCCTTCTCCTTGGCGCGCTTGGTCAGATTGTCAGCCTGGAGACGATGCGTTACGTCAACCACGGGCAACCCTCCGCTTATGCGAGCCTCTACTCCGCCTTTGGTTCAACCCTGCCTCAGATCGCATGGAATCTAGTTTCTCATCCGTTCCACACGTTATCCGTCCTTATCACTGCTGGAAATATGGGGTATGTGGCTGAAATCATTTTTCCCCTGGGGTTCTTATCCCTTTTCGCTCCGCGCTTTTTGCTGCCCGCCGTGCCCGCATTTCTCGCCAATATGCTATCCAATCGAGATTCGATGCAGATGGTCTATTTTCAATATGGCGCCACGATCATTCCATTCGTCTTTTATTCCGCCATTGCCGGATATCCTGTTTGCTTCGGAATACTTCAGCGCCGTTTTCGAAGGCATCCGTTAAGGGTTCGAAAGGGGCTGGGAATATATCTTGCCTACTGCGTCTTCCTAGGTATGGGCATGAACCTCTTCAACCTGTTTTTCAAAATATACATGTGCTCTTCCGCAGCAGACACCGGGATTATGAGAATCGCTCTCGAAAGGATACCGAATGACGCTTCCGTAAGCGCGGAGATGATGCTCGGAGGATGTATGATGCATCGCGAGCGTATCTATATGTTCCCAAACCCCTTCCAAAAGGAGTGCTGGGGTAACAGCGTACGCGCCTTAGATCAGGAGAGGCAAAGGGATTTCACTCTTCTGCCTCCTCCCCAGCTTCGCGCTGTCATCGCAAGAAGCGATGTTCAATATGTGGTTTTTGGCAACGTGAAGAAATTCCACTATCCGCTCTCCGATGCGTATTATAAATACTACGCGAGGATATTCCTCACCGATCCGCACTACGGGGTTATCTGGGCTAACAAGATATTTGTTCTTCAGCGCGGGGCGAATTTCGCCGCAGGTTGGAAATTGCTTCGCATGTATCGTGAGAACCGAATATTCTTGCACGAAATCGGGTTGCATTAGAGGAGGAGTCAGCGCTGAAAATTCGCTGCCTGTTTCGCTACCAACATGTTGTGAGAGATCGCAATTCACGACCCTACATATGGATTTACTCACTGATTTATTTTATCTATGTATCAATGCAAGTATCGGATGGTTTACGTTATGCGCCATATGAACATGGCGATGATGCAATTCACAATTATTCCATATTTTATATTTGGCATATCAGGCTCCGTATCGCCAATATCCCGTATTATTGGCAACGTTGACGTAAAATGGGTTGGATCGTATTTTGATTGTTCACATAGGAACGGAGGGATGCGATTCGATGTGGGAAACAGGCAAACATAGCAGGCGTTCCATACGTTTGATCGGATACGATTATTCTCTGGCGGGAATGTATTTTGTAACCATAGTCACTCAATCCAAGCTATGCCTGTTTGGTCATGTGAAAAATGACGAGATGTTTGTAAATGATGCAGGCGATATGATCACGCACGCATGGCTGGACATGCAAATAGGTTTCCATACGTTTTTTGCGACATGTTCATTGTGATGCCAAACCATCTCCACGGCATTTTATGTTTTGAAAATCAACATGCAGAGAAGCCGTCAAGCAGTGTGATTGGATCATTCAAATCCTTAACGACTGTCTCGTGCGCTCATTGTGTTAATGAAGGAAAATAGGAACCATTTCAGAAACGTCTCTGGCATCGCAATTTTTATGAGCGCATCATCCGAAATGAAGGTTCATTGAATAATGTTCGGAATTATATCCTTTATGACCCCACGCATTGGAGCGTTGACAATGATAATCCGAATTCTAGGGGCGCCCTTAGTGGTCGCAGCACCCGGCGTCAATAGCCAAAAAATGGTGCGCCGTTCGATGCCTGTTTCACTACCGATACGTTCCGGGAATCACATTGCGAGATGGTTATCCCCAATACTCTTTTATCCATGCATTTGAAAGCAACATGAGTGTGGATAAATTAGATTGACCTCACACAAATCCATCATACGGTGGTATAATTGGTTCAATAGAGGAAATTGCAAAATTCAGGAAATGTGGCGATTATCGCTCATTTCACGTTCGGTGACATACTTGGAAATCGAATTTTGCAGTTACCTGAATAGTATGAATTATCAATCGTTCGCAACTCCTTTCTTGACGTCATCAATGGAGATATGGAATGCGATTTTCACAACGGGGAAAGTCCGTGTCACACGGATTTACCCTTATCGAGTTATTAGTTGTGATAGCAATAATCGCTTTACTCGCTGCGATGCTCTTTCCGGTTTTCATGAAAGCCCGTGAACAGGCGCGATCCATAACATGCATCTCCAACCTGAAACAAATCGGCGTTGCTGTTCTTCTCTATCTTCAAGATTATGATTCCGCCTTCCCGATGAGTCGCCTTCCGGATTCGAGCCATCCCATCTCCGGTTGCACGAGCATCGGACCACTCAAGCAACCCGATTGCATGCTAAACGGCAGCAGCATCAACTGGAAACGCGAAATCGGAACCTACCTCAAAAACACCGGTGTTTGGACTTGCCCCTCAAATAGCTACGCATGGGACGGAGTAGGGGATGAAACAAATATCTACTATCCCAAAAGTCAGTGGCTGCCCATCTCCTACGCCTATAACGGCAGTTTCTTCAATGAAGCGGTTCCCCCTTGCTGGTACGGAGAGCAAAGGGCTCGTCCCCGCTACGAATCTGAAATACAATCGGAATCCACGCTGATTATCGTGCTGGAATCCCGATTTAAATTTCCCGATCTTGGCGACTGGTATCTGATGCAACTCGGACCCGCAGGTGGCAGCCAAGGTCCGTTTCAATCTCATAACGGCGCATGCAACTGGCTGTTTGTGGATGGACACGCCAAACATCTCAAACCGCAATCAACCTGTTCTCAAGGCACTCAGATGTGGACGGATCGCTTTGTGGATATCTCCGACGGGTGCTCTCAGTTGCAAAACTTAGCCGGGGAATACAAATAAATCCTCTCTCAATTTCCTTATTGTCTTTCCCATCCCCTCTATTTTCCCAATTCCTGTAACCTATCCGCCCCCATAAGCGTCGAAAGTGCAAAACCATTCAGGAGATTAAAAATGAGATATTGGATATTGACCTTCCTTGCTCTTCTCTTATGCTCGTTTCCCCTTAGAGGAGATGCGGAGAACGCGACACCCTTGACAGCCCTTGCAAGATTGCCGATCAAGGAGATCACCGTTTTCAAAGACGGGAACACCTTCGTTCTTCATCAAGGCGAAATGCCCACGGACAGCGAAGGGAATGTCGAAATGGATTATCTTCCCACGCCTGTTTTGGGGACTTTCTGGCCCTATAGCGCAGACCCTCGGGCAAAACTGATGGCGGTCACGGCGGGACGGCGACGGGTCATCACCGAACACACCTCGCTTGTCATTAAGGATATGCTCAAGGCGAACGTCGGCGAGGATGCGGACGTTACCGTGATCCTTGACGCTAATAAAACCCCCACCATCTACACAGGCAAGATCATGGGCATCCCCACACGCACATCGAAGGAGATCGAACAGACAAGTCCCCCGAACAGCGGAGAATCGCTGCCGGTTGAAGGAAATATCCTCCTCATGAAAACGCAACTTGGCGTGGCGGCGATTCCGATTGATAAGATCGTGGATGTGACGTTTAAAAACGGTTATCAACCGAAATACTCCGAGGAGGAGTTTCGCAACATGCTCACCATGAAGTTGGATTGGCATGGCGGCGCCCCGGGCAAGACAGCGCGGGTGGGACTGCTCTATCTTCAGAAGGGTATTCAGTGGATACCCGCATATAAGATCACTCTTGATGGCAAAGGCGGCGCCACGGTCTGCCTGGAGGCGACCATCGTGAACGATATGGTGGATCTGAAGGATGTGGATTGCAACCTGGTAATCGGGGCGCCCAAGTTCGAGTTCGCGGATCAGACAGACCCCATGGCGCTCCAGCAGACGCTAGCGCAGGTCTCTGAGCAGTTGTATGCAAAATCCCCCTATTCTCGCAATTTATCCAACGCCTACGCAACTCAGATCTCAGGATTTGGGGGAGGCATGGGCGCTGCAGCCGCACCGCAGCCCGTCAATCCCGGCCCCGAGGTGACCGGCGGTGAAAAGAACGAAGACCTGTACGTGTTTCAAGTGAAGCACATCACGTTGAAAAAAGGCGAACGGATGGTGGTCCCTATCTCCACCTTCACGATCAAATACAAGGACCTTTATACGATGGACATTCCGGTTACGCCGCCCGCCGAAGTGGTTCCCGCCTTCAATCGCGAGCAGAATCAACAGATTGCGGATTTGACTAACGCACCGAAATTCATCCACAAAATCCGCCTGATCAACTCCGCCAAGGAGCCTCTCACAACCGCCCCTGCGTTACTGATGCTTGGAGATAAAATTTTGGCGCAATCCCTGATGACCTACACCCCGATTGGGGGCAGCGTGGAGATTGCCTTGAACCCTGCGGTCGATATCACCGTGAAAAAAGATGAGAAGGAGAAGGAGCGAATTCCGAACGCCGTAACATGGCAGGGGAATCAGTACGGACAGATTAACCTGACGGGAGTGATTCACATCACCAACCATCAGACGATACCGGTGGACATCGAGGTGAAACGATACGTGCTCGGAACGGCGGACACTGCGGATCATGACGGCGCGGTGGAGATGGTAAACACCTTCGAGGATAGGAACTTCATCTCCGGCGGGAATTACGCTCCCTCCTGGTGGGGATGGTACAATTGGCCGGATTGGTGGTACCACTTCAATGGAGTTGGACGCATCAAATGGTCGCTGCACCTCGACCCGGGTCAGACAATTGACCTCAACTATACGTGGCATTACTTCTGGAGATAAGAATAGGCTTTCGAAGGCTAAAGCGTCTCCACTCCTTCGAACTCCGAACGACCATGTGTGGGCGACCCTTGTGGTCGCTCACACCCAGGTATCGCTATCCAAAAATGCTGCGTTGTTCGATGCCTGTTTCGCGACCGATACATTGCGGGCGACCACAAGGGTCGCCCCTACCATTTTTTTTCATAGGTCATAAGTGTAATCCAGCATTCTCCTCGCCAAAAATCCCGCTTCGCATCTTGGAACATGGGACGCGATAAGGTAACATCATGTCGTATCCTTCGAGAAAGTGGGAAAATATACGCAAAGGAGAAACGCACATGCTACACTTTGGGACGATTTTCACCCTGTTCGCTATTGCCATGTTTCTGATTTCATCCGCTTTGGATACGGATGCCTCCATGAAGAGGAAAAAACTGCTGGTTGTGGACTACACTCAAGGATTTCGTCACACCGAGGGAATCGAAGCGGGTGAACCCGTGCTCAAGGAGATCGGCGAAAAAAGCGGCGCGTTCAGCGTGGATTATTGCCGGACGGCCGAGGATGTTAAGGAGATGCTCACCCCGGAATACCTCAAAAAATACGATGGTGTCGTCTTCCTGAACACGACCGGTGACCTTGGCATTCCTGACCTCAACGCCTTCCTTAACTGGATCAAAGAGGGACACGCTTTCATCGGAATGCATTCCGCCACAGACACCTACCGTGACCCCGCTCACACCGCCTACATCGACATGATCGGAGGAGAGTTCCGTACGCACCATAACCAGTGCGAGGTGCAACCCGTCCACGACGATCCGCAACATCCAGCGGTGAAGCCGATCCCCGCGAATTTCAAGATCACCGACGAGATATACCTCTTCACCAAAACCGATCGAAGGAAATTGCATGTCCTGCTTTCGGTGCCGCAATGCCCTCCGGACGGGTCGGAGGAGGCGGGAAAACCGGGCGACTATTTGCTGGCGTGGTGCAAGATGTATGGAAAAGGGAGAGTATTCTACACAGCCTTCGGCCACCGCAAGGATGTGTGGGATAATGAGGTCATTCAGAAACATATGCTGGGGGGGATTGAATGGGCGCTCGGACAGGTCAAGGGCGATTCCGCGCCTTCCA
>JAJZOL010000020.1 GCA_021811565.1 bacterium | reverse complement strand
CGAAGCTCTACCCATAAAACCGGTCACCGCCGCCCCCGCGAAGAAGTAGGAGGCTCCTGTGGCGTCAGCTTCGATAGGATAGTTTAGAGGGCTATAGCATTGACCGCCGGGAACCTCAAAATGTCGCAACTTCTCGTGCGTCAACGTCACACCCCATCGTTTCATCATCTCCACAGTGATGCCGATATAAGGCTCCGAGGAGAGATCTCCCGTGACTTCGATGATGATGCCTTCCTTGGAGTAGGGCGACACCAATAGCAATGCTGAGAGATATTGACTGCTTACATCCGAGCGAACGGATACTTTTCCCCCTTTAAATCCGTTGGCATGTATGACCAGCGGCGGGCAACCGTCATCATGTTCGGCGATGGCGTCCACACCGAGACTCTGCAGAGCCGCAAGGAGGTCGCCAATGGGTCTCTGGCGCATTCGAGGGACACCATCCAAACGGTAAGTACCATGGCCCAGTGCGAGATATGCCGTGAGGAATCTTGCTGCGGTTCCCGCGTTGCCGATGAAGAGATCGCTACGGGAAGCGGGGATCACACCGCCAGTGCCCTCCACTTCGTAAAATTGTTCTTTCTCATTGCCGCATACGGTGACACCTAGCCGCTGCAACGCCGCCGCCATGTATCGGGTGTCATCCGAAAAGAGAGCCCCTTGCAAATGAGACACCCCCTTGGCTAACGCCGCCATCAACAAGGCGCGGTTGGTGATACTCTTCGATCCTGGCAGATCAATAATAGCGTTTGCCGGATGTGTGACCGGTTTTATGGGTAGAGCTTCGGACATGGGATTCCCCCTTCGGTCTGTCAATTCAGACCCACCGATGCGGATACTCGCATGCATCCAGAGTCTATAATCTGACTCTGGATGCATGCACGAGATCACGCACAATTAAAAAGGAACAACCCCCGGAGCCTGTTTAATCGCAACCGTTATGAATATGCAAGGTGATTGTCGTGTGATGGTTGCCATGTTTGATGAAGCATATAATAAACGATGATATCCGCATGGCGGCTTTTGCAATCGTCCTTGATGAGATGATTATCGAATGATGTAATCGTTGCGCTTAAGATCCGAAGGTCATTCAACTCCGTGTTGTTTTCCACTCTTTATGCGCTTGATGCGCATGAACGAGAAGCTCTTCTATTTCTTTTTGGTCTCCTTTCGTCAATGCAATTTTCATCGAATGCGACCATTTGTCAAATCTTTCCAGAGCGCGCAAGGTTGCAGCTCTGTTATCCATGAGTATCTCGGTCCACAAAGACGGGGAGCTTCCCGCCACCCTGGTCCCGTCTCTGAAACTTCCAGCGGATATCGCAGCGCCTTCGCCAGCCAAATCCCATGCGGTTTGCGCCAAGCCATAGGCAAGAATATGCGGCAGATGACTGTAACACGCCACAATTCGGTCATGCGTTTCCGGAGCGAATACATATGTTTTCGCTCCAACCATGCGAGCCATCTGGCAACAGGCGTCCAATGCATCAGAATCCGTGATCGCGGTGGGTGTAAAGACCCAGGGCGCTGAATGGTAGAGCGACATGGAGGCGGAATCTATGCCTGAATCCTCTGATCCCGCCATGGGATGTCCGCCAATAAAACGTCCTCCGATGCTTTCCTCGCCGCCTGCCACTATTCTTGACTTCACGCTTCCCACATCCGTAACAATCGCATTTGGTTTTAGCGATACGCGCATTTGCTCAAGCAACGGCAATATCGTATCCACCGGCACCGCCAAAACGATGATCTGAGCGTCTTCCACAGCCTGTTCTGGCGTATCCGTCGCTCTTTCAACGGCGCCCATATCCAAAGCCTTGGATCGGGTGACGGGATTTCTACTCCAGCCGGTCACCCTCACCTCCGCTTCGACGTTACGCAACGCCAAACCAAGCGATCCGCCCATCAAACCTAAACCTATTATGGCAACGGAATGAAATAAAGGCTTCTCCGCCGACTTCAACTTTAGAGCTCCCTGCCCACCGCTTTGGCGATGGGAGACAAATGGGACATCATTTTGCTGAAAGTGTCATATTTGAGGGATTGTCCGCCGTCCTTCAACGCCCTCTCGGGAAGCGGATGCACCTCGACAATCACTCCGTCCGCCCCGGCTGCGATCGCACCGCAGGAGATGGGATCCACTAGATTCCATTTGCCTGTGCCATGGGAGGGATCGGCGATGACGGGAAGATGGGAAAGCTCCTTCACTGCGGGGATGGCGTTGATATCGAACGTGTTGCGCGTGTAACTCTCAAAGGTGCGTATCCCTCTTTCGCAGAGGATGATATCATAATTCCCGCGAGAGGCGATGTATTCCGCCGCCTGCAACCACTCCTCTATCTTGCTCGCCCATCCGCGTTTCAGCATTACCGGAGTGCGGCATTCACCGATCTCGCGCAGAAGGGAGAAATTCGTCATGTTTCGAGTGCCTACTTGAAGGATATCGGCGTATTTGCATACCAATTCCACATCGCGGGTGTCCATCACCTCCGTGATGACGGGCATTCCCGTTAAATCTCGAGCCTCCGCCAATAGCTTCAATCCCTCCTCACCCATCCCATGGAAACTGTAGGGGGAGGTTGACGGCTTGTATGCTCCTCCTCGAAGAATCCGTGCGCCGTTCTCCTGCACGAACTTGGCGGTTTCCATCAGCATCTCGCGTGATTCTATGGTACAAGGGCCTGCCATCACGCATATCTTGTTACCGCCTATCTCAACCCCTTTGACGTTAATCACGGTTCCTTCCGGACGAAACGCCCTGCCGACCACCTTGTAAGGTTTGGATATCGGCACTACCCGCTCCACGTATGCCAGCGAGATCAATTGCTCCGCGAACTCCGCTTTTTCCTCGTCAAGAACCCCGATCGCTCCGATGATGGTCGTTTCCGCGCCTCGAGAGATGTGAACTCCCAAGTCGCGTGCCTTCAAGAGGTCGGTCAATTCCTGAATATTCGTTTCCGTGGCTTTGTTATTGAGAATTATGATCATTTTAACCTCTCCGTTTTCAACAATCTATTATAGCACGCATGATATGCGCACGCCTTGTATTTTGCAAGTGAGAGGAGGTTTGCGCCTCCCTGGAAACGCGGAACTATTTTACAGGTATCATAGGATATGCTTCAAGGGGAAAAGAGCCAAATTCACTTGCTAACAGGAAACATCCCGCTTGCAACCCTCTCATATTTTGGCTGAGGGATTACCGAAAGGAGTGCGCATGGTGTTCCGTTCCGCCCATTTTCTGTCCTGCGCATTGCTGCTCATGATTAATACCATTCCAATTACTCGAGCTCACGCCCATACGCCCTCTTCGTCGGACGTGATGCCGGATACATGGGCCGCCACCGACGCCTTGGGGCGGAAATTGCCTGATTATTCCCACGTCGGACCTCCTCGCAAGGACAAGTTTGTCGGAATCTTCTATTTTTTGTGGCTGGGTCAGCACGCACAGGATGCCCCCTACGATATCACAAAGATACTCAAAACCGACCCGAACGCCATGCAGGAACCCAATAGCCCTCTTTGGGGGCCTCCAGGGCATTATCACTATTGGGGCGAACCGTTATTCGGTTATTACTATTCCGATGATCCATGGGTATTGAGGAAACACGCGGAGATGCTGGTGGATGCCGGTGTGGATGTGGTTATTTTCGATGTGACAAACCAATTTATCTATCAAAACGTTTATACCGCTCTTTGCAAGGAGTTCACTGCAATTCGAGCGGAAGGGGGGCGCACACCGCAAATCGCATTTCTGTGTCCCTTCTGGAATCCTCGTAACGTCGTGGAGCAACTGTATGATAAACTCTACAAACCCCAATTGTACAAGCCTCTTTGGTTTATGTGGAAAGGCAAGCCGCTCATCCTTGCAGATCCCGCTCAAGTTCCGAAGGACACTTTGACCTTCTTCACCTTTCGCAAGCCTCAACCGGACTATTTCAAAGGTCCAACCGGACCCGACCAGTGGGGTTGGCTGGAAATCCATCCGCAACATATCTTCTACGATAAGGAAAACAGACCGGAGGAGATGACGGTAGGTGT
>JAJZOL010000025.1 GCA_021811565.1 bacterium | reverse complement strand
CGAAAACGTCGTTGCAGACTTTGGCTACCGGAGCCAACCCGTTGGTGGTGCAGGAGGCGTTGGAAATGACGTGATGTTTGGCAGGATCGTAATCCTTCTCATTCACTCCAAGCACGAAGGTTTTGTCCTCATTCTTCGCAGGGGCGGAGATGATGACCTTCTTAACCGTGTCCTTTTTATGAGCAACCGCTTTGGTGGCGTCGGTGAAGAACCCGGTGGACTCAATGACGATCTGGGCGCCAACCGATCCCCATGGGATCTGTGCAGGGTCCTTCTCGGAGAATACGGCTATTTTCTTGCCGTTAACCACCAAGTCGCTTCCTTCGGAGGCGACTTCACCGTTAAACTCACCGTAGTTGGAATCCCACTTGAAAAGAAAAGCGTTTGTGTTGGGATCAGCGAGATCGTTAACTGCGACCACTTCAATGTCTTTGGGATATTTGTCCAGAATCGCTCTCAGAGTGAGGCGGCCAATACGGCCGAACCCGTTGATACCTACTTTAACAGGCATGGGTGTAACTCCTTCCTCATAACTTAGGCTGGTAACAGCCTTTGATTGTTGTTTTCAGGAGAATCTGTGCAGATTCACTATGATATTATTGCACTTATCATAGCAGGGAGTCAACGAAGGAGGGCGTCGCCGACGTGTGCAGGCAGGTTTACGACCATGCGGAGATCAGGATATAATAAGCTTGATTGTATTGAATTGCGCCTGATATCGCATTTCTTACGCGGTAAGACGTTGCGCTGCCGCCTGTATTTCCGCATACCCAAGCATCATGCTTGAATAATATCACGGGAGAACTATAATGAATTCCACTAAAATTGCGTTCATCGGAACCGGACTCATGGGTCTGCCCATGGCGAGGAATTTACTCCGAGCAGGTTATCCGCTCACTGCTTACAATCGGACAAGATCCAAAGCGGAGCCTTTGCAAAAGGATGGTGCCAAATTGGCATCCTCGCCAAGTGAAGCGGCGAAAGACGCCCAAATCATTATTAGCATCGTATCGGATACTCCGGATGTGGAACAGGTATTGACTGGTGAAAACGGGGTAATACGGACCGCCAAACCCGGCTCCATCGTGATAGATATGAGCACAATATCCCCGAGCGCCACGCGTATCATAGCACAAAACTTGGAGGCGCGAGGCGTTGAGATGCTGGACGCACCGGTATCCGGCGGGGACACGGGCGCCATAGCGGGTACTCTCTCCATTATGGTCGGAGGCAAGAAAGAGATATTGGACCAATCCATGCCGATTTTGAAAACGATGGGTAAGACGATAACCTATTGCGGCGGACATGGCATGGGGCAGATGACGAAACTCTGCAACCAGGTCGCCATCTCCCTGCACATGCTTGCAGCTTCCGAAGCGATCGCATTCGCGGAAAAAGCGGGACTGGACCCCTCGCTAATGGTGCAAGCGGTGGGATCGGGCGCTGCGGGTAGTTGGGTTATCAACAATCTCGGGACGAAAATGGTGAAACACGACTTCGCCCCAGGGTTCATGGTTCGCTTGCTACAGAAAGATCTGCGAATTTGCCTTGCCACAGCTTCCGAAATCGGCGCCAGTCTGCCCGGCGCATCCCTAGCACACCAATTGTACAACTCAATTGAAGCTCACGGAAGAGGCGACGAAGGAACGCAAAGCTTGATCGCACTCCTGGAAGAGATGGCGAATATTGAGATTGAGAAGCGTACGGAGTAAGCCAAAGGCTTGAGCCCTTGACTTTTCGTCCCTCTTTTGATTATATTAATACCTTGGTGAGTATACACCATCGTGATATCCAGTTCGCCTCAGTAGCTCAGCTGGTAGAGCAACGCTCTTGTAAAGCGAAGGTCGCTGGTTCGAATCCGGTCTGAGGCTTATTTCATCTCCTCCCTGCATCCTCATAAAGCGGATGCTTTTTTTGCATGCAACAATCGTTTTCAGGAGACTCTGTCAAATGAAAAACGCATTTCTCATCATCCTCTTTGGATTACTCGTTCGTTCCATGGCGTTCGCCCAACCCTCCAACCATCCCATTTGCGGACTCTCAAATGCTCTGGAACGATTCCATCCAGATCAGCCCACGCAGTCCACACACGCTATACTGGTTAAAGGTGCGAAAGGCGAGTGGGTGGATTGGCAGATCGTCCTCACTGCGGGGAAGACCAATTTGAACGGTGTTCGCGTGGAATGCACGCCTTTTCGTGGTCCACGCAAAAAAGTGATTCAAGCCCCTTTGCTCTACAGAGAGCATTTTATTAAGATTGTGAAATCATCGCCTCGAACCACACTGAAGCCTGGATGGTACCCCGATGCATTGGTGCCCTTGCAAATCCCTTCTCGACTGCGCCTCCCGGGCACGCCTCGATACGTCGGTGAGCCCTTCACCGTGAAGGCTTCCAAAACTCAGCCATTGTATGCGGAGCTATTCATACCGCGCGATGCCATTCCGGGGGTCTATCATGGATCCATCAAAGTGGTTCCGATAAACACTAAACCCTTCACCTTGAAGATAAGCTTAAGAGTGTGGAATTTCAGTCTCCCTTTATCACCGTCCTGTCAGAGCGACTTCGGAGGGTTCAACGATGTGCCCCAATATTCCGGAATGGATCCCTCGTCCCCGGAAGCGTATAACTTACGTTTGGAATATATCCGTGCGCTCATGACAGATCGTCTTATGCCCAATATGCCTCCGGGAGCTGTTGCGCCCTTTGCCAAGGACGGAACGCCTGACATGAGCAAAGTGGCGTCTGTGCTTAACGACTACTTTGTAAATCAACATGCAAATTCATTGGATTTGTATTTGCCAATATCAGATCCGCTGGACAAAGGCAGGGATCGCTCGGTAAGATACTTGAAAGGATACTACGCCTACCTTGCCGATCATGGATGGGGGAAATACGCCTACACCTATCTTATTGATGAACCCAATGATCTGAAAGCCTATGAGGACGTACGTGCCCTCTCCAAAATGGTGCACGAGGCGGATACTCGTATCCTCTTTCTTTGCACGGAGCAACCCATACCTGACAATCCCGCCTGGGGAAGCCTCGTCGGCGCGGTGAACATCTGGTGCCCCTTGTGGGCGCTATGGGACAATGCGAGCATCCAGGAGAGACTGGATCATGGAGACAAAGTATGGAGTTACACGGCGCTCACCCAAGGAAAAACCCCAACCCCTTTCTGGGAAACGGACTTTCCTTTGCTGAACTATCGCATCGCAAGCTGGCAAAACTGGATGACCGGCTCTACGGGATTACTGTATTGGTCTACAGTGTATTGGAAGAAGGGAATCGATCCTTGGACGAAATCCGCCACCTATGAAAACTACAACGGCGAGGGGATGCTGTTTTACCCGGGAACGGAAGCGGGCGTGAACGGTCCGATTGAATCCCTTCGAATTAAAGCGATACGAGATGGCATGCAGGATTACGATTATTTCACGATCCTCGCAAAGCTAAAGAGTCGAAAATATGTGAACACCCTCGTAAGCCAAGTCGCAACCGACTGGAATCACTGGAATGCTGACCCGAACACCTTGCTGAAGATAAGGAATAAAATTGGCGCGATTATCAGCAATGCATCCTTTTTATCCGACTGATCGGACTGATCGGACTGATCCGTCCGATCGGACGGATTACAGGTTTACGAGTAGCTTCCCAACCTTTTCGCATGCTCTACGATATGTTTGAAGTTATCAAGGCTTACGCTATCGGGCACGGAGTGATCAGAAGAAAAGATATACCCACCGTTCTCCTTCACAACCGGAATCACTTTTTCCATTTCGGCTTCAATCGCTTCGAGATTGTCCCATAAAACGGCGTTAATCCCACCATGCAGCACCAACCGGTCGCCGAATGTCTTTTTGATATGACTGGGATCCATACCGGCTTTGACCTCAAGAGGATTCAGCGCATCAAGCCCGATTTCCAAAAGCTCTGGAATGAAAGGATTCACATCCCCGCAGGAGTGCAGGTGTGCTTTGATCCCTTTGGCGTGCGCCCAATCTACGGCGCATTTATGAAACGGCTTCAAAAGTCTTCGGTATGTTTTGAGGGAAAAGAACTGATTGTGTTTGAACCCCATGTCATCAGGCCAAGAGATGCAATCGAACTCATATCCTTCATCCCAAACCATTTCTAGTAGTTGAAGGTTCACATTTAAAAAATGTTCGAACATATCCATGCACCATTCCGGTTGCTCCACCAGCGCAATCAGCATCCGCTCCGTACCGATGGTCCATGAGTGAGTCACATCGAAACCAAACCACAACCCCCCGATGATCCAATACCCATCATCACGCCATTTACGATAATTCGATTTCAGCCATTCCCACGGAACGCGGTCCCTGTCCGGTGTCATTCTCTCCTTGGCCGCTCTCCAAGTATCCTGGTCTTTGATCGTGAAATCCAAAAACTCCGGCACCCCTCCGGCATGACGCCAGTCCTTAAGGGTGGCGCCCCAAGGCGTTGTGTGAATGCGATACTTTTCCGTCTCTTCAATCACTTTGCTGGGATAACGGGGGCTATTGTCCACGCCGATATACGCCACTTTATCCATGCCGAAATAGTCGACCCAATCCACGTCTGACGGCATCCCCTCCCGTTGCCATCGTTCGATCGTGGAACCCCACGGTCCGTCAATAACAGGGATGCGGTCTGCGTCTTTGTGTTCGTACATCCGTTTAAAGCGTTCATGAGAATTCATTGTAAGCACCCCCTATATTTTTCCATATGATACCCTGATGATGTGAAATCCCTCACTCACTTAATAACAAAGCGCATCCAAGCGAAACGTCCAAATGAACCGATCTATTCAAGCGGAAATGACGATGCATTCGATATACGGAAAGTTGTAGATATTATTACGAGATGCGCGTGGTGTGGTTGTATTCCTCGAATGATTGATTAATTGATGCTGTCCGAAATGAAGCTTGCAATACTGAAAATGCGGCGTAAAATGTATATATGGATGATCGTTGATAACTATGGCTGAAACAATCCCACACTCCAAGGCGCCAGGTATATGAAAACAAATATTTCCAATTTAACGCGAAGAAAATTCTTGAGGAACGCAGCAATCTTGCCATGGACGTTGACCCAAATCCTTTATGAAAAGCATCCAAAATCCCTTCTTGCTCTGAAACCCGTAGTAGTACGGGGAACGCAAGCCGGAATGAACGGTCCGAACCTGATGGCGGATTCAAGTTTCGAATCGATGGGTACTGGCGCTTTTACGCTCGATCCACCGTTCCGAATAGTCTTAGACCCTTACGCCCATACAGGCAATGCCGATGTACAGGCGACACTCTCTCGAAGTGGTAAAAGAATGTGGTCACACATTAGCGTTTGGAAGAATACGGATTACATATCGCAGATATGGCTCCGAGGGAGTGGAAGCGGAACCCTGTTTGTTGCAACAAACGACTTGTCACAACGGCTTGCAACTTCCATCATCGCTGCCACAGCTAACTGGCGTGAAGTTAGTCTCTCATGGAATTCAGGCGAGCAAACCGACGTCGCCGTTGGTTTTCAGGATGACATAGCCGCCGATGGCGTTCTATATCTTGACGACTTCCATACCGGACTCAAGGATGGTCGTACGATTGAATTCACAGCCCCACCCGCGTACGATCCAAATCCGCATGCTCCACGAGGATTCAGGCTCATCTTTAATGATGAATTCAATGATAGCCATTCCATCGATGTCAATAATACACAGAAAGACGGCTATAAATGGTATGTCAAAGGGATGTGGTTTCCCAGCACATCCCCGTCCATGTATGAAATCCTCCACTCCTACAAAGGCGCCAAAGGCGTACTGGCGATCAAAGACGCGCCTGTTTCCATGAGCTGGGATTTCTCGACCACCCTTTATGACAACGCGGCACCGGAAGGATATCGTGGAACTGTGTTTCTACCCGGCAAGGGGATATACTATGAAGCCAGAATACTCTGCGAAGACCTTGCACATATCGGAAAGAATGGATGGGCGGCATTCTGGTCCGGGACAATGCCAATACCCTCAAGGCCCAGAAATATGAACCCGCCGCCATGGAGTTTTTGTCCAGAGAACTATCCAATGCCTGGATGGCCGGAAAAATGGGAGACGATTGAGAACGACATCATGGAATACAACCCTTCATGGGGACATCCGCAGCAGTTTGATTCCACGATACATGACTGGAGCAGCGGAAAGGAATGCGGCAATATCGGCAATTTTAACGCCGTCGTTTACCCGCCCGCAGGAACGGACTACACGCAGTGGCACACCTACGGACAGCTATGGATTCCGGCGTCCGAGGAAAACGGATGGCATGGCTATCGGCAGGTATATTTCGACGGCGTTCCGCAACAATCCATATGTTGGATCGGAAACCAGATATCTGAAACAAGTCAGCCATCGGGCAGTTACCTTTTCAGTATGTGTGATGGAACCCCCAAGTCCCCTCCTCTCTGGCGCAATCTGATGATCGGCGGAGCTATGGGAGGAACCCCTAACACGTTCTTCGACTATGTAAGAGTATACGCGATCGATCCTAAGGCAAGTGTGAAGGTGGTGACATCATGAACGAAACGAAGTCAAATAGTGATAGTCGGAAGGATTTCGTAACGACCCAGGTTAGTACAAACACAGATCATAGAACTACCAGGCGTACAAAGATCATAACCAAACTTCTCTTAAGTATCATACTCACCTGCACCTTACTTCCGTCCGCCGTGGTCTTAAAAAGCCTGTGCTCGGTGCGTTCGCCTGTCGTACCTTACGGCGTACCCGCTCCAAAAGGTATGCACTGGGTTTTAACATTTGAAGATAATTTCACGCAGGATCGCACCATCAACAAAAAAAAGTGGAACGGTGGGGCTGGGGACACCGACTGGTGCGATCTCGATTTTCATGGCAAGCCAGGCGGAACCTACATGTTTAACGAAATCTCCGATCCATGCGGACAACACTACGAAGGCTGCAAGCTCAGTAAAATAAATGGTTTGGAAATGCGATCGATGGGAAATCCAAGCGCCGCTTTGCAAACGGGTGGCACGACGGTGCATAACTGTAAATTCGTTCAGAAATACGGTTATTGGGAGGCAAGCTTCAAAGTTCCGCACAGCCTCAAAGGCGAAGGTAGAGGCCTTCACTCAGACTTCTGGATGCACCCGATCCCGGAAGGCGTGAAAAATCCAAATGAGTGGTTGCCGGAAATCGATGTCGGGGAAAGACCAACCTGGGATGCCAATCTCGAATCCGCCAATAACAAGCTCTACTTTGGCATACATGATTACGGTCACGATTACGGCGGTTATTACGGGCCCACCCCAAAAGTCGATTTATCCGCAGACTGGCACACTTACGGGTTATTCTGGAGAGACGATGGTTTCGGACCATACGGTTCCATGCAATTCTACTTGGATGGTGTACCTTTGTGGCATCCGTATACCCTAAGTGCCAAAGCAACGAACATGGCAAACGGGATATACATGTTCCTTAGCCTGGATAACGACCGCACTGGTGGTGACGCCAATAACCCGTTCCTGATTCGATATGTGAGGGTGTGGCGATTGGAAGCGAATAAACGCCATATGTAATAGACCCGCCTTGATCATGGTGATGAATGATGAGCATGAAGGTGTTTGTGAATAACACTCGAACGAAAGGTACTGTTCTGGCATCACCTCCTTTTTAATACAATCTGATGATTGGTGACGCGATAAGCGCAATTCCCAATTCATTTTTGGGCCGTGTCCGAATCTTCATTTCATCCATTCGCAAGCATCAAAGTATTAGGGAGGTTATTATGCGCAGGTTAATTGGGCTATACACTGTCATTGCTGTTATTATTGCGTCGGCAGGTTCGTTTGCACCGATGCGGCAGTCAGACTGGTCCCAGTGGCTCGGCCCCCATAGGGACGGTGTCACGCAGGAAAGCAGCGGTTACCCAAAAGGATGGCCGCCAAAGGTGTTATGGCGCGCTAAAGTCGGGTATGGTATCTCCTCTCCTCTAATTGTCCGTGATCGAGTATACACCGTGGGCTGGAGCAAGAACAACGGAGATCGCGTGATGTGCTTGAACGCAGCCACAGGTAAAACGATCTGGTCTCAATCCTACCCCTCGCCTCCCTACACGCGCAAAGGGGCGGCACACCCTGATACATACAAAGGCGTTATGGCCACCCCTGCGTTTGACTTGGCGAGCGGCATGCTCTATACGTTAAGTTGCGATGGATTGCTTTGCTGCTGGAACACCAACCACGGAGGAAAGCGCCGCTGGTCGGTCTCCCTTTCTGATAAATACCATATTCAGGATGTGAAACCTGAGTTCAACGGATTCGTGCCATCACCCCTCTTATACGGTCGCTGGGTGATAATCGAGGCGGGCGCCGCCGAGGGGAACCTGCTAGCGTTCGATAAGCGCACCGGGGCACTCCAATGGGTCTCCGCTTCCAAGGATGCGATGGGAGTGGGTAGCCCGACCGTGATGAAGGTCGACGGAGTCCCGTGCGTGGCGGCGATCACACGTCAGTCGTTCCTCGTGGTTCGCATGGATAAGGGACATTTGGGGGATACTCTGCTGGAGTATCCCTGGCCATCTCACTATGCAGAAAATTCTCCCAGCCCAGTGGTGGACGGAAACCGTGTGTTCATCACGATGTGCGAATCCAGTGGCAGACGAACCGCTCTGCTCTCCATTGGTTTGGAATTGCCCGGGCATGTTCGTGTTGACTACACAACCACGGACTTCTTCACCTGCACTTCCACTGCGGTGCTTTTCCAAGGTTATCTTTACTTCCTGAGCGGAAGGCGGCTACAGTGCGTGGACATGGTATCAGGCAAAGTGATGTGGTCATCACCGAAGATTTTCGTCGAGAACTCCGGCTTTGGATCTGAGGTGGGCAACCTGCTTGTGACGGGAGATAGCAAGTTGCTGATCTGGGATGGTGACCGCGGAGGAGACCTTGTGTTGGCGGATGCATCCCCCACAGCACCATACCATGAATTGGCACGCATTAAGGGAATAATCCCAACCGGCACGTGTTATCCCATGGTCGCACTCGGTGGGGGGCGAATAGTTTGCCGTAACGACGTCGGGGATATCGTGTGCCTGTCAGTGGTGGTAAGGTAGCCTATTCTGACCAAACTATGTGTATTCGGCAATCTTCGTTCATATCGAAACATCTTGCCACTAATATGTACCATAGTCCATTGCACGTAAGAGTTAGCTTATAAGTGAATTTTGCGGGAATAATTACAATTAACCCATATAAATCAACCTCGAATGTAATTACACTCATGGTTTTCGAGCCTTATTTAGTGGTTCGGGACATTAACCATTATGGAAGTCTCTTACTCATAGCCTTTCCAGCGGATTTTACACGATTTCGACGCACCAACACCCCCTTTGTCTCCTTATCAATGCGAATAACACCGTTTGGATTTTCCAGGATACAGTTTTCCACGACGACATCCTCCGCATTCCCGGTAATACCTATTCCGCCCCAGTTGTCCCCATGGATGTGTTGCCCTCTGTGCAGACAAAACCGGGTTACGGAACCCGAAAACAGTTGCGGGTTTCTCATGTCTCCGACGGATTGCACCTTGGTATCCCCTTCGCGGATATCGTTATCATGATATTGGACGTACCAGGAAGGCATCACGCCGTCCGTATTTCGCAACCCCATATTCAGCATCTCCCCGACTCTGAATGTTTGGTTGTTGGCTCCAATGACGTTGAACGAAGATCCGTATCCCAGATTCACCCATCCGGCGTCTTCGAATCGATTTCCGATCAACATCACACTCCCACGATATGGTATGATGCTTATCACCGAATTTGAATCCGGTGGGATCGAAAATGGGCGGTCCACTTTCCAGCTTCGCCCTCGGTTTTTAATAACGGATCGGTATTGTCCTTCTCCCTTGCCTCCAAGGACGCAGACCACGGATCGCCTCCACAGCGGGCTTTCCTCTTTCGCCCAGTCAGGATATTTCGGGTCTTCCGCCAATTCAATCTCCACACCATGAACAGATTCAATCCGTCCAAGATACGCTTGCGCCACGCCGTCGAATGTCCAAGAGAAATCCGATTGTTGCGCGTAGAATGCCTCATGCCTGTTGCGGGAGTAATAGACGTTACGCCCCTCTCCACTCAGGTTGATGTAAGCGGTTGGATCCAAGCTAATCATGACATTATCCTCAATGATCACACCATCCGAGTGCGCCAAATCCAAGTTTGATTTTCCTGCGGCTATTCTGTTTCTAGCCAAGACCATACCCGCTCCTGATGTCATGGCAACCCCTCTGGCAACGATATCGCAATCCGTCACCTCGCTGTTATCGCCAAGTTGCAATAACAACCCGTCCTCCCTCTCTCCCGACCTTATCCAATACCTGTCCACACGAACCCTCACTCGCCGCATCCGGAAACCATCACCGGTCACCACTCCTGTATGATACATTCGGGGCATAATGAGTGTAAGGTCTTCGATACCATATCGATCCCCCGATATCATCACCGGGGGATTGATCTTGTCCTTCGCCGTGAGACGTCTGCGATTGCTCCCTCCATCCAATGCCATGTTTCCTGTGCCCCACCAAAGTGTGACCAATCCCATCCCTTCCCCTTTGAGAATGGTGTTCGGAGGAATGTTCAACGGCGCGCGGAGTGTGTAGACACCTGCGGGGAAGAAAACGATCCCTCCGCCATTCGCTTGCGCCTTTTTCAGCGCCGAAGAAACGGCATCCGTGCGATCCACGGAGATGGAGCCCTTTGGAAGGGTTCGGAGCATCTCTTGCTTCGCGTGCGCCTCGTAGTAATCCATCACGCTGTAAACATTTTTATGCTCAGTTTGCCTAGTTTGAATATCAACAGAGCCCGCCGTGACCCATCCGAACTCACCTCCATGTCCGTTATGCACCATCACTGAGTAAGAGCCGGGTTCGAACCCTTCGCTTAAATCGCAAGAGATTGACCATGGATCATAAGATCGGGCTTTGATGTAACGATCCTTTCCATCCGCTCCTCGCATGCTGACCATCGAAGCGGATTGTTTCGGGCGTTTTGGTTGTATGGGATAATCGCTCGGCGGGTAGGGATACGCATCAACCTGCACGCTCGCGCTTGAAAACAAGGATGGATTCGCCATGCATCTACCAAAGATCCTCAGCCAACCACCGGGTGTCGCTAACCTTCCTTCATCCCCCTGCATCCACCAAACATCAGGTGCATTGATCCTTATCGTGGGCATCGGTTGTTCTCCCGATATCAATTGACAGAGGTAAACCCCGTAAGCTAAATCCTTTGGGATGACAAACTTTACACAAATCTCGGAGTTCTGCAGGGGAGACACCTCTTTCCAATGCAAGGAACCCGGGACGGGCTCTGCATTCACCTGGATGGAGGGCGGCGCAAAGGACTTATCCCTCAACAACGCCACTCTTACCTTGCGAACTTTCCCAAGGTTCGCTCTGACGATCATTACGGTTTCATCGGGTCGGGATGGTTGCCCAACCCAGTAAACAGAGGGGGAATTGAATGGTGTGTCCTCAGCTATGACCGATGCGATCGGATCAATCAACGAAAGTCCTGCCAACTTTAAAACGTCCCTGCGCGTCGGTTGATTCGTGGTTTCAACTGAATCAGACGGGGTGTTTTCATGCATAATACACATCGATCTCACCTGTCATTTTCTCACTCCAATGCACATTCATCGAATAACTGGCAATAAAACATTACTGATGCCCGTACACGAAAAACTCATACTTTGCACATTATCGGTTTCATCTTCGATTTGGCAATATCACTGTAGCGTTAACCCCTCCGCTTTCCTGACGAAGGGTCAGGCTCCACCCATTGAGTCGAGCTATGGCGTCGCATATGGCAAGCCCGAGTCCGTTCCCGCCCGTTTTTGAGTTCCTTGACGCATCTGGGCGATAAAATGGCTCGAACAGCTTTTTCTCATCCCAAGCGGCAATATAATCACACTCATTGAAAATCGTAATCTTAACCACATTGGGTTCCATTGCGGCGGTAATAGTCACATTTCCATTATCCTTCGCGTATTTCGCCGCATTTTCTATTAGATTTCGGATGAGCATTTGGATATGGTTGTAAGGCTCCTGAATATTTATATTATCGGGAATATCCAAATGAATGTGAATATTACGCTCTTCCGCAAAGGATTTCATAGTCAAAGCGGATTGCTCGCATAAATCTGAGATATCCACGGGTTCATTGGGCGGAGGCGGAGATGTGTCCAATTGATTTAATAGAAGCAGGTCTCGAATGAGCGAGATCAATCGGCGCGTCTGCAGGCTCGCTTCCTCTATCACCTGCCGATATTCCTCCGCAGTGCGAGGTCGCGTCAACGACAGTTCCAAGTGTCCGGATAACGCTTGTAACGGAGTTCTTAGCTCATGTGAGGCTCCTGCGTAAAACCTTCCCTTCATCTCGGCGGATTCGGAAATGCGCCCCAAAAGGTCATTTAACGTCCTCACCAACTCCACCATCTCCGAATCCTCGGAGGGTGAGGTTAGTTTGACTTTAAGCTCATCTGTTGATGCCGCCATCGCCTGCTGTGAAAGTTGGCGAATCGGTGACAACGTTTTGCCGACCAGCATCCATGATCCGATCATACCCCCCAAAAGCAATATCATACTGAAGACAAAGAGATCCTTGATCTGATCCTGCAGGGCTGCCTCGCGCTGGTCCCACGGATACGCAACCACCACGTTAAGATGATTTACTTTCATATGCCGGATCCGCCATTTGTCGGACGGAACGAGTGGCAAGGAGGGCACTCTCCCCGGCGTCTTTTGAAGTATTTTTTGGTGAGGACCAAGAATGAGGATGGCGATATTCTCCACGGAGATATCCGGCTCCTCGTCATAGAAATCGATGAGGTTGAACTTATTCCCCCGCTCTTTCATCTCCCTGTGCAAGCGTTGCTCGGTGGAATGAAGCATATAGGAGGCGTGCCCTTCGGCGAAACGGCGCGAATAGCTGGAGATACCTACACTCGCCACGAATAAAAGAACTGCGATGGAGAACGTGAAGACAAGTGTCATCCGCGCTCTCATCGAATTAACCATTATGCTCGTTCTCCATTCTGTAACCAACGCCTCGAACAGTATGGATTAAGGGATTTGGATGCCCCTTGTCGATCTTCCCCCGCAAGTAACTGATATACACGTCCAGAACATTATCGTTGCCTTCAAAATCGTACTGCCATACATGCTCCAGGATCATTGATCTTGTGAGAACTCTGCCCTCATTCCGCATGAGATATTCCAACAGGGAGTATTCCGTGGCGGACAGATATATCTGTTTTCCGCCTCTTTCAGCCTTTCGAGTGGCGGGATTCAACACCAAGTCAGCAACCTTGAGTATCGCCGGAGACGATGCGCCCCTCCTTAGTAGCGCGCGCATTCTCGCCAATAGCTCCCCCACTTGGAACGGCTTGACAATGTAATCATCCGCTCCGCTATCCAAACCCTCGATCTTATCCTGCAGCGCATCACGAGCGGTGATCAGAAGGATAGGCGTGTGCACATGATTGGCGCGAAGGCGCTTGCACACGGAAAAACCATCCAATCCAGGCAACATCACATCCAGAAGTATAAGATCATATTCTGATATCTCCGCAAGTTCCGCCCCGTGCAAGCCATCCTCGGTCACTTCGGCGGCGTAGCCCGTCTCGGTGACGGCTTGCTTCAGAAAGCGCGATACGCTCTGGTCATCCTCGACTATCAACACCTTCAATTTCATCCTCCTCCACATAAGGGACGGGACGGGTGGCAACCCGTCCCAATATATCACACGATTCCTGTGGCATCACGTTAAAGATCACCGAAAAGTTTGAAATCTTCAGCGTTTTATACCAAATTATATCTCATACTATCGTTTATGGCTCTTGACGGCGTCCTGTCTTGCCTCGATTCTCTCCTTGCCAGCATTGGTAACCTCCACATTCGCGATACGACCTGTGTGAGAATCCACCATCACCTCGCGCAAGGTCTTCCCGGATAGAACCATGACACCATATTGCCAATCGCCGGATTCGTTTTCCAAAGTGACCTTTTGGGTTATTCTACCGGGAAATCGTTTCATTACGATCCGTTTCGCGGACTCCGGGGAAATATTCGCATGTTTGAGTTCTCCTCCGTGTACCCGTGGATTTTCCGCTTTGACGGCGTCCTGTCTCGCTTCAATTCTCTCCTTGCCAGCATTGGTAACCTCCACATTCGCAATCCCGCCTGTGTGGGAATCCACCATCACCTCGCGCAAGGTCTTCCCGGATAGAACCATGACACCGTACTGCCAATGACCGGATTCGTTTTCCAATGTGACTTTTTGAGTTATTCTGCCGGGAAATCGTTTTAGAACGATTCTTTTCGCGGTCTCCGGGGAAATAGGTGCGTGATATTTCACGGGATAGTTCGTCTTGCCGTATGCGCATGCGGCTGCGATAAACAGGCAGACAATCGTTGATGCGTAATACTTTCCATTTAGTGGAAATCGATTCATTTCATTCTCTCCTTCGTCGATTGAGTTTTATCCTTCAGGATATGGACTTATTATATCAATCGTCCCTTTGCATTCTCTTTGAAATACCTTTGAGTTCATTAAGCGTATTGAGCATCCTGGCTATAAATAAGCGTCGGGGAATCCCCCCAACGACTATCATATTAAATCGGCAATTAAATAGAGGATAAAATATGTGAATTCACTCTTGATAAAGTTAATATATTCGATGATATTTAATTGCCGAATGAATAAACTAATCCACCTCGCTTGGCGCGGGTTTCAGCGCCTCCTCCCTATGCATCTTATGCTGGATCACCTCAAAAATCTCGAACCTACGCAATGAAACATAAATCATTGGCGCGTAAACGAGCGTGAACAGGGTGGAGAAGCACATCCCTCCAATCACCGCGATAGCCAATGGCTTCTGCATCTCCGCGCCAGCGCCCCACCCCATCGCGAGTGGGAATAACGCGAGTATCATCGCCATGCTGGTCATGAGAATTGGTCTTAGTCTCACTCGTCCGGCGTGAACAACAGCGTCCTCCAGCTTCATACCGGAGTGCTCGTTTTTCTGAGCTTGATCAAACAGAAGGATTCCGTTCTCCGCCACGATCCCCACGAGCATAATAGCCCCCATATAAGAGGATACGTTCCATGCCGTGCCCGTAATCCATAGTCCCAATGTGACCCCGAATAAGGATAGCGGCATCACTAATACGATGGACAACGGTGAGGTGAAGTTGCCGAATTTAAAGAGCATTACGGAAAAGACCAACATCACCGCAAGGATCAAAACCATCATAAGGTTACTGAAGGATTCTTTCTGGCTCTCATATTGACCCGCAAGAACATAGGACACGCCTGGAGGCATAGTCATTTTTTGCATCATCGCCTTAACATCCTTCATGACGCTTCCAAGGTCTCTGTTCGCCAGATGCGCGGTCACGGAAACGGTTCTTCTCTGATTCTCATGGTATATCTCCGTGGATCCTAACGAGCGCTTTATTGATCCAAATGCGGATAATGGAAGGGTGAATCCATTGGGTGTGCGTATGGGAATCATCTCCATTTGGGCGCGATCCTCATGATATTGGTATGGATATCTAACACGAACGCCGATCTCCTTGTATCCATCAAGATAGCTGGTTACAATATCCCCATACATGGCTGCGTTCACTTGCGTGGCGACATCATCCACGGTCATTCCCACTCTGCCCGCCTTTATCGGATCGATATCCATCACCATCTGTGGCCCCATTTCAACCACTCCATCATTCATGTCCACCACGCCCGGAATCTGTTCAAGCTTATTCCCAATCTTACGGGCGGTTGAATTCAACTGATTTAAATGATCGCCAAACAGCTTGATTTCCACCGGTGCGGGCGCACCGGAGAGGTCGCCAATCAAATCCTGCATCACCTCTATGAAATCCACCTGAACTCCAGGCACCTGCTGCTGTATTTGATCTCTAATTCCATTCATAACATCGTCGATATTACGACGTGGCGGCGGCTTCAACATGACGGCGAAGTCACCTGTGTTAGGCTCCGTGATGGAAAAGCCTAACTCAGTGCCTGTTCTACGGGAGAAAGACTTGACTTCAGGCGTATTTCTTAGAATATCCTCGATCTTCATCAAGATACGATTGCTCTCCTGAAGCGAGGTGCCGGGCGGGGTGATGTAATCCAGAACAAAGGAGCCCTCATCCATGCTCGGCATAAATCCGGTTTTTAGTCGGGAGGCGAAAAAGAAGATACATGCAAGGATGATTGCCGCGCTTAGTGGAAATATCCACAATCGTTTGAGCGCCCCGCGAATGACCTTCTCGTAAAACCGTATCACTTTCTCCATCAATTTGCCGTGTTCCTGATGATTTTTCCTGACTTTCAGGAAGACGGAACTGAGACTTGGACTGACTATGATTGCCAGTATCAAGGAGGTGATCAGAGCCAGAGTCAATGTGATCGCCAATGCGGTGAAAAACGCCCCCGCGACTCCGGTTAATAGAACCAGAGGCATAAAAACAACCACCGAGGTTAACGAGGATGCGATCATCGGGCCGGTCATCTCTGCGGAAGCCTTTTCGATGCAATTCTTACGGGATTCCCCGAGAGAGAGGTGCCGGAAGACATTCTCCACCACCACAATCGCATCGTCGATGACCAATCCTATGCCGACCGCCAAGGCTCCAAGGGTCATCAGGTTCATTGTGAGTCCAGCTATGCGCATCAGCAGAAACGTGATCAATAGCGTTACCGGGATAATCGCCGAAGTGACCAATGTGGCTCGAAGGTCCCCCAGAAACATCATCAGAATAATCATCGCCAATCCTGCACCGATAAGCACCGCGTCACGAACGCTTTTTACGGCGTCCTCCACCAAAATGGACTGGTCGTAGAAAACCTTCGTGTGGGTTCCCGCAGGAAGCATTTTCATCGCCTTTGCCAATTCCGCCTTCACCCCTTGAACCACAGTTACAGTATTTGCATTAGGTTGCCGAACGATGTTGAGAAGCACCGATTCCCTGCCGTTGGCGGTCACGATTGTCTGCTGCGGTTTGTCGGACGGATAGACATCCGCAACGTCCTTAAGGGTAATGGGTATGCCGTTATGCGTGGCGACAACGATATTATTCAACTGATCCGGATTGGTGATTTGCCCTGTCACTATGGCTTGATACTGCTGAAAATGAGCGTCAATCCGTCCCACCGATTTGATGACATTGCTCTGGGAGATGGCATTCTCCACATCCTGCAGGGATAGATTGAACGCTGCGAGCCTACGCGGATGGACATTAACCGCAAGCTCCGGGATTTTATCCCCTTGAACCACCACCTGCGCCACACCTGGGACTCGAACCAGCAACGGTTTCAATGTATAAGTCGCCAAATCCCACAGTTGCGCCTGAGACAATCCTTTGCACTCAAGCGAAAACCCGTAGATGGGGAAAACGGTTGGATTCATCCTCTCAACACTCACCTCGGCATCGGGAGGCAGAGAGGATCGCAACTCATTCACTTTGGTGTTGATTAGCTGCTCCGCCATTATCATATCCGTGCCCCAATCAAAATCCACCGATATCTTTGTGGCGCCGCGCATATTACGAGACCGAATGCGGGTGACGCCGGGAATAGTCGCAATGGTCTGCTCCATCGGACGGCATACGCCCACCTCCATCATGTTCACCGGTCGATCCCCTGCATGCACAACAATCTCAACACGTGGAAACGTGATGTCAGGCAGGATCGAAACGGGAAAGGAGGTGACGATCCATGCGCCAAGTGCGCATAACACCACGGTGACGAAGAGAATCGCCTTGATGTTGTGCGTTGCGAATTTACTGATTCCCATTGTTAACGCTCCTTTGGGAAGGCGCCATGGCATCGAAACGCTTTGTCACCTTTGCTCCGTCAGCAAGTTCATATTGCCCCAGAAGGATGACATTCTCACACCCCTTCAGGCCTTTAGTAATCTGGACAGTGCCATTGCGTTGAGCGCCCGTTGCGACTTCGACAAGATGAGCGACGTTATCGGAACTCACCGTGAACAAGGAATCCCGGCCGTCTCGAACAATGATCGCTTGCTGCGGCACCGTGATTGCATGCGATATGACATTCAATTGAATTTCAGTGGACGCAAACTCTCCAACTTTTATCTTTTGTCCGGGATTGGGAAACTCGATGCGAACGGTAAGCAGGTTACTTAACGGATCCACCTGTCCCACATAGATCACACGTCCATCAATCCTGGCATTGGTGCCGCCTGATGGAAAAACGAAAGCCTGCATGCCAACTTTCACGTTGGAACCGTTCTCAGCAGGCAAACTCGCTTGAAGATTAAGAGTCTTAACATTTGTTATTTGCAACACAGGGGTGTTGGGATCGGTCATATCTCCAGGATTGAGCATTCTTTTCACCACCACCCCATCAATGGGAGATCGAAGCAGCGTGTAGCCCTCGTTGGCAAGTGCGGCAGTGTAATCCGCCTCCTTTTGGGAAACGGTAACCTGCATTGCGTGAGCCTCCTGTTGTTTCGCCTCCACTTGCAACAGACTTTGATTCGCCTGATTCAAAGTGGCTTGCGCCTGTTGCACAGCCGCATCCCCTCCGGTTTGCGCTTGAGACAGCGCCTCCTGGGCTTGCTGCACCTGAAGCTCCGCAGTCTGAATATCCTCCGACCTAGCTCCAGCTTTGAGGAGGTTCAATTGATCCATGGCGCTCTTGAGCGTGGATTTTGCCACCTGCACGGAGGTTTGGGAGTCATCCACCTGCCTCTGAGCGGCAATTCCTTTTTGGAAAAGAAATTGAACGCGATTCAGTTCCGTTTCCGCGCGGGATAGTGTGGCTTGATCCTTTTCCACCTCTTGCTGTGCCTGCGCAATCTCCTGCGGTCTGGCGCCCGCCTTTAGTTTGCGCAGGTTGGTTTGTGCGACGGCAAGTGCGGTCTGCGCTTGCGCTATGGAGTTTTTTCGGTTAACGATCGCCGCATTAAGAGCGATACGCGCCTGTTTCACCGAGTTGCTCTGATCCACTGCGGAGGCTTTCGCGGCGATGCTAGCCTGGGAGGCTTGCGCCTCCGCCACGGAAAGTGCGGCATGGGCGCTTTGCGCGGCGGCGGACTGAGTCCCGGAGTTCAAATACGCCACCACCTGCCCTTTGCTCACATTATCGCCCTCCTTTACCAACACTGCGACCAGTCTGCCGGATATAACCGGAGCGATGGTGCAACTATCACCTTGCGCTGGAACAATTGTCCCTTGAGCGTTCACTGTCACCTTCATGGATTGCACCCGCGCATTTACAACATCCACGGGAATAGATGCAGGATCGGCATTATCAGAGGGTGGATCCGCCTTTTTGCCGCATCCGGAAAGCAAGATTATCCCGCAAATGGGGGTCAAGTAGTATAAAACAATGTTTCGTTTATGTATAGAGATCAAGGCAATTT
>JAJZOL010000170.1 GCA_021811565.1 bacterium | reverse complement strand
AGTATGACATCCCGGGACGCCGAGTGAATTTCAGTCGTGCATCGGAGTATCTTAAAGAGATCATCCGGAAATCGTAGTCATCAGGGGAGGTTCCGAATGTTGCGATACGCCTCGTCTATCCTATGGTCGTTGCTTGTTTTGCTTTGTCTTGCTCCAAGAGAGGGATTCACAATGACAAAACCATGCGTGGTTTCTCATTTGCGATGCGAATACTATAAAAATCCCCTCGGAGTGGATATCGCCCATCCCCGCCTAAGCTGGGAGGTGGAATCCAGTCATCGTTCCATGGTTCAGACAGCTTATCGGATACTAGTGGCAAGCAACCAGCGGGTATTGGCAAAAGACAGGGGGAACCTTTGGGACAGCGGCAAGGTCGTCTCGAACAAATCCCTGCAAATCCCCTATGAAGGCAAACGTTTGCGCTCTTATCAGCGGGTCTTTTGGAAGGTGCGGGTTTGGGACGAACACAGACACCCCTCCGATTGGAGTTCCGCCGCATCATGGACAATGGGAGTGCTTCATGCGAAAGACTGGAAGGCCCATTGGATCACCGCTCAAACTCTACGGCAAAACGATTACCCAAATCATGTGAACGGACCTGGAAGATATGAAACACTCCTCCTAAGACACGATTTTCAGGTGGGCGAAGGGTTAAAACGCGCAGTGGTCACCATTTGCGGTTTGGGACAGTACGTGATGACATTGAACGGCAGGAAGGTTGGTGATGATCTTCTTACCCCTGGCTGGTCGAAATACGACAAGACCTGCATCTACGACACCTATGATGTCACCTCCCTCCTAAAAAAAGGGGGGAACGCGGCCGGTGTTTTTCTCGGAAATGGAATGTATGATGTTCATTCAGGACGGTACACAAAATTTCTCGGTTCCTTCGGTCCCCTCAAGGCGATCTGCCAGATCATGCTCGAATACTCCGACGGCAAAAAAGAGGTGGTCGGTACCGGTACTAAGTGGCGAGCCGAGGCAGGTCCGATAACCTTTTCCTCCATTTACGGTGGGGAGGATTACGATGCGCGGCGAACTCCAATCGGATGGAACAAACCGGGGTTCAATGACGCAAACTGGGATCATTGCAAGATCACTCAGGGACCGGGGGGTGATCTCAAAGGGCTCTCTTGCTCAGCCCCTCCCATTCGCGCATACCAAACGCTAAAGCCTGTTCATGTTCAGACCATCTCGCCTACGATCAAGGTTTACGATCTCGGACAGAACGCTTCTCTCATGCCGAAAATCACGGTCGTTGGACCCAGGGGGTCGTCAGTCACCATCATTCCTGCGGAACTGATAAACACGGATGGCACGGTGGATCGAAGCTCCTGCGGCGGCGGAATGGCGTATTGGAAATACACGCTTCGAGGAGGCAAGTCGGAAAGTTGGTTTCCAAAATTCTTTTACCAGGGATGCCGCTACCTGCAGGTGGAATTAGCATCGCCAAATGGCGAGCTTCCCAAATTGCTGAACATTGAAGGCGTTGTAATTCACTCCTCCTCGTCATCCGCAGGCGAATTCGCGTGCTCCAACAAGCTCTTTAATCGCATCTACACCATCATTCGATGGGCGCAACGTAACAACATGATGAGCATTCTCACCGACTGCCCGCATCGAGAACGACTTGGCTGGTTGGAGCAGGATCATCTAAACGGTCCCTCACTGCGCTACGATTTCAACCTCGACGCCCTGTATACGAAGATCATGAACGACATGGCGGACAGCCAATTATCCGATGGTCTGATACCGGATATCGCCCCGGAATACGTGGTGTTCAGCGATGGATTCCGAGACTCTCCGGAATGGGGATCGGCGTTTATTCTATGCGCATGGCAGCAATATGAATGGACGGACGACACCCGCATACTAAGAGAGCATTACAATGGGATGGCGCGGTATGTGGATTATCTCGGATCCAAAGCGAAAGACCACATACTCTCCTACGGCTTGAGCGACTGGTTGGATATGGGAGGAAACACTCCGATGGGGTTGACCGCCACGGCGTTTTATTTCGACGATCTTCAAACCATGGAGAATATCTCTCGAGTGTTGGGAAAACCCGAAGACACCGCCAAATACAACGATCTCAAGGAAAAAGTTCGGGAGGCATTTAATCGCAAATTTTTTGATTCCGATACGCACTCTTACCGGAACGGAGGACAGACATCCAATTCCATACCTTTGGTGATGGGCATTGTCGATCCGCAATATCGCAAGGATGTCCTCAACGCCATTGTCAGGGATATCGTGAAACGCAACTACGCCATAACGGCGGGGGATGTGGGCTATCGCTACCTCCTGCTGGCTTTGGCTCAGGGAGGCAGATCCGATGTAATCTACAAATTGAATAATCAAACGGCGACGCCCGGGTACGGTTACCAAATTGCGCACGGAGTCACAAGTCTCGCCGAATCATGGGATGCCAACAGAAACGATTCTCAGGATCACTTCATGTTGGGGCAGATTGTTGAGTGGTTTTTCGATGACCTCGCGGGAATCGGATATGATCGGCACTCTCCGGGATTCTCCAAAATCATCATAAAACCCGCTTTCACGGGAGACCTGAAATGGGTGCGAGCGTATTACGATTCCCCTCACGGCAGAATCTCCTCCTCATGGAAAGTCGGAAAAAAACACATATCATTGGATATCACCATACCCGCGAACACCACCGCCGTCGTATCTCTTCCCTCCAAACGGTTGAGCGACATTACGGAATCCGGGAAGCCTGTTCGGCAAGCAGACGGCGTCAAGTACCTGAAAACCGATGGAAAGACCATGGAATTCAGGGTCGGCTCTGGGGAATACCGCTTTCATATTGAAAAATAGATTCAGGGAACAATTAAAAACGAACCCCTGTATCGAGGGGTTCGTTTGTGCTCTAATGGATAAGATATCAATAAATCGCCCTCTCGCTCTCTTTGTCGAATAGGTGCGTCTTATCCATGTCAACGCTTAATCTCATCTCCTCCCCCATCTTCGCCGCAGTGCGGCTATCAATCATAGCGATCAGTTGGATGGAGTCCATGTTCAAATATAACTCCACATCGTTGCCAAGGGGCTCCACAACATCCACCAAAGCGTTGAAGGTATTTTCATCCGTCGGGGTGACCAAACCCGGCAGATTGCAATCATAAATATCCTCCGGGCGCACGCCGAAAACGCAACTCTTGCCGAGATAGGGTGTCGCCATTTCCGCCTGGGCGGCGTTTAACGCCACACGGAATGAACCCGCATTCACCCATATCTTACCGTCCTCCTGTTTTAGTTGAACAGGTATGAAGTTCATAGCGGGGGAGCCGATGAAACCAGCGACGAAGATGTTCGCAGGGTGATTGTATAGATTTAAGGGGGTGTCGCATTGCTGCACAACTCCCGCGCTCATCACGGCGATGCGGTCACCCATCGTCATCGCCTCCGTCTGATCGTGAGTCACATAGATGGTGGTGATACCGAGGCGACGGTGCAGTTTGATCAGTTCCGCACGCGTCTGCACTCTTAATTTCGCGTCCAAATTGGAAAGGGGCTCGTCCATAAGAAAGACCTTGGGTTCGCGCACAATCGCCCGCCCCAGCGCAACCCTTTGCCGTTGTCCACCGGACAACGCCTTCGGCTTGCGTTGCAACAGATTCTCCAACCCAAGCAACTTGGCAGCCTCGTTAACCCGTCTGTTTATCTCTTTTTTTGAAAAAGTGCGTTGACTGTTGAAAGGCCAAGGGGCTTTGCGAGGAGTGCGTTTGAGCCTTAATCCAAAACTCATGTTGTCATACACGGACATGTGCGGATAGAGGGCGTAATTCTGAAACACCATCGCGATATCGCGATCCTTGGGTGAAACATCGTTCACCAAGCGATCCTCTATAAGGATCTCCCCACTGGTCACCTCCTCCAGCCCGGCGATCATGCGAAGCGCCGTTGTCTTTCCGCAACCGGAAGGACCGACCAGCACCAGAAACTCCTTGTCTCGTATCTCAAGATTGACTTTGTTTACCGCAATTATTTCCTTGAAATCCTTGGTTAGGTCCTTGAGCGTTACGCTCGCC
>JAJZOL010000190.1 GCA_021811565.1 bacterium | reverse complement strand
CATACCATATCCATTCCGCATAGGACGCCTTTGGAGATGAAGACGAAACCCGGAACATTTGCGTCCGTTTGCAGGGAGTGGAAACGAGACAGACTGCAGATCGTTTTACCCAAGGCTTTGAGCGCTCATAGGATTCCGGATTCCCCGGAAATGGTCGCTTTTTTGGACGGTCCCGTAGTGTTGGCGGGACTTTGCGACGAGGAGAGACTTTTGCACACCGACACAGATCATCCCGAATCGATCCTAATCCCGGATAACGAGCGAGAGTGGGGATATTGGCTGCAGGGGTATCGCGTAAAAGGGCAGACGAGGGGACTGAAATTTATCCCCTTGTATCAGATAAAGGATGAGGTTTACACGGTCTATTTCCCAACGACCTCCGAAAATCCGGATGAATCTTAGGGGTCGAGCAGTTCGAGCAGCGCCAAGGCGGTGCGCCGCACCCCTTGACCGTCCACCAATTTCCCGCCGGTCTCACCCAGTTTACGCCTTTCGGAGGGGGAGTTCAACAGTCTCTCGGTTCTTAACGCAATCTCCTCCTCTGTGGCGTTCAATCCGTATCCGACGGTCTCCATGCCTCCCGCGAGGGATAGCTTTCGGGCGAGTTCGAACTGGTGATCAATGGGCTGACAGATCGCAAGAGCCGGTGTTCCCGAGCGACAAGCCTCATACATCGTGAGACCGCCGGCGATCAACGCCAAATCGCACCAAAGGAATAGATCCAGCAATCCGGGAACATTGAGCCGTATTTCCCATTCCCAAGGGGCGGATTTCAGTTCCAGCTCCAGTTCGTTACAATGAGGATACGCCGCGCCGCCAACGAATATCACCTTCCGTATTTTCCGGATTAGCTTCAAAGCCCTGGCGGTTTTGACGGTCAGCCCAGCCGCATCCACCCCGCCCATCGTCACCAGAATATCGCCCGAGGAATCGTAGTTGCGCACTTTCAGATCGTTTCCCAGAGCGGCGAATTGAGGGTCAAGCATGGCGAAGGGGCATCCCTCGAAAAGGCGGCAAACGGGTTTTAACATCGATTGGTCGGGCTCCTCCACAAGCACATTAAATATCGCATCCGCGTATACTCTTCCCGGTCCGCGATCATCGAATGTGACAAGTTTAACCCCCGTGTCCGCCAAGGACCGCATGTCCCGCTCGGGGGTGTCCAACATGTCGATGAGACAGAGATCATAGTGTTGATCGCTCAACGATTCTAACACTGGAGCGGCGTTAAGAATCGGCTTGATTGCATCGAGATCGGATCTAGGCGGGAGAATGTGAAGGGATGCCGGGGCGGTTGCGGCGATGGGAATCATTTTGATGTCATTCGCCATCATGATGGTGGAGTCAAGAGGGCATAAATTGCTCAATTCTCTGAGGATGCGCACCGCTCGCAGGATATGCCCCGATCCAATGGGATATCCCCCGTCCGCGCGATAGAGGAGGCGAACCTTATCCATGTCAGGAGCTCGGAGACACGGCGAGAGCGGTCACCGAGTTTCCGTTTGCATTGATTTTCTCTACAAGGGTCATCGATGAGGGGTTCCAATAACTGATCGCATTATCCTTGCCGGCGGAAACGAGATATAGTCCGTTTTTACTCCAAGCAAGGCAGATGGCGGGAGTGTCCGCCAAGGCGCAGCAGGATTCCTTCAGATGATTGTTTGTGATATTCCATATTCTGATGTGACCGTCGTATCCCGCGCTTGCGAGGCGCCCGCCGTTGGGTGACAGAGCGATGGCGTTCACTGCATGATCATCGCCCTTCACACGTTGAATGAGGTTCAGATTGTCCGTGTTCCAGACTTTGATGTATCCATCCTGAGCGGAACTGATGAGGGTATGTCCGTTCGGCAACCACGCCAATCCGGTAATGGGTTCGTCGTGCCCTACGATGGTGCCAATGAGGTTTCCGTTGGATTTCCAGATTTGAATCAATCTGTCCGCGCCGCCGGACGCCAGAATATCGCTCCCCGGGTTCCACGCCAAGGCTCGCACGGCGTTATTGTGTGCGTGCATGGTCACGAGAAGCTTGTAAGTTTGAGCGTTCCATATCTTCACGATGCCGTCCGCATCGCCCGAGGCGAGCAGATTGCCGTCCGGCGAAAGCGCGATGCAGGTGACAGCGGACTTATGACCTTGGAATGTGTTTTCCATCGAGCCATCCGCCGCACTCCACAACTTCACCGATTTATCCTCGGAACTGGAATAGATGAATTTGCCGTCCGGGGAATAAAGAAGGCCGGTGATGGCGCCGTCATGAGCGAGAAAATTTTGCGATTGCTTGCCTGAACTGTTCCATATGGAGATGGTGTCATCCGAATTTCCGGTAGCGATTACGGGAAGACCGTTCAGATCCAAACCATAGGAGGATCCGATGACAACGAATAGTATGCCAATTATCGCGATCAACGCCGCTCGTTTTATCATTGGGTTCACTGAGACTCTCCGAGAGAACCACACGTCTCACCGATCCGGGGGTGGAAAAGGGTGAAATTGCATGTAAATATTATGACATGATATCATTTGATTAAATATACGTGTGAAAGGCATGGTTTCCTTTCCATATCGTTGGACTTCGGCTGTGTCACGCTTCGGTTGCATGCGAACGCCATCAAATTCCTAATTTGTATGACGTTTTTTTTACTCCGTTGTTGCACAATTCTGGCGGAGGCGACCACGAGGGTGCGGACCGATGGACGAAGTGAGTCGATTTCTGATTATGGGTTTCTGGCGATGGTGAGAGTGCGGATCAATAACGGGAATTTTATGATTGGATGTACGTCATCTCTCCGATATGGCATGTATTATGCAACATATACCAGAGGAAGGGTTTTTAACCCTGTTTCGTTTTCATCCGAGCTCGTGCTTTGATGATATCGAGAAGCGGCGTGATTTCATCCTTGCGGATGGCGCCCGTGAGCATGGCGGTTGGGATGAACAGCGCGATGGCGACGCCGCACACCAAGATGAACTCCCAGCGGTTGTGCATGGGGAGATAGAGAAGCACGACAGCCGGCACGACGCCAGCCACCAAGCCTTTGGCAAGCGCGACGAAGTTCTCCTTGAGCGGGGCGATATCGGCGATCCAGACCATGTAGAAGATCACCATGAGAAGATCGGTGAGTTCCGCCGCGATGGCGGCTCCGATGGCTCCATTGCCCATGTGACGATGGAACCAAGCGACCAATGGGATCGTCATAACGATATTGAAGATGGCTGCGAAGATGGCGGCTTTAGCCTGCTTGTTGATCCGATTGGTTGCGATAAGTATCATGCCGTAATAGGAGCTGAGCCACCGTATGGGCATATTTAAGCCTGGTATCACAAGAAGGATCGCCACGGCGCGGAAACTGTCGGCTCCGCGGCTCATGGGCAGCCCGAGGGCGTACAGCATGGCTTTGGAGCGCAACACCATCACAAGGGCGAAGGGGATGGAGAGAACGATGGCCGGATTAAGCACCCTCCGGGATTGCAGGATGAACTCTTCGCGGTTTCTCTCGTATAGTCTTGTGAGGATGGGTATCATGACTCCCACGATGATGCCGGGAAGCAGATAAAAGATACCGATCATTCGTTGCGCCACACTGAACCAGCCGTTCTCCCGGTAGCTTGCCAGGGCGCAGAGGATATAAATCGTGGTTGGGTTGCCGTATATCCATAAAAAGAGGTTATACTGGAAATAGGGGATTCCCTCTTTGGTCACCTTTTTCAAGTCCGGCATGGATAAACGATGCAGACGGATTTTCTCCCCTTTGGCGAAGATGGCGGAGAGAATGCCCGTGATGGATCCAAGGGTGTCGCCGAACACCGCACCCAAGGGGCTTTGATAACGGAGCACAAGGCCGATGCGGGTGACGACCGCCACGAATTTTGAAATCATGCCCGAACGGGCGACCGTGCCAAAGCGCGTGAATCCATTGCGGAAGGACATCACGATGTCGCTCATCCAGCCGATGTAGGTGTTGAAGCTGACCAGGGCGATGAGGCTGAGAACCATGGGGTCGCGAATGGTGAGCCGCATGACGATGTAAATGGCGAGGATGATCGGGACGCCGATAAGGGTGCTTAATCCGGCCATC
>JAJZOL010000013.1 GCA_021811565.1 bacterium | reverse complement strand
ATCCATGCGCTTTCAATATTTCAAGGATTTTAACATCCCGCTTGAAAATTGTCAAGCCTTTTTTTCAATATTTGTGTTTTCACGAATTGACTCGAATAGCGAATGGCAATATATTTCACAGGTATTTACTTGCATATATTTGGAATGCCACGATAGAAATTCGTGGTTTGTTGGAAACGCGAGCCGTCGCGGACCACGCTGAGATGTATGAAACGTTACGTAGGGGCGACCCTTGTGGTCGCTCGGAATCCCTGCAACGAAAACGCCATCGAATCACGCACCATGAGGGATGGGGAATGCATCACAATCCGCATCGAGGCAATCTTCCGTAATACATTCAATTTCGGATACCGCCACGTTTCGGGCGACCACAAGGGATCGCCCCTACATTGGTTATTCAGACAGATGTCAAAATTCCCAATCATCGGTTGGTTATCACTGGTGGCATAAACCGAACGCCATAAAAACCGCGACCCTGCGGCTCTGCGTGAGGTTCCCCCGCGAAACCGACCGCGTCCGTCAGGACGCTCGTCCGCAAGGATCCCATGCCGGTTATTTTACATGACCGGTCCCGACATCCGATACCCGGAACCCGACGCCATAAAAACCGCGGCTCTGCTGCTCCTCGTGAGATTCTCCGACAGTCGCCTGAAACCCCGGCAAAAGAAACAGCCTCCATCATGCACCCTTAATTTTGCATACGCGCACTTCCGCAATATAACGAATTGAACCTGATAAAGACGCGGGTGTTTTCAAAAAATCAAATATTGTCAATGGAAGCATGTGGCGAAGTATCAAACCAATCATTTGAACTTCATCACGCGTTCACTCATGCTTGGCGTTTTTTGCAAAAAAGGGTGTTTCAGGGTGCAATGCGAGTATTGAAGATATCAAAGAGGCGAAATGGTGGCGTGATGAGTTGGTGGGGAGCATGGAAATCATGGAGCCGCCTTGCGACTCCGATGAACCCTAATCGGAAGAGGCAAGAGAAGAGTTCAGGTTGCGACGCTCCTCTTCGGCAAGCAGATTTTTCGCCAATCGGAACACAACGAAATCCTCCTTGTAGATATGCTTGCGGATTGCCGTGACAAGCTGTCGACCGGCGAGTTTCGCGGTAACCAACCGCCCCCCTTCGTCGGCGCCGTTTTCCATCGCCATATGGAGCCGCTCCGACAGTTTGCGGATGATCTGGTGCTCCTCTCTCAGTACTCGCATCGGTCCTCCCGCTACCGGGGCGTTCTCTGCGGGAAAGTGTGCGTCCAACAAGGGGAAAACGCACTCTTCCTCTTTGCGAAAGTGAGCCCACACCTCGGAATCGAGAAATGATTCGAACTCCTTCAAGCCTTTTTGTATGTCGTTCTCGGACTGGTGATTCGCTTCGGCGAGCAACGTATCCACAATATCCAATTGATGCATTGTTTTTTGATGATCCTCGCTGAGAATCTCGAAAGCGTCCCGTTCCCCGCCGTTCGCCATCATTGGGCTCCGATCCGAGTGCGGCATCGCAAGGGCTGACGATAGTCGAGGCCCCTTCGCTCCGCCATCTCCTTCCCCACGGCTGCGATCTCCTCCGGCGGAAGGATTCGATCCGCAAGGGGAAAGAGCTTCGTATCTTCAAGTGCAATGTGACCCTGATACATCGTCCGCAGCCTGTACAGTGCGTTTCTCATCCCTGCCAAGGTCGGTTGATCCAATGAGCCCTTGTCCAACCAACTCTCCCCTGCGGAGTCCACGATACGATGCAACACCTCGGCTTCCATGTGATCACCCTCCAGAGAGTCGATCATACTCATCACTTGCGCAGCCTCTGCGGACCCGCTGCGCCGAATGCGGGGAAACAGCGAATCCTCCTCGTCGCGAGTGTGTCTCGGCGCTGCCTTGCGAAAATAGCGTAGGGAGGTCTCCAAGGCGTGACGTTGCTCCTCGGAAAGCTCACCGCCATCCGCCCGCTCCGCCACCAGAATTAACTTATTTAAAAATCGCTCGATGCGACGATGACAATCACTCAGCAGTCCCGTCGGATTGTCAAAACCGTGATCCGGTTTGGCTCCGATTTGCAGACTCATTGGCTCTCTCCTTCAATTCCAGTGTGTTACATTATATGATACCGTTAAAATCGGATAAACGTATCCTGATTTATCGGTTATTTTCGTAGGAGACAGGTTGTTCCATTTCGTTCCCGACCGGATTTCCCGATTCGGTAATGGCCGCGCCGAGGAGAGTGTTCCTTCAGGGGAAGTATTCTCATGAGAAACGGATCAAAAAGCGTGTTCGAAACATATGGAAGCCATCGTGTGAACGGGGCACTGCGGTAAAATCCTGATTAGGGGTACAATTTCGTAATTAAAGGATAAGCCGATTCGCTTTAATTACGGATTCGGTAATTAAAAGATCTTTAATAAGGGCTGCGGTTTGGGAAACAAGGTTAAAGAAACATGAAACGAGGACTCACTGGTCAATACAGGTTTTCATTAGTGGGGGGTGAGAAGGTGAAGGCGTTTATTCCTAAACCATTGCCACCCCACCCACACATAAGAATGGATGGTACTTTCCAAAGACGGCTTGAAGCCGCTCAATTGGCATTGGGACGTTTGGATAGCATCTCGCTACTCATACCTGACCCATACATTTTTTTGTACTCTTATATACGTCGCGAAGCTGTTCTGTCATCTCAAATAGAGGGGACGCAATCATCTCTCTCCGATCTGATGTTGTTCGAATTGAAGGGAGAGCCTAGCGTACCCATTGATGATGTCGTAGAGGTCTCGAACTATGTGGCGGCAATGGAGCATGGAATAAAGCGGATGAAGGAAGGATTTCCTTTATGCAAGCGGTTGCTCCGTGAAATGCATCAAAAACTCCTCTCGCGCGGAAGAGGGAGTCAAGCTTCGCCCGGGGAGTTCCGTCATTCCCAAAATTGGATCGGAGGCACCCGTCCCGGAAACGCTCATTTCGTTCCCCCGCCTCCGGGTGAGGTTGAAGATTGTATGTCTGACCTTGAGAAATTCATCCATGATGAACATACTCCTTATCCCGCTTTAATTAAAGCCGCATTAATTCATGTGCAATTTGAGACCATTCATCCGTTTCTTGACGGAAACGGTCGAATTGGTCGTTTATTGATTTCCTTCATCTTGCATAATGATAAAATTTTGTCAGAGCCTTTGCTCTATTTAAGTCTTTATTTTAAACAACACAGAGAGGAATATTATCGCCTGCTCGATTCCGTTCGTAATGACGGTGATTGGGAAACTTGGCTTGATTTCTTTCTATATGGGGTTGAGCAAACCGCTCGAAACGCTGTTGAGACAGCCAAACGGCTTCATATTTTATTTACTGACGACGCAAAAAAAGTGGAGTCTCTGGGACGTTTAACCAATAGCGCGTTACGCATCTTCGAGTGTCTGAGAGAAAGACCGTTTGTCACGTACAATGAAATTAAGAAGCGAACCGGGCTGACGTTGCCTACCATCACTAAAGGAATGTCGGGTCTAATGGGATTGGGGATCGCAAAGGAGCTATCCGGGAAGCAACGCAACCAAATTTTTTGCTATGATCGCTATTTGTCTATTCTTAACGAAGAAATGGAAATGTGATGGAGGCTGTGAATTTCGATCCCTTGATCTGAAATATATAATCTCGTTTATTCATAAAAGTGAATGCTTATGTCGATATGCGAATGTTACCAACATGCGTTGAACTATTTCGAATGCCCGTCCAGATAAAATATGTTCACCCCTCCAAAGTGATTATCCCCAGCACTGGGGCAATTGACATGGTAAGGTGGAAAGGGTGCGCCGCCAATATGAGGATCCATGATCAACCTATATCCACTATGTTGCCAGGATTTATGGTTCCTCGCTATTGTGTGTGGGTAATAGGTTGAGAGTCGCCATCACCTCATTCAAACAAAATGGAGAACAAAGTAAAATGTACGACGAGAATGAGCTTTTCACGGCCGCCTTGGGCTTGCACATCCACTATCAGGTGAAAAAAAGATGGAATTCAACCTTGACGAAGGAGAGCTTCACATACATTTCCACGTCCCTCCATCGTTGTATCCCATGGGGTAATCATACCGACT
>JAJZOL010000234.1 GCA_021811565.1 bacterium | reverse complement strand
GATGTGCAAGCCCAAGGCGGCTGTGAAAAGCTCATTCTCGTCGTACATTTTACTTTGTTCTCCATTTTGTTTGAATGAGGTGATGGCGACTCTCAACCTATTACCCACACACAATAGCGAGGAACCTTTTCATATATTAAAGCCTGATCTCTTCGTGACGCGTCGTGGTCTTTAGCTCAACTGACTTCGGGGGCTTACCGCAAATTCAGTCCGGGACTCGCCCTTATCGTCACCGACGCATTGACAACTTACTCGTCGCATCGTACAGGGAAGGTTGAACGCCGTTTTTCATGCGCGACACCCATGATCGCATAATGAGAAGCCGCGATAGCCCGTGATATCCACAAATTGATCCAGACTCTCGCCTTTCGGCCGATGCAACGATCCCCTTCTGTGCGGTTTTTTGATGACTCAATTCGGTGAATTGACTAATATTACGATCCGATGTAAACTGATATGAGAAAATGCATTGATGTCCTATCAGTTATCCAGATCAATAGGGAAGTGGTTGTATAAATGGGCAAAATCATACAATTAAAAAGGAAGCGTACGCCATCAACACTTTTTATGGATGAAGATGAGATTGCAAGGAATGAGAATTGTACCGTTATTCAACCTCGTTCAAGCAAAGCAAAAAGAATCGTGTTTGGGTGGTATGGTGGAAAGTTTAGCCATTTGGAATGGCTTCTTCCCTTATTACCCATCTGCCATCACTATTGCGAACCTTTCGCAGGCTCGGCTGCAGTTTTGCTTAACCGTGAACCTTCTCCCATTGAAACTTATAATGATATTGATGGCGAGGTGGTTAATTTTTTTCGCGTGCTTAGGGACAAATCCGAGGATTTAATTCGAGCGTGCGCATTAACTCCTTTTTCAAGGGAGGAATACTACAATGCAATTTATGGCGAATCCAATGTTCTTTCCGATCTTGAACGAGCGCGTCGGTTCTTCATTCGCGCTCGACAAACTCGAACAGGGCTTGCGCAAACCGCTTCGCTAGGTAGATGGGCGAATTGTAAAAACTCGAGCCGTTCCGGAATGTCAGGAGTGGTCTCCCGTTGGCTCGGAGGAATTGAGGGACTTAGCGAGGTGGCGGAACGTTTGGTTCGAGTTCAAATTGAAAACCGACCTGCGATTGAAATCATCAAATTGTATGATAGCCCTCATACGCTGTTTTATTGTGATCCACCGTATGTTCATGCCACAAGGGGAGATACAAAATCTTATGGATTTGAAATGGATAATCAAGATTATAGGGTTTTTGCAAACTCTCTTAAATCAATCTGCGGAATGGCTGCTGTTAGCGGGTATCGTTGCGATTTGATGGATGAATTGTTTGATGGTTGGCAACGTTATGACGCGCCCATTAAGACCGCCCATTCAATAAAAAGCGAAAGACAAGAATCCTTATGGATGAATTATGACGCACAGAATTTGTTAAAACCCGCAAAGACGACGGAAATGGAATTCTGATAAATATCCCAAATCTATAACAAAGTGATTGATAAATGAATATCGACTATCAAAAGGCACGATCCGAACTCCATCGAATTTTCACCCTTGCAGAGTACGACATCCAATCAAATCAGAAACCTGTTATTTCATCAAATGCACAAACAGCATCCAATGTGATATTTTCTTCAAAGACACAATCCATCCGGGAAGCCTTACTCGGATGTGTGTTGGCCAAAATAATCGACCATTCAGTAGATATTACCAAACCCTACATCAATCAAGGCGAAAACGCTTTTAATGGGCGTACATTGGACGAGAAAGTAATCAATCCATTTTTAAAAGAAATACAGGTGCCATCTTCCAAAGGCCCCTACTTAGCCACATTCCGACGAAGTGTTAAATTTGATGAATCCACCATGGGGGGTGTGAGAGATAGAGAAGCTTTTAAAGCCATGCTATGTTTTTTGAAGGAAGTGAACTCCGCTAAATTAATAGGAGAAGTGGAATTACTGCTCAGGTATTTGTTATGCGAATTCATTCGTTTACGAGATCAATCTCAAATCACATTAACTCGCGTCAATCGATTAAGTCTTGTTCAATTAAAGGGTTTGATTAACGCAATGCTAAATAGTCATAGCGGCGGACGTTATCCAGTCCTATTAACTACCGCGATGTTTATGACCATGAAAAAGCGTTTTCAACTATCATGGGATGTAAGACAACAGGATATTAATGTTTCGGACTCCGCTTCCGGTGCGGGTGGTGATATTGATATATACGATGAGGCTACAGGAAAAATAATCCTTTCCGTCGAGATAACGGAAAGGACGATCGATAAGAATCGTGTTGAAACGACTTTCAGTAGTAAAATAATGGTACATGGAATTGATGACTATTTATTTTTGCATTCCTCACGTTTGCCGGATGCCAGCGCATATGAAAGTGCAATAAAATATTTCGCTCAAGGACATGATATCGTATTTTTGGAAGTGGAATCATGGCTGGTAAACTGCCTAGCCTTGGTAGGCGTCAAGGGACGCTGCTTCTATGTGGATGAAGTGAGAGATTTGCTGAATCGGGATGATATTCCCTCCTCTATGAAAGTCATGTGGAATGATCTTATTGCACATGTGTAGGATTAAGAGCTCTCTCAGCAAATTCTCGGCAATTGCTCCCCGCTGAGCATATCCACAATACGGTTGGAGCCTATCCTGCTCCTCATCGTAACCATTCCCTTTTCATCCTTTATTACCCTTCCGATCACTGCGGCTCCTTCGGCCAAAGAATTGGATTGAAGTATTCGCAACGCTTGAGCTGTGTATTCCTCCGGGAGGATGCAGATGAACCTTCCCTCGTTCGCCACGTACAAGGGATCGAACCCGAGGATCTCGCACGCCCCCTGCACATCCTCCCGAACGGGTATCGATTCCTCCTCGATATGCAGATGCAATCCACACCCTTCTGATATCTCAATCAGCGCCGATGCCAATCCGCCCCGGGTTAGGTCACGAAGACAATGCACCGGGATGTGCGCTTCCAATAGCGATTCCACGATGCCATGCAAAGGAGCGCAGTCGCTTTCGATTACGGTTTCGAACTCCAAACCTTCGCGCACCGCCATGATGGCGATCCCGTGACGGCCTATGTCTCCGCTTAACAGGATGACATCGCCATCTCTCACTTCGGACGGGGCGATGGTGAGCCCGCTCTCCCGGATGCCTATGCCTGCGGTGTTGATATATATCCCGTCACCCTTGCCGCGATCCACCACCTTCGTATCGCCGGTGACTATTCGCACTCCCGCCGCGTTCGCTTGATCACGCATGGACCGCACCACTTTCCAAAGGGTTTCCATGGGAAGCCCCTCTTCGATCACGAATCCCGCACTGAGATACAGTGGCTTGGCGCCGCACATCGCTAAGTCGTTCACCGTACCGCAAACGGCGAGTTTGCCGATATCCCCGCCGGGAAAAAATAACGGGCGGATGACATATGAATCGGTCGTGAAAGCGACTTGGTTGTTTGGAAGCGATAACATGGCTCCGTCGTGCCGTTGATCCAGAATTGGATTGGAAAACGCCGAACCAAACATCCTTTCGATCAATTGATGAGTTAACCGTCCGCCCCCTCCGTGAGCGAGAAGCACATTCGGATAATCCGAAATCGGGATAGGACAGGCGAAACCGGCGATATCGGCGGTTTTTTCAAGGGGCTCTTTGTTACACATGTTATTGTTCGTTCCTTCTGTAACGATAATACGCCGCGCAGGCGCCTTCGGAGGAGACCATCGGCGCCCCGAGGGGATGTTCCGGAGTGCATTTATTTCCAAATGCGGGGCACTCATGCGGTTTGATAACCCCTTGAAGCACGAGACCGCTTTGACACTCGGGGGGCTCTTCGGCGGTGTAATCCGATAGACCGAATCTGAGTTCCGCGTCGAAAGATTGGTAGCCCGGCGCCAGCGCCAATCCGCTTTGGGGGATGGATCCAATGCCTCTCCATTTTCGAGGAACCGTTACGAAAACCTCGGAAACGATTTTCTGCGCCTCCCGATTGCCATCTCGCTTGACGCTGCGAGCGTATTGGTTCTCCACCTCGCATCGCCCCTCCTCCAACTGCTTAATCACCATCCATAATCCTTGCAGGATGTCCAATGGTTCGAATCCGG
>JAJZOL010000057.1 GCA_021811565.1 bacterium | reverse complement strand
AACTATCGAGCCTGAGTTTTGACCGTCCTTCCGAGCCGATAGCGAAACCCTTAACGACTCCGGATGATCCGAATAGCTGTTGGAAGAATCCGGGACCGGTTGCCGGTCCGTTCAAGGCGCGGCTTGGCGACGGCAGCGTGGTTACCTATTACTGGTATCGTTTCGCCGATCAGCCCGCACTGCTCAACGCAGGTCTCACGGATATCGAACGCGAGCATCTCCAGAAACGCGTGGAGATGATTCATCGTTCATGGACGAAGAACCGTGAATATATCGCTCCGCCGACCATGGGAAAACTGGCGGATATTGATCCAGCGCTAATAGTGACACCGCCGCGCGGAATGGAGGTTGGATTTGTTCCAATTGCTACTCGTCAAGAACTACAGGATACATCTCAAGATGATCTGATGAATCATGACAAAACATGCACCCTTCCACCCATAAAAGATTATGGGTTAAAGGATTATATTTATCTATCAAAAGATCTACCCCACTCTGAAAATAAGCCTTGGAAACTTTTTTGCCAGATGCCGTATAACTGCCAATTTCAGCCATGGATTCGATTGGAGAGTAAGGAGGAAGGCAAAATTGTCGCTCTGAACTCCAGTAATCCATTGGTTCTGTATCTGACAAAAACGGAGACATACACTACAAAATCCGGCGACCAGACATACGAGGCGAAAAACTGGATAAGCGGCGAAGGTGCAATTTATACCATTCCGGAAGGGGTGACGGTGAAATCCGTAAAGTATCGAGAAACTGGTTACGATACAAAGTTTACCGGTTCGTTCGAGTGCAATGATAACGACTATAATATTCTCTGGAAAAAAGCCGCCAGAACCGTGTATATCTGCATGAGGGACCGGTTCTTTGATTGTCCCGACAGGGAGCGGGTCGAATTCTGGGGCGATGGAACACCGGAGTTAAACACTTGTTTTTATGCTTTCGATATGAATTCGCATGCGCTGTGCAAAAAATTCGTATTAAGACCGCTTCAGAAGGGTTTTTATTCCGGTCAGCAATTGGAGTTTGTGGGTGATTATGGTCTATGGTACTATTACATGCAAACTGGTGACCTGCAATCGATCAGTGCCATGTATGAATCAACCAAAAATTTTCTCCTGAACACCTACGTGTTTGGCAATAAAAATCAATGGTTCGATTGGGGGGGAGAGATCATAGACACCGCAGTGATAGAGAATTGTTTTATGTACATCGACCTTAAGGCGTTAAAAAAAATGGCGCAGCTTACCGGACATTATGCAGATGTATTAACTATTAACACCAAGTTGGACAGTATAAAAAGCACATTTAACGGCTCCTTCTGGAAAGGCAAATACTATATGTCCTCTCAAGTTTCAACGCCTGACGACCGAGCTAATGCGATGGCGGTAAATGCAGGATTGGCGGAACCGGACAAATGGGACGATATCTACAACAATGTGCTTACAAAATATACCAATTCCAGTTGTTTTTTCGACCGGTGGGTATTTGAAGCCCTTTGTAAAATGGGAAAAGAGGAATATGCATTGCTCCGGATGTACACGCGTTATAAAACCATGATCCAAGCTAGTTTTACAACACTCTGGGAACATTACGACCGAGTGTGGGCCACGAGAAATAAGTACGACTTAGCCTCATCACTGAATCACGGATGGAATCCTCCGGTTATTCTCCTGTCTCAAATCATAGCAGGGGTTTCACCTGAAGAGCCAGGCTGGAATACCTTTCATGTATTACCAAAAGAAGCATTTCTAACTTCCATTAAAGTCGTTGTTCCATCTGTTAAAGGGGATATTAAGGTTGCATTGAAAAAGACGGCCACCAAATATTCACTTTCCCTTGCTTCACCTGTCAACACAACTGCGATAGTTGGCTTACCAAAAGCCTCCTTCTCCAAACTTCATTCAATAAAAGTAAATGGGGTAACAATATGGGATGGATCGTATAAAGGTGGTGTGGAAGGCATTTCATGGAATGGAGATGATTCAGGATATATTAAATTCAATGCAATTCCGGGGAAATGGGATTTTGTGGCATACGGAACACTACCGATTAATTCACCCAAGCCACTGCCACCGCCTGTTGCAAATGATCATAAACTTGATAAAAAATCATGGACTGCAACAGCCTCCGTAAAAGACAGTCTATTTATGTTTAGCGGTGCCAAAATCCCGATTGAAGTTCCTGCAGCCAATGCCATCAATGGTGATCATTGGACCGGATGGCGTGATATGACCCAAAAACAGTATCCCGGTCAATGGTTAAAAGTTGATATGAAGCAGAAACAAGATTTTGATAAAATTGTACTCCATAACACCTGGGCGTTATGGGATTCACCGAATAAGTTCGCAATTGAAGTATCAAAAGATGATAAAAACTGGACTACGGTCGCAACAGGTTCCGGACAATTAGGAATTACGACGATTGAATTTCCTTTGCAAAAAGCGCGCTATTTAAAGATTACACAAACCGGTACAGATACCAATTATTACTGGTCAGTTTATGAAATAGATGTTTTACGAAAAAGAAAGTAAATTGAATATTGAATATAATGGAATTCAATCCTTTTTAAATTAACGCGAACTTTGCAGGGATGTTACATATAGGGTACGGGAATTCACTGCCACGGGGGAACTGGATGGGGAGGGTAAAATTGCAGGCGGCAACGAAAAGCTAGTTTTCGTCGTACATTTTACTTTGTTCTCCATCATGTTTGGCTGAGACGAAGGCAACACTCAAGCATTGCATATAATTTTACCCTTATGAAACAGCGATGAGCGTAATATATCATTAAAAGAAAGGCCATCTGCTTGGAGTGATCATGCGGATCGGTCGGATCGGTCGGATCCGACCGATCCGAGAGAAAACAGCCTACCCCTCCCCTATCTTCAGCACGGAGAGGAACGCCTCCTGGGGAATCTCCACGGAGCCGATCTGCTTCATGCGCTTCTTCCCCTCCTTCTGCTTTTCGAGGAGTTTGCGCTTGCGGGTGATGTCGCCGCCGTAGCATTTCGCTGTCACGTTCTTGCGATAGGGCGAGATACGATCCGAAGCGATGATCTTGCCTCCTATCGCCGCCTGAATACGCACCTCGTATTGCTGGCGCGGCACCACCTCCTTTAACTTCTCCACCAAAGCCCTTCCACGCCCATACGCTTTGTCCCGGTGCGTGATGAAGGAGAGCGCATCCACCGATTCACCATTAAGCAGAATATCCAGCTTCACAAGTTTCGATTCGGAGTATCCGCCAGGCTCGTAATCGAACGAGGCGTAACCGCGCGTTCTGCTCTTCAACTGATCGAAGAAATCCATGAGAATTTCGGCGAGGGGCAACTTGTAATACAGCACAACCCTCTGCGGAGCGGGATGGTCCATGCGAACGAATACTCCTCTTCGGTCGCGAGCGAGGTCCATCACTGTTCCAACAAACGTGTCCGGAATGAAGATGGTGGAGTCCACATACGGCTCCTCAATCCTTAGGATGTAGGTTGGGTCGGGCAGATTGGCGGGGTTGTCAATCTCCTCGATTCTCCCATCGGTGCGATGCACCCGAAAGATCACGGACGGGGATGTTGCGATAAGCTGCAGATTGAATTCCCGCTCTAGCCTCTCCTGTATGATCTCCATATGAAGCAAACCGAGAAAACCGCACCGAAAGCCAAACCCAAGTGCTGCGGAGGTTTCCGGCTCGTAGGAGAGAGCGGCGTCGTTCAGTTGCAACTTGGCGAGAGCCTCGCGCAAATCGGGAAAGTCGTTGCCATCCACGGGATAGAGTCCGCAAAAGACCATCGGTTTCGCCTTGCGGTAGCCGGGCAAAGCCTTCGTTGCCGAATGTTCCGCATTTGTCACGGTATCTCCAACCGTTGCGTCGCCAATTGTCTTGATGGATGCCGTGAAAAAACCCACCTCACCTGTTTTCAAAACTTCGCCCGTTTCCATTTGCGGTCGAAAGGTACCGACGGTATTCACCTCGAACTCCTTGCCGGTCGCCATGAAAAGGATTTTATCCCCAGGGGAGAGGTTTCCATCAATGATACGCACGTAACAAACCACTCCCTGATATGCGTCGAAATGGCTGTCAAAAACAAGTGCTCGAAATGGCGCGTTAGGATCACCGCCGGGTGGGGGAATGCGGTGCACCACGTGTTCCAGTATCTCCGCGATGCCGATTCCCTGTTTGGCACTGCAAGCCACGGCGTCATGCGCCTCCAACGCGAGAACATTCTCTATCTCATCCCGAACCCGTTCCACGTCCGCAGCGGGAAGATCGATCTTATTGATGACAGGGATGATCTCCAAGTTGTTGTTAAGGGCTAAGTTCACATTCGCCATCGTTTGCGCCTCAACCCCTTGGGCGGCGTCAACCACGAGTATCGCCCCTTCGCACGCCGCAAGGGAGCGAGAGACCTCATAGGTGAAATCGACATGTCCGGGAGTATCGATTAAATTGAGTTCGTACTGATCCCCGTCCGCGGACACATAGTTTAACCTCACAGCGGTCATTTTAATGGTGATGCCGCGCTCGCGTTCGATATCCATCGTATCGAGCAGTTGATTCTGCATGTCCCTTTCGGAGATTGCGTCGGTGGCTTCAAGAATACGATCTGCGAGGGTGGATTTGCCGTGGTCAACGTGCGCGATGATGCAAAAGTTACGGATATGATCCTGAGAATAGGTGTTTTTCGTGTTCATCATAGTTTTACATTTCATTATAGCACAGAGAGTTAACACCGAGAAGGATTGATCGACATCAAACCATCAAGAGGGATGATATCCATATGTCCCTAAGGTATTATTTATTAATGAAGGTAATTTGATTTCGTTCGAGGAGATCGTTTTGGGCAAGAAAACCGTATACGCGTTATTTTTTATTCTTTCGTGCTTTGCGACATGCGCACGCGCCGATATTGTTAAAAGTTATTCCATCTTGCCCGGATCACCATCCGAAACATACAGCCTCCTAAAATCCATCGATTCGTCCGTTCAGAACAACGCGAGAATCGCCCCGCAAGGGGGTATGTGGATATGGCGTTTCATTGTTCCCCCCGCATCAAGATTACAGTTGAGCTTCCAATCGGTCGGCGTTCCCAAAGTGGATGTATGGGCGTGGAATGGTAAGCCTATTCACTCTGTAACTCTGCCCAACGCCAACGGCTACACCGTTTACGCCACCGCACCCCCCAATCAGCCCGTAGGCGCCGGTATACGCTTCCGATTCAGAGCGCTGACAGGGGAAGTGCAGGTACAAAATATCATCATCACCGTGCGAATGCCCGATACGAACAGGGACGGCATTGGTAATTTTGTTGAACGATTAATGGGATTGGCGCCGAACCAGCGACCTAAGATTCCCGCTCGAAACGGCAAACCGCACACCACCCTTTACACATCCTCTCCCTATGCGCCTGAAATCGCGTTCCCTGTCGATCAGGTTTTAATACCATCCGCGACAACTGACATCCAAGGAGGTTGGGCGGAAAAAGGCTATTCCACGGCGTTCACCTCCGAGCAGGATTTCGCACCTCTCCCCCCCATGAGATCGGGCGGGGTTCGTATGCTCAGACCTTTCGCGTCCGCTTGGCTGGATTTCTCGCTTCTATCCTCATCATCGCTAAATCCGGGTTTGGTCAACCTGCCGGCGTATCCCGTCGCTCCGTTACCAAACCAACTCCCCGAACAGAGCATGTCGGATTGGAAGGATCGATGTGTGGCGGCGTTCATGCAGCGTAACTTGAACAATGTGGAAATCATCCATGATCCCTCCAAAACAGTCCCTTCGCTCCCTCCCGACTGGCTATGCTCCCTGAACCTGCTCAGTGGGGATATTGGAGGTATGTGGCAACATCCTTATAAAATGGATGCCGGAAGCGATGGTATTTTCGCGGTATCCGATCCCACCTCGCAGGGGACGTTGGGGCTATCCTACACACTTCCATTACTCCTTCAAGGTGTGCCCCTACAAGCCATTCCCCAATCCTCTCTCGCTTCGCCTTCCACCTATGCGGGGATGCGAACTCTGCTGTTGCCTGCCGACGCCTTGGCAAACTTGCAAACGGGTTACGTAATCCCATTAACCAACTGGGTTCGCGCTGGCGGCGACCTGATTGTCATTGGCGGGAAGTCTGCATCCGATTTAAACGCTTTGTGGGCCGGCTTGTCACTCGCCGCTCCACAGGTCGACAATGTCGCTCCCGCTTCGCCGACGAACGCCGCATCCATCCTGTTGGCGGAAAGCAAGGAGAACTCCCCTCAGCAAAAGATAACCATCGATGTAAGCAAGTTGATCAGCCCGAACGGTTCGCTAACCTTAAGGTTCAATTGTGAGCCAACCGACAATAGCGATGGTTTCCATCTCTTTTCCTTAAAGATGATGCTGAACGGCAAGTTGGGATTATCCTTCCGCGCCGGGTCCGAACTCGAAAGCCGTTTCCTCAGCGAGGATTCAGGATCGCTTTTTATCGGGCAGAATCGAACGGCAATTCCCACCTCCACCACGAAACCTTTTTGGACATATCATTTTGAAGGGTTAAGCGGTGTCGCCTCGGTGGTTGTGGAGTTGAACATCGGCGGGAGATATCAAATATACGCACAGCCCCAAGAATCGATGACAGACCGATTAGACGCGACGGATAACCGTTTCGGTCCTTTGCTGGCTCATATCATCTGCCGACTGGATGAGGGATATTCCCTTTTGAACCCCCCACCGGGAGCAACAGCTCTTTATAATCTGAGGGGATATAATCCTCCCGCCGTTTGGATGACGCAGGAAGGGAAAGGATCACTCTATTACTGTTCCTTCAGCCCAGATTTCATCACCTTAAACGAGCAGCGATCCAGATTGATGGAAGCCTTGGTGAAAAGCGCATATGAATCTCAACCCGGAGAGTTTCGCGAATCGTCCGCAATGATCGTACGAAGAGGGAATTGGACGGTCGTCCACACATTCGATCAGGATATCAATTTGGACGGAAATTATGTGGACCTATTCAGTCCGACATTGAATATCCTTCAGGATCCGGGTATATCTGCTGATAGCAGCGACTTTCTCAAACGATTTGATCCTTCCATTCGATATCCTCACATCCTCGCCGTGACGGGTAAACTTCTTGCTAAATACGAATCGTTTGAAAAGACCTCTTTCTATGTATCCGGCTCCCTATCCTCCAATGGCGAAGCGAGAATATGGACTGGAGACCGACGCTTGAACGGCATGAAAGCGTATACGCTGATGGGAGTTCCCATACCGGTTCAGTACATCTCGGACGATCACTCAATCTTAGTGAAGTATCCAAATTATCCGGATGGAGTTGTGGTGAAAATTGGATGGCGTCCATAGCAAAACCGCTTCATTCGCACTTTTATTTCATATCCACCCGCAGTTAAATCTCGGTAATATCCGTATAGATAGTAAATAACGGTTCAAGCTCTGTAGACCGGTTCATGAAAAGCCATAATGTATATGAGATGACGGTCACTTCGACATTGCATGCACCGTTGAGCGCCGAAATCCCGTAGAGGAACAATGCTTACTTTGCTCAAAAGAATGCGCATTTACAGTTCGAACGGATGAAACCATGAAATTATTATCCTCATTCGCATTACCCCTATTTTTATGTATTGCGGTCGGGCTCTCGCTTACGGGTTGCGGGAAGGATGAATACAAGATGGAAGGCATGGAGCCAAAAAGAACCTCCATCTATTATCCCCTAAGCAACTCCTCATCACCCACCGTGACCGCCGGAGACGAAGCCGTATTCGGACATGACGGGGGTCCCACAAGTCTCACGCAAGCCTTAGGGGGGAATTCCAACTTGACACAAGGCTCCGATCATGACTACATCACCAAAGCGGATATCTATTGGAAATTCCACTATCTATGCAATGTCATCAACAGCGGAGAGACGCCTCGCAACTTTTCGGATGAGTTGAGAAAGATTGAAATGGAGGCTTCCGGCATTCAAAGCGACTCCAACGCAAGCCTGATTATGGATATCTTGCAGAATATGAAACAGGGAGCCGAAGCTCTGAAGATCAAGAAGCAGTTGGGGAAAATCGGTTTGGATCCCAATTCAATCCCGTGGGGATCCGGACGATTCATGATATCACAGTACCTAAACAAACAGGCACAAAACAAAATGTACAACTGGATTGATCCGGGCACGAAGCAGAATATCATGGATTTTGAGAACGACTATCATTCCCCACCTTCCATAATACAGCAGAACAGCTTTCAAATGGCGAACGACGAGACACAGGAACTTGGCACTCAACTCGGTTTGAAGAAAAACGACCAAAACTCGCCCTTCGGCTCCAATTACGAGCATTAGAGCGTTAGGGGAAACACTCTCCCCTAACGCTTCGGCGAACGAGGCGATTATTGGAGCAAACGTTTCATTTTACGATACGGCTCCTCCCACTCTTCGGAATCCCTGGGTGCATACTCCACAAGCGGGAACGAGTTTCGAACCACCTTCCGTCCCTCCTCAAGAGAGGAAAAAACACCGCACGCCATCGCTTGCACGAGGATATTGCCCGTTGCGGTAGCCTCCACCGGCCCTGCCAAAACCCTCTTTCCCGTGGCGTTGGCGGCGTATTGGCACAGACTCTGGTTTCTGCTTCCGCCTCCGATGATGTGAATGGTTTGGATCGGTTCTCCCGTGACTTTCTCCAACATCTCAATCACCCAACGATATTTCAGCGCCAAACTTTCGAGGATGCATCGAACCATGGTTGCCACATCCGCCGGTGCTGTTTGCCCAGTTCGCCTGCAATACTCCGTTATCGCGGTCGGCATATCCGAAGGGTTGAGAAAAGTGGAGTCGTCCGGATCTAAAATCGCTGAAAAAGAGGGCGCCTGCTCCCCCATCGCAGCCAGTTCCGAATAGTCGTAGACGTACCCTGATTTCTCCCATGAGCGTTTGCAACGTTGCAGGAGCCATAATCCCATGACGTTTCGCAACAAACGATAGGTTTTGTTCACACCCCCCTCGTTCGTAAGGTTGAATTCCATGGTTTGCTGATTGATAATCGGCGTTGGAACCTCCACACCCACCAGCGACCACGTCCCGCAACTCACATACGCCCACCCGGACTTGGATTCCGCAGGAACTGCGGCAACCGCAGAACCCGTGTCGTGACAAGCCGGAGCAATTACGGGAATGGAATGAGCTCCGGTTTCAATCTTGACGGATTCATGCAGGGTGTCGAGCTTGGTGCCCGGAGGGACAATCTCACCAAGAAAATGAGTGGGCAGACCTAGGCGCTCCATCACATCCCGAGCCCAGTCCTCTTTCAAAGGGTCGTAGCATTGCGTGGTGGTGGTGATGCTAAACTCGTTCACCTTTCGACCAGTCAGCCAAAAGTTCAGCAAATCCGGGGTTGTGAGAAGGGATCGAGCCTGATCCAAAAGTGAGAAATCCGTTTTGCGCATGGCGAAGAGCTGAAAAATCGTGTTGAATTGCATCAACTGAATTCCGGTGGTCTTGTAGAGTTGGTCTTTGGGAACAATCGCGAACGCCTCCTCCATAATGCCATCCGTTCTATGATCTCGATAGTGCCGCGGCATGCCAAGAAGCTCATCGTTGGCGTCCAGCAATCCGAAATCCACTCCCCATGTATCCACACCCAATCCATCAATCGTGGGTCCATGATCCCTAATGGTACGGCTCAATCCGTGTTTGATTTCAGCGAAAAGCCTTAAGATATCCCAATAGAAATTGCCCAAAATCCATTGTGGCTCGTTTAAAAAGCGATGGGTCTCATCCAAAGTCATTTTTCCATCGCGGAGCGTTCCCAGCACGGCGCGACCGCTTTCCGCGCCTAGGTCGAAAGTTAAGAATCTCGCGTCAATTGACATCCTGCATCGCCTCCTTCAAGGAAGTCGCTCCTCCTCCCCATGAGATATGCTTCGATGTATGGGGAGAATGGAGTCGGATATATTCTACCCATAACCAAGCGTTATTGATCTAACGACGGGATGGAAATTATGCTACGGAAATGCCAAAGGGAGTAAAAAGAAACAAAATAAAATATCCATCAAGGATTTCATTGCCCAACTCAAGAGCGATGAAAGGCGAGGGCGAAACGTTAAATTTCTTGGTGACTTGCAGCAATAACAGCCTCCGCCATCATGATCGGAGCCTTGGAACGTATGGCAAGAGCTATTGCGTCACTTGGGCGGCAATCCACCTCATATTGCTTGTTTCCCTGTGTGATGAATAGCTTGGCGTAAAAAGTGTTCTCCCAAATATCATCAATGATCACGCGCTCGATGCGTGCACCGATACGATTAAGAATTATTTGGAAGAGATCGTGAGTCATGGGACGTTCAGGCGTATCCCCTTCGAGAGCCATGGATATTGCAAACGCTTCGTAACGCCCGATAAAAATGAAAACTTGGCGATTATTGACATCCTGCACCAATACGAAAGTTTGAGCGGATGAGTTATCGCCGATGGCGGTGTGCTCAAACACACCGACCACTTTCACCTCTTTTTCCTGGAGATCTCTGGGAAGCCGATTTTCTATCTCCTCGGAAGGCGCATCACCGTTAAACGGGCTGTTGTCTCCGCTCGGTTCCCAATCTCCGAATAGGTCTTTGAATTCGCTTCCCACAGCTTCGCCTCCGATTAATCAGAGTCTCCATTCTTCATCGTCTTATCGACCATCTTGAGAAATTCCTTGTTTGATCGAGTGTGTTTCAACCGATCAATCAATAATTCCGTAGCTTCCGGAACCGCCAAACCCGATAAGAGCCTTCTAAGCTGAGTGATTCGTTTTAGGCTCTCTTCATCATATAGCAATTCATCGTGACGAGTTCCTGATTTCAAAATATCCACAGCGGGAAATATGCGCCGATCCGCCAGATTCCTATCCAAGTCGAGTTCCATGTTGCCCGTACCCTTGAACTCTTCGAAGATATGATCGTCCATGCGGCTGCCAGTTTCAACAAGGGCTGTGGCGAGAACGGTGAGACTTCCCCCCTCTTCTATATTACGAGCAGCCCCGAAAAATCGTTTCGGTCGGTAAAGCGCCGCAGGGTCCAAACCACCGCTCAGTGTTCGACCGCTAGGAGTGACAGTCAGGTTTGAGGCGCGCGTGTAGCGTGTTAGACTATCCATAAGAACGATCACGTCCTTTTTAGCCTCCACCAACCTCTTCGCCTGTTCCAAAACCATCTCCGCCACCCGCATATGGTTTTCCGGCGTCTCGTCGAAGGTTGAGCTTATCACCTCGCCCTTCACGGATCTTCGGATGTCCGTCACCTCCTCGGGTCGCTCATCAATTAATAGAACGATGAGGTTCATCTCCGGATGGTTAACGGTAATCGCGTTGGCGATGGTTTTCAAAAGCGTGGTTTTTCCAGCCTTTGGAGGAGCCACAATCGTACCACGCTGCCCCTTGCCAATGGGAGAGATCAAATCTATAAAGCGACCAGCGATTTCATTTGGAGTGGTTTCAAGGATGATTCGGTCATTCGGGTAGATGGGCGTGAGATCGTCAAAATTGATGCGCGATTTGGACATCTCCGGATCCATGCCGTTGACCTGCTCCACGCGCAACAGGCCGAAATATTTCTCCGACTCCTTGGGCGGACGAACCTGCCCTGCCACTAGATCCCCCGTTTTTAAAACAAACCGCTTGATTTGGGTTTGGGAAACGTAGATATCTTCCGCATTGGGAGAGAAGTTGCTGCGCCGCAGAAAACCCCATCCGTCCGGCAATATCTCCAAAATTCCCTGTGCGAAAAGGTATCCGCTTTTCTCAGCGAAATTCTCCCATATTTTACGCACCAACTCCTCTTTGCGCGAGCCGGAGAAATCTCCGTTGAGACCGTTTTCCTTCGCGATTTCCTGCAGTTCCTCCAAATTTTTGGTGTTTAGTTCTGCAAGGGTAATGTTATCCATATAATGAGCACCTCGTTTAGTAACGTTCCTGATCAAAACTGCGGATAATGCGAAAACGCTCCGCAACCGGGATTAGGTAACTTGTGGCGGAACCGTCGTTCAACGGCATGCCTGGGGTATGTAAATCAGACGATTGCAAAAAAATACTCTGTGAGACAATGTCCTCTTGTGTAAATACAAACCAATATTATCTTCTGCGAATTCCGCAATCTCATTGCGCTTAAAAAAGCAAAACTGTTATTGCCTAAGGATGAATATGGGTTGGCGGCTTGACACCGCTGCCAATGATTACGGCTTCAACACTCCAATATACGGAAGATTACGGTACAATCCAGCGTAATCCAGGCCATAACCCACCACGAAATGATTCTCTATCGTGAATCCAACGTAATCCGCTTGAATTATTGTCTTCCTTCCCGAAGGTTTGTCCAAAAGTGCAATGGTTCGCAAACTGGCGCAGTGGCGGTTTCTTAACGTATCTTCAAGGTACCTCATTGTCAAACCGCTATCGATGATGTCCTCAACCAGTAGAACATGCCTGCCTTCAACCGGATGACTTAAATCCTTGATCATTCGCACTTCGCCGGAAGTGGTTGTTCGATGACCGTAAGAGGAGCAGGCGATAAAATCTATTTCCATTGGAAGCGATATTGCGCGTGACAGATCGGATAGGAACATCACCGCCCCAGTAAGTACGCCGATCATCACGATGGTCTGATTCTTGTAATCCTCGGTGATCCGCACAGCCAGCTGCCGGACTCTTGATTGGATCATCTCTTCGGAGATCAGAACCTTCTCGATTCCACTTTCGGCGGTAATCATAACGGATTATTCCCACTCGATCGTGGAGGGAGGCTTGGAACTGATGTCATATACGACACGATTTACGCCTTTAACTTCATTTACTATCCGATTGCTTACTTTTTCAAGCAATTCGTAAGGAAGTCGTGACCAGTGAGCGGTCATCGCATCCTCACTTGTAACCGCCCGTAAAATAACCGGACAAGCGTAAGTTCTTTCGTCCCCCATCACCCCCACGCTACGGAGGTTCGGCGCCAAAGCCGCATACGCCTGCCAAATCTCTGAATACAATCCAGCGGCTCGAATTTCACTGATAAAGATGTCATCCGCTTGGCGCAGGACATTCAACCTTTCCGCCGTAACCTCCCCCATGATGCGGATCGCAAGACCTGGTCCGGGGAATGGATGCCGCCAAACGATCTCCTCGGGAAGTCCAAGTTCCTTCGCAACAGCGCGGGTTTCATCCTTGAACAAATAACGTAAAGGCTCAATCACCTTTAAACGCATATCCTTTGGCAAGCCGCCGACATTGTGATGGGTCTTGATGGTTGCGGCGGTTTCCGTGCCGCTCTCTATGACATCGGGATACAAGGTGCCTTGTGCGAGGAATTCAGCATCGGAGATATTATCGGCGGTCTCTTCGAAAATCCGCACGAACTCCTCCCCGATAATCTTACGTTTTTTTTCCGGATCTGTTACATTCCGCAGTTTCGCAAGAAAACGTTCCGATGCATCCACGAAAATCAGCTTGATACCGAACGCCTCTGCGAAATCCTTGCGAACCTGTTCCGCCTCGCCCATTCGCAACAATCCGTGATCAACGAATATACAGGTGAGTTGGTCTCCGATCGCGGCATGCACCAGCGCGGCGACAGTGCACGAATCCACTCCGCCGGAAACCCCGCATACGACCCGGCTATCGCCAACCTGGCTTTTAATGGAAGCGATGGATTCCTGCACGAACGATTCAGGAGTCCATAACTGATGGCACCCGCACACATTCACTGCGAATTTTCGCATCAGCTCCTTCCCAAAGGGCGTATGCGCCACCTCGGGGTGAAACTGGACTCCGTAAAACTTATGCGTATGATCCGCCATGGACGCCACTGGCGTAAAATCCGTTTTCGCTAAGACTTCAAAACCCGGGGGAGGTTCCAGTACGTTGTCTCCGTGGCTCATCCAGCATTTCAGCTTGGAAGGCATATCGGCATACAGCGGATACGGTTGGATTACGGTGAGCAGTGCGCTTCCGTATTCTCTTTTCTCCGCAGGCACAACCTTCCCGCCAAGCTGCAGCGACATCAATTGCTGTCCATAGCATATCCCAAGGATTGGAATACCCAATTCATAAATTCCCATATCCGCCTGAGGAGCGTTTGGATCGTAAACGCTGTTCGGTCCGCCGGATAGAATGATTCCTTTCGGATGACGCTTGGCTATCTCCTCCGCTGGTGTGCGATAGGAAATAATTTCGCAGTAGACGTGGCACTCTCTGACTCGTCGAGCGATCAATTGAGTGTATTGCGCCCCAAAGTCTATGATTTGGATTATCTCATCGATAGAGTGGTTTTGCATTAGGAATGGAAGGATGAATTAACCTGCAGTTAGAATGAGCTACATAAAAGCGGAATTGAATACATTATATCCCTTCTTTACGGAAAAGTCAATAATGCGCAGGATATTTTCCACACATTTGCACAGACGCCGAATCAGGCTTGCGAGCCATGAAATATGCGCAATAGATAGCAAGGATCATCACCGATGCACAAACAGCTCGCTTGCCTGGATTTAGCGAATATTAGGCTTATTTGAACCGTTCATATGCTGCGGCGATGATAGCGGATACGGTTGGATCCAATCCGAGATTATCCGTCCTTATTATCATATCATATCCTGCCGCGTCATCGATATCGCGGGAGAACATCTGTCGGGTGAACTCCATTCTTTCGCGATCAATATGCCTTATTTTCTTCTCCGCATCCTCGTGGGATAAATGTTCAAATTCCATGATGTTGCGGATTCGAAAATCCAGCGCAGCTCTCAGCCTTATATTAAGCGCTTGGGGAAGCAGGAAATTCGCACCGCGACCTATAATGATCTTGTTCCCTTGATGGGCGAGAGCGAGAACGACTTGAGCCAGATGGCGGCAATAGGCGTGCGTTTCAAGCACATGAGAATTCAGAATGGTTCTGCACAACTCTTGCAACCATGACATCGCATGCTCATCCAATGATTCAACCATTTGAGCGCGCGTCTGTGCGCTTTCCGCCACTGCGTCAATGATTTCCTTGTCCCATACCTGCCAGTTTGTTCCGAGCCTGTCGCAAATCTTCGCGGCTATACGCGCCCCACCCGCTCCATATTCTCGCGAAATCGTTATGACGCGACACACTCGTTGGCTGCATGGCAGGTTCTTGCGCTCACTTCTCGCCTTTTCGCGAAGGAACCACTCCTTTATCCGGCTGTCTGTCAGCCTTGCATCATCTGTAATATGCATCATACACCTCCCTTGCGTTCCACTCATCATGGAGCACACTCTCACTTTACAATATGCATTTGATTGCAAAATTCAACATTTCCCAAACCGTCGGATGAACGGAAAGAACCGTGTTTAATTGAATTTCGCAGTAACCTCTTGATATTGAGCAACGCTTAGAGATGATCTCACACTTATAGGACGACGGAAAATTGAAAACAGCCAACTTTCCTGAAATAAATCGCTTCGTTCAACAGGACAACACCTATATTTTTGCAAACTCTCCTTTTAATGATGGGTAACACTCAGTCTCTCGCTCTGATCCGATTAACCTGATTCGTATCCTAAATGCGAGGAGAGCCAGCGCTCGACCTCCGCTATGGAAACGCCTTTCCGTGCTGCGTAATCCTCAACCTGATCTCTACCGATGCGTCCAACGGGGAAATACCGCGCCATAGGGTGCATGAAGTAAAATCCGGAAACGGAACTTCCGGGATGCATCGCGAAGGATTCCGTCAAATAGATCCCCGTATTTTTCTCCGCATCCAGGAGAGAGAATAGGGTTGCCTTTTCAGTATGATCCGGGCATGCCGGATATCCTGGGGCAGGACGTATGCCCCTATGCTTTTCCTTGATGATGTCTTCATGGCTTAGGGGCTCCTTGACCCCGCAATCCAATCTCGCTAACTGATGAAGGAACGATGCGAACGCTTCCGCCAGACGATCCGCTAACGCTTCCGCCATGATCGCGTTGTAATCATCGTTCTCCGTCTTGAACTTATGGACCAGTTCCTCCAAACCTATACCGGAAGTGACCGCAAACACTCCCAGGTAATCTCGCAATTGGGTATCCTCCGAGGCGATGAAATCTGCGAGAGCGTAATTCACACTCCGTCCAGCTTCTTCCTCCGAGGAGCCTTGCGTTATGCGCAACTTATCCGTTTGTTGACGAAGTGTGTGAATGACCGCTTTTTTTACAATCCGCTCATCATCCTCGTATAATACGATATCATCACCCTCGCTATTCGCGGGAAAGAAACCATATACTCCTTTGGCTATCAGCCATCTCTTTTGAATGATTTCGTCTAGTAATACGCAGGCGTCGTTGTAAAGTTCATTTGCGCGCTCGCCGATAAGAGGATCCTTTAAAATATCCGGAAATCTGCCGTGCAATTCCCATGCGTGAAAAAATGGTGACCAATCGATGTACGGCTTGAGCGATTCCAACGATTGATCCGCAAGAGTACGGACGCCGAGGAAAGATGGCTTCGCGATATCCTCCTCTTTCCATAAAAACGAAGGTTTTCTGCCTCTTGCCTCCGCTAACGACAACAGAGGTTTGTCAGCTCGACGATTCTTGAACTCCCTGCGCAACCTCTCCTGATCATCACGATTATGTTTGGTGAACTCATCGCGCAGTTCAGGTTTCAACAGACTGTTGACCACCCCCACAGCGCGAGAAGCGTCAAGAACATGAACCACATCGCCGTGATATGCCGGGGCGATTTTCACGGCGGTGTGGGCACGGCTCGTAGTCGCTCCGCCAATAAGCAAAGGGATTTCAAAGCCCTGATTTTCCATCTCGGCGGCGACGAATGTCATTTCGTCGAGTGAAGGCGTAATCAGACCGCTAAGCCCGATGACATCCGCTTTGCGCTCCATAGCCGTCTTGAGAATCTTGTCCGCAGGAGTCATCACCCCCAAGTCAATCACCTCGTAATTGTTACAAGCCAGCACAACCCCCACGATGTTTTTCCCGATGTCATGCACATCCCCCTTCACTGTAGCCATTACGATACGAGGCGCACTATGACTGGATGGAGAATCACCCTCTCCGCTATACATCCGCTTTTTCTCCTCCTCCATGTAAGGAAGCAAAATAGCGACCGCTTTTTTCATGACCCTGGCGCTCTTCACCACTTGCGGAAGAAACATCTTACCGGATCCAAAAAGATCCCCGACCACGTTCATCCCAGCCATTAAAGGGCCCTCAATCACATCCAATGGAGAAGGATATTTGTCGATGGCTTCGAGTACATCCTTGTCAATATACTCTGTGATCCCTTTGATCAAGGAGTACGATAACCGCTCCTCCAAGCTTATGTTTCTCCACTCTTCCTCCGCACTGCGTTGAGATGTTTTGGATTTCACATTCTCGGCGTAAGCGAGTAAACGTTCCGTGGCGTCCGACCTGCGATTTAAAAGAACATCCTCCACAAGCTCCAAAAGATCCTTCGGTATCTCATCGTAAACAGCAAGCTGACCTGCGTTCACAATGCCCATGTCCAGCCCTGCGAGGATGGAGTGATATAGAAACGCCGCATGCATCGCCTCACGCACGGTATTATTGCCTCGAAACGAGAAAGAGACGTTGCTGATTCCGCCGCTGGTTTTGCATCCCGGCAGATGAGTCTTGATCCAACGCACTGCCTCTATGAACGCCACACCGTAATTTGCATGCTCCTCAATACCCGTCGCCACAGTGAGTACGTTCGGATCAAAAATGATATCCTCGGCGGGAAAACCCATTTCGCGAACCAATAGGTCATAAGCGCGTGAGCAAACGGCGATCTTCCTCTCAAGAGTGTCAGCCTGCCCCTCTTCGTCGAAAGCCATCACCACTGCCGACGCTCCGTACTGACGAATTTTGCCGGCACGCTCCCGGAATATCTCCTCCCCCTCTTTTAAGCTGATGGAATTGACGATGCATTTGCCCTGCAGACATTTCAGGCCTGTTTCAAGAACGGACCATTTCGAACTATCTATCATGATGGGAACCTTTGAAATATCAGGTTCGGAAGCAATCAGATTTAGGAAAGTTCGCATCACTTTCTCGGAGTCAAGCATGCCTTCGTCTACGTTCACATCCAGGATGTTCGCCCCGTTATCCACCTGCTGGCGAGCCACACTAAGCGCCTCCTCGTACTGCTCGGCTTTAATGTATTTGGCGAATTTCGGGGATCCTGTAACGTTCGTCCTTTCCCCGATCATAATGAAATTACTGTTGGGACGAATCACCAATGGCTCCAACCCGCTGAAAGAAGTAAAACGCTCCACCTCAGGCACGATGCGAGGAGATAGGTTGCGAACCGATTGAGAGATCGCCTGAATATGCTCGGGCGTGGTGCCGCAGCACCCCCCAACCATGTTCAGCCAGCCGTTTCGCGCATACTCCGACAAATAATAAGCCATGTTTTCCGGAGTATCGTCGTACTCACCGAACGCATTGGGAAGCCCGGCGTTTGGATAGCAGGTGGTGTATATCGAGGCAATTCGAGAGAGTTCCTGAACATAAGGACGCATCTCCTTCGCACCAAGTGCGCAGTTTATGCCGACGCTGAGCAACGGGAAATGGGAGATGGAAATCCAGAACGCCTCAAGAGTCTGTCCCGACAGGGTTCTTCCGCTAGCGTCAGTGATGGTGACCGACGCCATCACCGGGATACGACTTCCCAAACGCTCGAAAACCCCTTGAATTGCGTATAACCCAGCCTTAAGGTTCAAAGTGTCGAACGTCGTCTCCAACAGGAGAATATCCACCCCGCCCTCCATCAAAGCCTCCGCCTGCTCGGCGTAGGCTTTGACCAGATCATCAAACGTCACTGCACGATAAGCGGAATTGTTCACATCAGGTGAAAGGGAAGCCGTGCGATTTGTTGGTCCGATCGCCCCGGCTACAAATTTCCGTTCGTTGGGGCTATCGCCCCCCATCTCCCTCACGGCTTGCAGGGCGATATGGGCGGATTCGATATTCATCTCACGCACGAACTCCTCCAATCCGTAATCCGATTGAGAGATACGGTTGGCGTTGAAAGTGTTCGTCTCGATAATATCCACCCCTGCGAACAGATAGGACTTGTGGAGATCCAGGATCAATTGCTGATTAACAAGTGACAGGACTTCGTTGTTATTACGCAAATCATGAGGATGATTTTGAAACCTTTCCCCGCGATAATCACGTTCCTGGAATTTATGTCGTTGAATCATCGTTCCCATTGCGCCATCTAGAATGAGGATGCGATGTCGAAGTATTTCCTTTATATCATTTAGTGTTTGCGAATCTTGCATAAAATCGAGCCTTCCGATGCGAAATCAAATATTTAGCTATACAATATGATACCCGATATCCCCTCACACGTCATCTACCGAAGAGGAGTCGGGAGATGCGCAGCCGCTCCGCAAGCTGCGCGAACATATAGGATAAGAGAATAGCGAAGAGGATGTAAAGTATCATTGTAATGAATTTACCGATATACGCAGAAACAAATTGCAGACGATCCAAAACCAACAGTAGCATGGGATGAACGAGATAAATTTGCAGGGAATATTCACCGATACGCTCGAACAAGATTTTCAAACGGGATACGGAATGCCATCTGATAGCAAACAGCATCAGACAAAGACTTGCTAAAAGCGTGAAGAACCATGATCTGACGGACTTTCGGATCGCATGAAAAATTGCATGCCAACTGGTTTTCATATCGCCACGAGTATAGGTGTTTGTTGAGGTAAAAACGCGAGTTCCATGCGGAAGGAAATGATTTCCCCGTTCGTCTTTTATGTTCGATGGTGAATGCGATATTATGGAAAGTCTTGATTCGTGA
>JAJZOL010000037.1 GCA_021811565.1 bacterium | reverse complement strand
GTATTAATTGGATGGGCTGTTCCCATGATGCGCCTATTTCACCTGATTTAGGGGCAAATGCAGACCCCCAACCCCTCGCCAGCCTTTGAGGTTTGAAAACGGGCATGAATTCCGCATTCGCAGTTTTCACACCTCCGGGCTAATGATACCGTATCGATACGCTTTTACCAATCTCTCCTTGGAAGCGTCATCCATGCCGCCTTCGACAAGCCCTTTATAATCCTTAAAGGCTTCCTCCAACTCCGGATGAGCGGTTAGATAAACGTCGGAGTCTTTCGGCGCTAGACGCCGCAAAATGTCGAAGAGCGGTTCGGACGCTTTGGTAAGATGCTCGACTAAGTCCTCGGCGGATGCGCCTTTTTGCTTGAGAAGTTGATAGATTAAGAGGTGAACTCTCCATCGGAGCTCAGGAAGGTTCAGTTTGGTGTTGTTCATTAACTCGACAAGGTTCATGAGCGGTTCGCGAAGCATCATCGGAAGTTCGGCTTTCTTGCCTGTCAACGCCGATTCCATTTGGATCGCCCCGTTATCCAGGATTTCCAGCGCTGCAAACGCCTCTTTTTCCGCCGCATCAAGATTCTCTGTCTGAACAAGACATTCCGCGAGGTTCATCCTGCTGATCAGTATCTCGAACGGGGAACCGTTTCTTTGCGCGGCGTCAAGGATGTTGACCGCTTCATTGAAGCTTTGTCCATCCACCCCTTGGGACTTGCTCGCCTGCAATCGCATCATCGTTTGGTTGCGAATAATCCTCGCCGGAATGATGACGCAATTGATTCGCCATCTTTGCGCATCCCGAATGGTTTGATCGGCAAGCGATATGGCATCCTCGAACTGCTGGTCCTCCAAATGCGCCTTGGCGAGAGCCAAATAACCGATCAAAGGACCGTATTGCTCCGAATTCTCTCCTGAGGAAAGCATTGCGGTGCGCGCCTCGGATTTGGCGTCGGCGGATCTGCCAATGCCCGCATATGCGGCGGCTAGCATATTTAATGCGATGATGCATTTGGACTTGATATCCGGATAGAAGCGCGACAGGGTGATAATCTTCTCCAGATTATCTATCGCTTCGCCATACATCCCTTGAACCACTTGGATCTGCGAAAGATTTAACAATACGCCGACATATGAAATGATGTCATTGTCCAGCATGTAGTCCTGAGCATCCATTCGGCATAACGCCAAAGAGGCGTCATAGTGACCGTACTCGTTAAGAATCGCGGCAAGGTTGGTGCGGATGCCATGACGAGTTTCGACGGTATCCTCGTTATTTTTCTCAATGATTTCAGCAGTCTGAATCGTCGCCTTCAGCGCTTCGTTTGTTTTCCTGCGTTTGATATGAAGTTGAGCAAGCAAAAGACTTGCCCGGATCTGATGCTCCACGGTTCCGCGCTTTGCAATCTGCTCGCAGTAATCAATCGCGGCGTTTACAGTGCCCACCTCGGAAAGACATCGGGCGAAACTGAGCTGAGCCGCATGCAGTCTCTGGGTGAGACCGAGATCCTGAAAAACATCGCAAGCCATATCCAGATAGGTCCTTGCCTCCTCGAAATTCCCGACCTTCGAGAGAAAATCGCCCAAGGACAAAAGATGCTCCCCCTCAGCGGTGCGATCATTTCGAGTGCGAGCGTCGGATAGTTTTTGCTGCAACACGTCCATGTACCCTCGTACGTTGCGTTGAGGTTCGGCATATGCGGCTGAGAGTTTATCGAGGTACTGATTGGATAACGCGAACGTATCAGCCCTCATTCGAAGGGTGTCGGGGTGAACCGTTGCTTCATAAAAACTGCTTCTTGGGTCCAGTTCAGGATCGAAAAATTCAATGTTCAGCTTGGTTGTTGAGGCGACGGATTCAATGACCTCCGGAGGGACATTCGTTATGCCGCGGACATACTGATACATTAATGAGACCGGCAGATTGATTCCCTCGGCTAACTCTTTTAATGTCATGCCGGCGCTCATGGCGGACATCTTTATTCTTTCACCAATTCTTGCTCTCTTCTCCGGTGACGATATTTTTACTGAAGCTTTCCTACGCATTCCATTTCCCCCTCTCTTGTTCCCATTGCGGAAACGATGATTATAAACGGTAGTAGTTTAGGATAAGTCTTGTTCCGATCTTACATCACGCATACCCAGCGAGTCCATCCTCCCTATAAGCTATTGACATCGCAATACTATCCCCCATACCGCGGATATAGAGTAATACGACAAATTTCATGATAATGTTCATTTAAAAATTACAGCTTGACTAAAACGTTACTTGACTTCTGATAACAAAAAGTTTGAACAACAGGGAGGATAAATCACCTAAAAAAGGAAACACATGCATCATAAGCGCTATAAGCTAACGATGCATACGTTATCGAATTTTCACATACGTATTTTACCGTAAATAGAATACACTAAATCAATGTAAATTTGTCTGTTTTTGATGAATTCACATACATATTTTTCACAAGCGGTCGTTCATTGCCTGCCCACCCCCTTCAAGGTCGGGGAATATGCGAAAGTCGGAGTGCGCACAAGAAGTGTGATCATCAATAACGTCGTAAAACCACCACAGTATGATTTCGGGGGGTGAGACTAACTTCAAGGAGGAAAGGAGAATCACGCAAAACCGAAGCGGAATACAGCAGATCGGGAGGAGCGCGACCGAAAGATATCTTCAACCTTTCTGCGCAATGAAAGAACCTGTGACACCAGCGTATTTTTCGCTTCGTTGGATATCGTATTCTCGCTCAGATGAAAAAAAACACCACGTAATTGCGGGGAATATCTCCTTGATGCCGCTGCCATATATCACAAAACCGCTGAACTCCGATCGGTTTTGATCATAAAAGCCAACGACTGTAAAAACTACGAATGAACGATTCCTTCTTGTCGGTTGGTGATTTTCGTCACCAAACAAAAAACGATTTACACCGTAATCGGCTTTGAGGGGGATCAAAGTCGATTACGCTGAGAAATGCCTCTCGGAAAACAGCCTTATACCACAGCAATCTTGGAAGCGGCAAGGGTTTTCTTCCGCTTGAATGGTTTACGCAACACAATCTTGCTTGAATCCAAGCCAGCCGCAGTCAACGCTTTGTCCCATGAATCAAAACGTCTGCGTGCTGCGGTAATCAGCGTTATATCAAACTCCTCCATGCTCTTGGCGTTCAAATCCACCCCTTTGGAGTATAAATCCTTCAGTCGTTTAATAACCGTATCCTTATCCCATTCCTGATACTTGCGAATATCCGAATAATCCAAACCCGCAGCTTGAATGGCGTTCTTCCACGAACCAAAATGCTTTCTTTTCGTAGCTGCGGCTGCAAGTTGCGGATCCACCTGGGTGCTGATGTGTCTCCAGGAGAGATCCACGCCCTTTTCATGCAACTCACGGATACGCTCAAGTATCAGATCGCGATTCCAAGTCTTATATCTTCGGATATCTTCGTAATTCAACCCCGAATACTCCACCGCGTCACGCCAAGAGCCGAAATAACGCGTGGCTGCGCGAAGCAAAGCGACATGATTTTGGGAAATTGCGGAGTAATTCAAATCATCTCCGGCATGATACATACGATTTATTTCAGAGCCAATAGACTCACGATTCCATTTGCGCACAGGCTGACCTTCCTCATTTTTTCCAAGCAGCCTCCTAATCGCCACACAAGCAATTTTGCGGAGACAGGGATAACACTTCTCCCATCCTCAAGCAACAGCCACGACATGATGGCGTAAGAGCGTTTACCAATTGTTCAGACTGCTTGATTATCATAACATTTTAGGCTTATTTGGCTGATAAAGTCAAGATCGAACGTATCCCTTAAGCTATATTTGAGATACAATCTCTCATACGCACCATGAACCTCAATTTGATGAATTCCATCGGTTTTCATGGAATGGGTCTGTTGCTGGCTTGGCGAGTTATTTAGGGCAAGCCGTTTTTTTACGAACTTGCGCGGACAAGTTTTTGCGTGCGCATTCGATGCAGCCCTAATTCCAAATCCCTAATGCTACAATAGATTTATGAACGAGCACACACTACAACTTTTGGAATACCATGAGATACTCAGCCGCATCAAGGAGCATCTATCCACCGCGATGTCGGTGGAATCGCTTCTTGAACTCGCCCCCAGCATATATTCCGAGGTGATTCTCCTCAGGCATCAG
>JAJZOL010000173.1 GCA_021811565.1 bacterium | reverse complement strand
ACTACCTTTCCACCGCTCTCCGAACGACCGTTTCATTTATGATGGAAGCTTATCGTCTGAAGGGGGGAGTGAATCAGTCTTTCGGAGAGCGGTGGAAAGGTAGTGGGCATACAAGGCGAGAAAGTTTATTTCTTGTGCGAGACCCAATACGAATACTCCGATAAATATCGGCGGGATAGCCGCAATCGAAACCGAGCCTTATTGATATCCCCTTTCAGAAGCGACACCACTCCGCGCACAAAGCCGCCCGCGAAACCCCGAAGTTGTATTCGCATATGCCGTTGTCGCCACTGTGCAAGTATTTGGCGATGTTCGTCACTGTTTTCCGAGGAAAGAAACGTTTTACGATACAACGCATTAAGAATTCCATCCATCCTCCCTTGATAGCTTTTGGAGGCGTTCCCAGCGTGAAAGCGATAGTTCAACACACGTTGATTCACGAACAGGATATCTCCAAATCGACTAATGCGTATCCAGAGGTCCCAAGCATCAAGGGGAACCAAGGCGGGATCGAACGGGTAGGATTCTCTCAACGCCGATCGACGGATCAAAACTGTTCCCGGTGTGACTGTGCGGCATTCATGTATTAAGTGTGAAAAATCCGTTGGTTGATCCAAAGGAGCTGGGACGATATCTCCATCCGCATATTTCATACGATTTCTCTGCCAATCCTCCAAGTCGGGAGGAGCCACGGAAAGAGCGGATTTCGACCGATGCGCCTGCATGATCGTTTCAGGAGAGATTGGAACACCATCTTGGTCGATGTACCTCGCCAATCCATGCGCTCCAACGGCATTCGGATGGGCATCCAATACTGTGAATAACGTATGAAGAGCTTCAGCCTCCCAAATATCGTCGTGATCTAGGAAGATCACGTAATCCGCATTGGAATCAATCTCTTGATAACCGCGATTCCTCGCCCGAGCAATGCCCGAATTATCCTGCCGAACAAGTTTGAAACGTGGGTCTTCGCGGCACACTTGAGCGACAATCTCAGCCGTTTGATCAACGGAGCCATCATCCACGACCACGCAGTTCCAATCGGTGAAGGTCTGATCCATAACCCCTTTAAGTGTCGCCGACAAAAAGCGTTCCGAGTTAAATGCGGGAATTACAATCCCAATCCGAGCCATGAATACACCTTCCAAGGGCTATCGTTTGGCGAACCGCTGAAGCGGATATCACCTCCGTTTTGATAATACCCCGGATATCAGCGCCGCATCTCATCGAGTAAGTGTGAACGATCGGAAATGAACGAATAGGAAAATATCCGTTCGGAATGGCGTATGGCATCCCCTTTCTTGTGCATGCTAAAATAGAGGTGTAGCGCCAACGTATTATATGACAAGATGAGAACCCTGTAAAAAGGAGCGGACGGGACATGGGAATGCATGAGGATCGGCTCAAGGCGATGCGTTTTGAACACCCGGAGTATATTCCGGTATCCGTGGGACTTCTTCCCGCCACCTGGATGCGCCACAGAGAGGAGTTGGACAAACTGGTTGCGGACCATCCTGTGATATTCGGCGAGAACGTACCGGGTCAACGGGATTACGACGCCGTGGGGGGAACTTATCGAAAAGGCACGCATGTTGACGCCTGGGGCTGCGTGTGGAGCAATCTGAATGAAGGGTTCGAAGCGATTGTCACCGGTCACCCCATCCCCACACGCGAATCTTTTCACTCCTACAAACCGCCTGCTCCAGGAGCGGGCATCCCTCACGGATTCATGTGGCTGAGACTTGCGGACCTGCGCGGATTCGAACCGTTGATGATGGACTTCGCCGAAGAGCCGCCTGAATTACAGGAGTTAATCGACATGGTTTTACAGTACAACTTAGGGGAGGTGGATAACAACATCCGCCATTCCAAGGACCTCATCTATTTCGGTGACGACCTTGGCACCCAATACTCTTTGGCGATTAGTCCCAGGCAGTGGCGTAAATACATCAAGCCCTGCTTCAAAGCAATTTACGACAAATGCCACGCAGCGGGTTTATCGATTTACATGCACACCGACGGGCATATCATTCCCATAGTGGATGATCTGATTGAGTGCGGCGTGAATGTTATCAACCCTCAGATTCGCGCCAATGGGTTGGATCGGTTGGTGGATACCTGCAAAGGCAAGGTCTGCGTGGATTTGGACCTTGACAGACAGATGTTCCCGTTCTGCAACCCGGAGGATATTGACGCTCACGTTCTTGAGGCGGTGGAGAAACTGGGTTCTCCCGATGGTGGTTTGTGGCTTAAAGCCGAAATTGGACCTGAAGTGCCTTTCGAGAATATCCGAGCCATGTTCGACGCCTTGGAAAGATACCGGGGATATTATCACTGAGATTGGAATATCCCTTGCAGGATATTAAATACCATGAGGAGAAAGGATAAGACCATGTCGTTCGTATCTGATGATTTGATTAACCATCTCGTTCAAACGAGGAACCTTTTTTTGAAACACCTGCAGGGGGTCACCGAAGAGCAGACGGAGTGGAAACCCTACTCGGAATGCATGTCCATAAAAGAGACCTTGGCGCATCTTATTTGCGATGACCGCTCTGCGTTGGATGGGTTGCGTTCGGGAAGGGAGCCGGACTACGACGCTCATCGTGAGCATGAGCGAGATTTCGGCAAGTTGGTGGAACTGTTGCATCAATCTCATTCGGATTTGATCGGTTTTTTGAGAGAGCGTTATGGCGCAAGCGCACTGGATGAAATGGTGACGCTCTGGGGTCAGGAAAGGAAACTCGGCTCCGCGCTGGCTTTTCTCACTTCAGAGGATTATTATCATGCAGGGCAAGTGGCGTTCATACGCTTGGCGACCAACCCCGAATGGAATTATTATGGGGAGATATTCGAATAATACGCCATCCCGCATATAAGTGAATATATCCAAAATCCTAACCGCAAGCGAAGCGCACGAGCTTGCATGAATAATCCAGTTTCATTAACGAAACATCCTTTCAAAAACACATAAGGGAGTCAGCAAAAGCGAAGGAATGGCTTTTCTAACCAGTTGCCAGGCGATAAGCAAGGAGTATGGCCATCGTCGTCTCTTTCATGGAATCACCTTGGGAATCAACGAGGGGGAGAAAATCGGGCTTATCGGTCCCAACGGAGCGGGCAAATCGACACTGCTGAACATTCTTGCCGGCATCGAAACGCCGGATGAAGGAACCCTCTCCTCCAAACGCGGGCTTCGCATGGGGTACGTGACTCAGTCCGAAACCTTCGATGACTCCATGACGCCTAAGGCTCTTCTGCTGGAAGCCATCACGGAAACGACGCACGATCCCGCCGAGCGGGATTTGGAGGTGGATATCTTTCTTGCGAGACATCCCTTTCCGCAGGCGGACACCCCCGTTCGCGATCTCTCCGGAGGATGGGTGAAACGCATCGCCATCCTGAGGGAAATCATCCGTGAACCGGATATTTTGCTGCTGGACGAGCCTACGAACCATCTGGACATAGGCGGGATCATCTGGCTGGAAAACCTGCTCAAAACATCCCCATTCGCCGCGATCATCGTGACGCACGATCGTTATTTCCTTGAAAACGTAACGACGCGCATCGTGGAAATCAATCGCGCATACGCCGATGGATTTCTAAGCGCGGACGGCTCCTACAGCACGTTTTTGGAGAAGAGAGAGGCGTATTTCGCGATGCAAACCCATCGGGAGCAGGCTCTTTCCAGTATCGCCCGTCTGGAGATCGAATGGCTTCGTCGAAACCCCCAGGCTCGCACGACCAAGGCGAAAGGACGCATTGAATCCGCACATCAACTCCTGGAAGACCTGGACGAGGTGCGTGCCCGCAACTATCAGGAGAAGAGTACGGGTATCGAATTCACCTCCTCCGGCAGGAAAACCCGAGAACTGCTCACCGCCAAATCCTTGTCCAAGAGTTATGGCGATAAAACACTGTTCCAAAACTTGGATATTCGCCTCTCCCCGGGGGTGAAACTGGGACTGCTCGGACCCAACGGTTGCGGTAAAACCACTCTGCTGCAGATTTTAGCCGATCACTTGGAATGCGACTCGGGTTCGATCAAACGTGCGAATGAGCTGCATACAGTGACATTCGATCAAAATCGCGCGCATCTGAACCAGGAGGAATCCCTTCGGCATGCCCTCTCGCCGAACGGTGAGACGGTGATGTATCGAAACCGCCCCATTCATGTGGCGGGATATATTCACTT
>JAJZOL010000045.1 GCA_021811565.1 bacterium | reverse complement strand
CGCAAGGAAGCGCGATACAACGCATTAATGAAATACGCCAATGATGTGATTTCCATTCTGAACGCGGATGGCACACTTCGCGAGGTGAGCCTTTCCGCCACACGTGTTTTCGGATGGGAAGTCTCCGAACTCATAGGCAGGAACCTTTTGGAGTTTATTCACCCGGAGGATGTTCCTATTGTGCGGCGGAGAATGGAGGAGATGTTAGCCACATCCGGATTAACACCAATGGTGCGTGCTCGCGTGCTTTGCAAGGATGGCTCCTACAAGAAAATTGAGGGCGTTGGGAACAATCTACTGGATATGGAGGATATCCGTGGTTGCGTTATAACAAGCAGAGACATCACGAATCAGGAGCGTTACGAAGAGCAACTGCGCATCCTTTCAAACGCGGTGGAGCAGTCACCTGTCGAGATACTAATATTCAATCAGCAGGGTTTTATTGAATACGTCAATCCTGTCTTTGTGGCGTCAAGCGGATACTCCCCCGAGGATGTGGTGGGGAGGGAGCCTGGGTTTCTTCATGCCGAAGGACCAGGTTCCCCCTTGAATCACGAGATAGGAACCGCATTGCAGACCAAAGGTTGTTGGAAAGGAGAGTTGCTTAATCGAAAAAAGAATGGGGAACTTCATTGGGTTTCCATTTCCATTTCCGGCGTGAGGAATGCAGACGGGAAAATCACCCACTATATTTCCATAGCAGAGGATATCACTCAACGCAAGGAGGGCGAACTGCTCATTCGTGAGAGCGAAGCCCTCAAACGTGCAGTGTTGCAATCGATACCCGTGCATCTTTGCGTACTCGATCGCGATGGCGTGGTGATTTCCGTGAACGATGCGTGGACGAAGTTCGCCGAGACGAACGGGCTTGCGCTTGTTGGATTCGGTTTGGGGGCCAACTATCTGGATGAGTGTCGTCGCGCGGCGGAACGAGGCGCCGCCGATGCTGAGACGGTTAGAAGCAAGATACGCCAAATCCTTGACGGAACACTGAACGATTTCAGCATGGAGTACGACTGCCACTCACCGGAGGAGAAGAGATGGTTCACCCTGTATGCCGCCCCGCTAACCGAGGATCGAAAGGGAGTCGTGATCGCGCATGTGAACATCACCTCCCGTAAATTGGAGGAGGAGCATCTCGCGATGGCTTTAAGGGAGATTCATCAAGCCAAAATGGAGATGGAGGAGATCAATCGTCAACTTGAAAACGCACTGAGGAAATCACAGGAGTTGGCGATGGAGGCGGAGGCTAGCGACTTGGAGAAGAGCATATTGCTGGCATCCATTCCTTCAATTCTAATCAGCGTGAACTCCTCCGGTCGAATAATACAATGGAATACTGCTGCGGAAAAGCATTTTGGCATTCCCGCTGAGCGAGTTTTGGGAAATGAGTTTCAAACCTTGCCAATTTCATGGAATTGGGCGAAAGTTTCCGAGGCGATGGATCGATGCCGAGTAAAGGGAGAGACGGTACGTCTGGATGAAATCGCGTATCGAAACGAGAGAAATGATCCATGTTTCCTAAGTGTCACTATCAACCCCCTCAAAAGAGACATGAATGAGAAGTCAGGACTATTGTTGTTGGCAGAGGATATAACCGAAAGGAAAATACTTGTAAGTCAGTTGAATCAAGCGCAACGTTTGGAGAGCATAGGACAATTGGCGGCTGGAATAGCTCATGAGATCAATACCCCCACACAATACATTGGGGATAACATTCGGTTTTTGCAAGATGCATTCAAAGATGTTCTCACCGTTTTAAAGCTATATGAGGATCTGGTTGGCGAGGAGGACGCGAAATGCCTGAAAGGAGAGAAAATAGCGAAGATTCGGGAACAGTGGAGAAAGCTGGACATGGATTATCTTATTTCGGAAACCCCTGCGGCCATCTCGGAGGCTTTGGAGGGCGTGGCACGAGTTTCTAAAATCGTTCTGGCGATGAAGGAGTTCTCTCATCCGCACGAAATGGAGAAAGTCGCATACGATATGAACAAAGCGATTGAGAGCACCGTGACCGTTGCGAAAAATGAATGGAAGTATATCGCCGATATTGATTTGCAATTGGATCGTTCCTTGCCTCAGGTTCCCTGTTTGCCCGGGGAGATCAATCAGGTTCTCCTAAACCTTATCGTGAACGCAACGCACACTATTAGCGATGCGGTGGGGGAGAGCGGAACGGTGAAAGGAAGGATAACCATATCCACAAAAAACATGGGCGAGTATGCGGAGATAAGAGTGTGCGACACAGGAACAGGCATTCCGGAGGAGATACGGGAACGCGTATTCGATCCCTTCTTCACCACCAAAGAGGTGGGAAAAGGAAGCGGGCAGGGACTGTCCATCGCCCATATGATCATTACGGAAAAGCATCATGGAAGGATATTTTTCGAGACGGAAATGGGAGTTGGAACGACTTTCATTATTCAGTTGCCATTGCAGGATATTTGAAAGAATGGGCGGAGGTTGCGGTTTCCATTCTTTGTGGCTTGTCTATCCGAGCATCGGAAGAGATGCGAGGTTACTGGAAGCTCCGCAACCCTTTAATAGAATAGGTTGGAATTAACCATGAAAAGAGTGATGTTTGTCGATGATGAACCGAATGTTTTGCAAGGATTGCAGAGAATGCTGCGTCCTAAACGCGAGGATTGGGAGATGTATTTCGCCAAGGGAGGCGAAGAGGCGTTAAACCTTCTGCAAAACGCGCCGATTGATGTAATCATCACCGATATGAGAATGCCGGGTATGGATGGCGCGACACTGCTCGAGAAGGTCTCCAAATTGTATCCCACAGTGGTGCGGATAGTTTTGTCAGGCTACTCGGATGATGTAAACATCCTGCGCTCCGTCGTAAACTCCCACCAATTTCTAGCGAAGCCTTGCGATTACGACACGCTTATCGCGACACTCAACCGCGCCACATGGTTGCAGGATTATTTAAACAATCCGTTCCTGCAAAGGCTCACATCCAACACATCCTCGCTTCCAAGTCATCCCTCTCTTTATTACGAGATTGTGCTGATGCTTGAAAAACCGGAGTGCACCATCAAGCAAATCGTTGAGAAGATATCCGCGGATATCGGTATGTCCGCAAAGATACTGCAACTGGTCAACTCCGCCTATTTCGGGAACTCCAAGCATATCACATCTCTTGTTCAGGCAGTCAATTTGATTGGCTTGAATACGGTAAAATCGCTGGTGCTAAGTTTACATGTCTTCAGCGGATTCAATAATTCAAAGTTAAAGAGCAATCTGATTAACAATCTATGGAACCACAGCCTCCTGACTGCCAAAGTCGCGGATCGCATCGCTCGGATGGAGCAACTGGATCGTAAAATCATTGAAGAGGCGTATTCCGCAAGTCTTCTGCACGACGTCGGGATGTTAATTCTTCTCAATAACCTGCCTCAGGAATATGAGCCGCTATTGATGAATCAGATGCTGCCCGATATCCCGATCGAGGAGGCGGAGGAGGTGTTTTTCGGAGCCAGCCATGCGGATGTTGGGGCGTACCTGATGGGGCTTTGGGGGTTGCCTGAGTCCATGATGCAGGCGATCGCCTATCATCACACCCCAAGCAGGCAGAACTCCAGAGAGTTCAACGGCATCGCGTTAGTGCATGCCGCGAATGTTCTGACGAATGAGGCTCATCCGATTATGCCAAGAAGCGAGACGGTGCGGTTTGACGAGGAGTATCTCGATGGTCTTGGCTTGCGTGGGAAAACGGATGAATGGCGCAAAGAATGCCGGTGTGCGGAACAGGATGAAACTATATGAATAGAAGAGTACTTTTTGTAGATGACGAGGCGAATCTGCTTTTCGGCATGCAAAGACAGTTCCACAATCGATATGAAGTCTCCATCGCCCAAGGTCCTAAGACCGGCATAGAGATGATACGGAGAATGGAACCGTATGCGGTGGTGGTGGCGGATATGCGGATGCCTCACATGAACGGCATCGAATTTCTTGCGGAAACAATGCGCCTGGCCCCGGACACCGTGCGGATTATGCTCACGGGGCAAGCGGATCAGCAGACTGCCATGGATGCGGTGAACCATGGACAGATATTCCGTTTCCTCAACAAGCCATGTCCTCCGGAAAAACTCGCATTGGCCATTGATGCGGGTATTGAACAGCATCGTCTTATAACCGCCGAGACCGAGCTTCTTCGCAACACTCTTACCGGCAGTGTGCGTGTGCTCACGGAATTA
>JAJZOL010000036.1 GCA_021811565.1 bacterium | reverse complement strand
ATCTCCAGGCGTTCTCCGGATGATTTGGATAACATACTGGATATCCTCACCGCTAACCCCTTCCACCCGGTCTCGATAAAAAGCGCAAACATATCCGTGGTGATGCACAGCGCACACGATACCGCCGTTTTAAAACGGATATTTATCAAGGATGGTCAATTCACACCGGGGGAGACATTCACGGTTGGAATGGATATCAAACCCTATGACTCTCCTGTGGTTACTCGGTATTTGAAGGTGAAGATACCCGAGAACACCCCCAACGGGATGTATCCCCTTTTGGTGAGAGGCGGAGCGGTTCCTCCCGCGTTATCCTTGGGCGGCATCATCATTCGCGCTCAGCAAACACAGGTGACGCAACAGGCTCCTCCCGCCTCCATCCAGGAGATGATACAACGTTACGACAAAAAGGAAAAGAACAACGATATTCTGGCTCAACTTCTTCTGCGCACCACGTCACTGGACGTCGACGGAGAGAAACTACCGAATTTGCCGCCAAACATGGACTCGTTGATGCGCTCCATTCGATCCAGTAATGTGCGCTTGGATAGCGACCAAGTCAAGACCATTGATCCAACCGCATGGGTTATATCCGGGCAACAGCTCCTGTTGATCAAAGTGCAAAAAAAGAGTGATCAGGAAAACGCACCCGAGCAGTCTCCGACGCCGGAAGGCTCGCCCTCCGTCTCACCAATGTCGCCGCCACCCGGGGGAATGATTTTAATGGATCAGGACACTAGTTCCGATAATGGCGATTCCTATGCCAATGAATTCGGATTGGCGGAGAAAACCGTGAATGTCGAAGTGAAACCCGCAAAGCCAACGCCTCCGGAACAGACGAAAGGCTCCAAAAATCCGCCATCCGCCACCTCCGCCGCATCCTCGGAGGAAACGGGATCATCCGAGGAGACCGCTAAAACGACCGAAAAACCCGTGGGGAGAATGGTGGAGACTTGGACACAGGGAACGAGAACGGATTTTCTGAAAGGGCAGTTTGACGGAGCGTGCGTCACCGCAAAAGGGGATCTGACTCTCACACGAGATATCAAACAGGTCGCTTCAAGCACGGAAAGTTATATCTGGTCCGTTATTCCTTACGGTGACGATAGCTTCCTCCTCGGAACGGGCACCCAAGGGAAAATCCTCCGTTACACCCCAGGGAAGGGATTAAGCGTATTCGCAACATTGCCGGAGGTGTTCATACGCGCATTGCTGCCCGGTCCCGACGGATCGGTATACGCCGCCACGGGACCAAACGGAAAAACTTATCAGGTGCAATCGGATGGAAAATCCATGGTTATCGATGCAGCCAATGAGAAATACGCCCTTGCATTGGCGAAGGATAGCCAAGGGAACCTCTATATCGGCACTGGAGGAGGCATCGGAAATATCTATCGCGTGCAACCCGATGGTAAAACGGAGCTTTTTTATCACACGGCTGAACAGCATGTGCTTTGCCTCGCGACGGATGCGAAAAACAACCTCTACGCCGGTACGGGAGAGGATGGAGTCATCTATCGAATATCCCCCGAAGGCAAAGGATCGGTGATATTTGATTCCAAGCAGCCCAGCGTGACCTCCATCGGAATTGACAGCAAAGGAAATATCTACGCCGTGACCGCCCCGACGGGATATATCTACAAGATATCCCCTAACGGCTCATCGAAAACGCTTTATGACAAGGCTCCGGGATTCAATGCGCTGGTGGTCGCCCCCGATGATGAGGTTTACGCTTGCGGCTCCAATTCATTATATGATATCAAACCGGATGATTCGGTAACCTCGTCCAACAACAGCGCGGACATCGACTTTATATCGCTGGGGCTGGACACCAAGGGGAATATCCTCATAGGGTCCGGCAATCCGGGATCTCTGTTTATCGCAGCCGCTCCGTCATCAAATCTCAGTGGCACCTACACCTCCATCGTTCATGATGCCAAGGACACTTCCCAATGGGGAATGATACGGTGGGACGGTGATACCCCCGACGGCTCCCACGTTGGGATACAGGTGCGCACGGGAAATATCGCCGAGCCGGATTCCACTTGGACCGGGTGGAAGAGCTTGGTGTCGGAAGGAGACGGATATAGAATTCTGAACCCACCGGCAAGATACATTCAATATCGTGTGGACATGTCCGCAAAATCGATACTTACATCACCCACTTTGAAGAACTTGAGTGTCAGTTTCCTGCCGCAAAATCATCCCCCAAAGATCACATTGCTCGCTCCCACGGGAGGAGAGCGATGGTCAGGCAAGCAGACCTTGCGATGGCAGGCTTCCGATCCGGACAAGGAGACGCTCACTTACAAGGTGTATTACAGCAACGACGAAGGGAAAACATGGACGTTATTACCTTCCGACAGTATCAGCAAGGGGAAAACGATAACGACATCCGTATCCAAATCGTCATCGTCCGCAGATTCCGACGCGGGCAATCCCCCCACGATGGCTCAAGTCACGGCGGAGTTGGACAAGCATCCCGATTTGCCTCCTCAATTGCGAGAGGCGATTCTAAGCAGAGCCAAAACACTTCTGGAGCAATATAAGTCCAAAAAGACTTCCACGACTTCGTCGGAAAGCGAGAACACCGCAGCGGCGGAAGCCACCGCCAAGGAGACCTCTCGGATTTTGGACACCAAAACGCTTCCCGATGGAATCTATCAATTCAAAGTGGTGGCGTCGGATTACATCAGCAATCCGGCATCGCCTTTGTCGGGCGACGCGATATCCGATTCGGTTTATATTTGCAATACCAAACCGGTGGTGTATGTTCAAAACTCCAGCTTAAAGGTGAACGCGGATAAGAGCGTAAAATTGGATGGAACCGCGGTTCAAAAAGGGATCGCTATAAACGCGGTGCAATTCAGAGTGGACAAAGGGGAGTGGATTTCCGCTATTCCGAATGACGGTCTGTTCGACGGTCCAATGGAGGATTTCACCATCATCACTCAGCCGCTATCCGCAGGTGACCATGAGATTGAAGTCATGGCGTTCAATACCGCAGGGCTTACCGGAACCGCCACGCAGAAGGTGACCGTCAAATAGACAGTGCGAGGAGGAGCGCCAATAGCCGGCGCCCTCCCCGTTCAACTCACAAGCGGAGTTTCACATATATTTGATAGCATCGATGAATAGGATAATCAGGATACGCATTCAGCCCAATCTCTTCCACATTATCCATTCATCGATGCTTTTAACTTTTCCACACGCACATTATCAAGCTCGCAATACTCTTAAAACATGTGATACGGCGCAGTCGGATATTCTTCGTTTAAGGGTAAATTCGCACCGTAGCCGTAGCCATTGGTTTAATATCGATTGTTATTTCGCCTGATTTAACGGTTAACGGTTTGATTTTCTCCTCTATGAGGTTATCCAACTCCGCGTGACGCGCTCCCGTTTGTGATAAAATCACATGCGCTTGAGAGCGTTTATCCGCAAGATTGCGAATTCTGAGGATATAGCCGTTTCCGTCCTGCGCCTTTTTTACGGTGACCATGGACACATTCACACCTTGCAGTTTGACAGGTATGCGATCCCCATTTCTCACCCCTTCAGATATCCCGTATGGCAACTCGCCGGGGAAAGCGTTCGCGAATTGTTCGCACCTCAACGCGGATATCTTATGCGCAGAGGAGGTGATGGCGTAGCGGAATCGGAAGGCTCCCCCCTGATCCGCCTTGTAGTTGGTGAACCAGTAATTATTCATCACATATGAGAAGACATAGCCATTGGTGATATGCGGTCGCGCATACCACTCTCCCCGATTGATATTGCTCAAGGTGATCAATGGCGCATCAGGTGAAGACCACACGATATCCTCTCCCCTTGCAGATCCCTCGGAAACCCAGTCGCGAATGGAGTACCAGTCATTGCAGGAACCTTTGATCATATCGCGAACGGGATCAATGATCGCCTCCGTAGTATCCATAAGTACATGAGGCTTACGCACTTGGAAAGGAAACGCCACATACATCGCCTCTTTTAACCGGATGGGGGTCTTCATCATATGGATATCAAACTCTATCCTTTTAATCCGGTTATACAGGCGCACCTCCGTGGTGATTTGAACTACGCCTTGGATTTCCGAGGTGATTGTGACATATGAAAAAAGCGCTCCTTTATGAACAGGCGAGATGGACAAAATCTTTTCAGGCGTGACGAGTATCGTTTGCGCGGGCGCATCGAGCGGATTGCCATCGTTATTGATGCGCACAGGCGGTACGGGTTGAGTCAGGTCACTATTAATAAGCCGCGTTCCGTCCGCGCCGGATGCGTAGATAACCTGTCCAAGGGAGTATGGCGCAGTGGAGTCAACTAAGTTTTTACCCGTCTCACGATCGATTACGCTGTCAATTCCCCTTTTCGGGGAGAGGCTGATCCGATAAAATCGATTTTCCATCACCAGTGATTGAACTTCGGTCACTGAAGCTTTCGTTCTTCCATTTTGAAGGCGATAGGTGCGATAACCCAAACCCGGTACATTCTCCGCATAGAAGTATTCGACTCCCTGTATCTTTTGGGTGGGAATGGTTCCCCCTTTGGAATCCACGATATGGACCGTATTCGGCAACCCTTTCGGCACAGGCGTTAGTCCGCTCTGCTCCCATGAGTGCGTGTTGCATACAACGATGTCGCCAGGGCGTGCGGGAACGGACTTAATATATGCGGACAAACCTTCGGCAAGAAGCTTGTTCGTCTCATTCATCGCCGTGAAGGCGTATTGTTTCTTCACCGCCCACTGCGACTTGGTCATGGAGGAATCCGGATCCGAGATGGAACCCGCAGCCCCCCAGGTGTGTTCATCGTAGAGGAATATCTGTTGCCAATCGGAATCAAAGCTGCTCACCGGATACGCCGTCCGGTTGCCTAAGAGGTTCGCCAAAGACCACAATGTCTGGGCTTGAGTAATTCTGCGTTGTGAATTGCGATTCATCGCCGTTTCCAATGCAGTGGAACCCGCTCCATCCTCCCAAAAGGATCCAAAGCTTCCCCGCACCACCGGAAAATGATTGCCGTACTCTTTTTCCGCCTGGCGGAAGAACTGCGATTCCGTCACCAATTCCAATTTCGGATAAGCCCAGTGAGCATCCCATCTTTCCGCCAATTTGCCGTAATTCAGATCGATAATCGAGTTTTCATACATCGCCCCGTACACATAGATGAGATTGTACGGGTAGTTTTCATTGTTATAACCGTTGACGATGCTTCTAATCCAATCCTCGGTTTCCGATTGAGAAGCGTTCGTGTTCTGATCCATCCAAATGCTTTGCCCGTAACCATTGCTAAGCCAGCAAAGCAACCGCGACCCGTCCGCGCCTTCCCAATAGAAGGGTGTGTGGATGTCGGAATTGACAAGCGTCAGCGCACGTGTCTGATTGACTCCTTCCGCGAAGAAGCGAATCCCGCTGCCCGCCAAAGCCATCTCCAAGCCCATGTTCGCAGAGGGGACGTCCGTGAGGTCAGCGGAATTCAATGGGAAGCCGTATTTCCTGTGGTAATACGCAGACACATAGGCGTATCGATTCATCTCCTCGTTGGACATCAAACCGGTCAGCATGTTGAAATATCCGGCGGTAAGCTCAATTCTTCCCTCTTGTAAGAGCTTGATGAGTTTTTCCCCCTGCGAAACCGGGCGATCCGCGAGATAGTTCTGCACGACCCAGCTTCCCTCGATATTCCAGCGGAAATTCGGATCGGCTTCGCATATCTTTATCACATTATCCAGGTTCTCATCATGACGCTGTCTCACAACGGACTGCAAGTCCGTATATCCCACGTCAATGTGGACGGAAGGAACGATGCAAACCGTCCATTTTCGCTGCGGCTTCGCCACTCCCTCAACAGTGACATCATGATCGCGATACGAAAGATGAACGGTCACAGGCGTCGGCGTCTTCACAGGGTCGATAGCCAAAGCAAGGCTATTATCTCCCACTCCAATGGTGACATTTTGCCTTTCCGTTTTACCGTCATATGAGATTACCGCTTCGCCCGTCCCGGCAGTGTCATCGTTATATACATTCAACGTGACAACTTGCATTAATTTCCCTTGCCTGCGCAAAAAGAAAAAGTCCGACAGGAGAGATGCGTTGCTGAGGAATAACGGTTTGACAGCCGGATCGGTCTCCAGATGTAGGGCGTCGTATAGAAGCCAGCTACCGGAGATGGTGGTTATCGTGATACGATTGCTCCCCGCTTTGAGGAATTTGGGATTGAACTGCAATCGAAAAGATTGCGGATGCGCCGCTTTTTCATCGCTGAGAACGATATCCCCCGGCCCCGGCGGCAATTTTAAAAGCATGGGGGTTCCGTTGATGGAGATTTTCAACGTTGGAGGTGCCTGTCCCTGTGCGCTAACGATATCCAACTCAAGCGTACACTCGCCAGTTGGCACGGATTCGAGAGGAAACGCGATGGAGAGAGAATGCGCCACGCTTCCCGCCCATGAATCCATCGGACCTGGCTGGATGTATGGCCAGTCCGAGGCGACGCTTTTGCCGATATAATATGTGAAATTCGACGGAAAGTGGCTGGCGTATTCACCGTAGTTTCCGAAAAGGGCGAACTCCCTCCCCGAGTTATCCTTCACGCCTATGCTCCAGAGGGTTTCCGGAGATGCATGAGCTGAGAGACCAAAACATGTCAACAATAAAAGTATCGGCAAGAATTTAATCATCGCCAAACAGCGTTTAGCATTCCGTGCGAAACCCTTTCGCTTTAAAATAAATTGACACTCCATCTCCACATCCTTTCGTCTTATTTACCAATCCATGAGCGTTCAATCTCCTCCAAGGTTTTACCCTTGGTTTCAGGAACCTTGAAAAGAATAAAGAGCAATCCAAGAAAACTGCAAATCGCGTATATCCAGAAGGTTTTCGCGTCCCCAATTCCCTTGGCAAGCATGGGGAAAGTTTGAGAAACAATGTAATCCGCAACCCAGATCACGAGAACGGCGATCGCCATGGCGCGACCGCGTATTTTGGTGGGGAATATTTCCGAGATAATAATCCACGGAATAGGCCCCATGGCGGATGCGAAGGCGGCGATAAATAGCAGTACGAAGATCAGCAGCCACAGCCCTCCTGCATGCGTCGCATACATTAGCCCAACCGCCGTTAAGGCGATCACCTGCACGATGGAACCTACCACCAAAAGGGCTTTCCTTCCCGCCCTGTCCACAAGCCATATCGCGACAAAGGTGAATATCAGGTTGACCAACCCGACGGAAACCGTTTCAGCGAAAGCGGCGTTCCTCGCCACCCCGATGGCTCTGAAAATCTCAGGGGCGTAATACATAATTGCATTTATGCCGCTGAACTGGCAGATAACGGCTAGCACCACCCCCACCACCAAAGCCGGTTTGTAACCGCCAGTGAAGAGTTCCAAAAAGGAACTCTCCTCTTGGTTGAGGGAATCCTCAATTTGCCGAATTTCACGCGAAGCGTTCGCTTGCCCGCCTACTCGAACGAGGATTTGAGATGCGGCTTCCTTTCGCCCCATTTTCATAAGCCAGCGGGGGCTTTCAGGTATCCAGATTGCAAGAATTCCGAACAGACCGGATGGAAATACCAGAGAGCCGAGCATCCATCTCCACCCATACGCCACATTCCACGCCTCGTTCCCCAGGCGCTGGATCAGCATGTTCACAAAGAACACAACGAGTATGCCGATAACGATTGCAAGCTGGTAGAGCGACACCAAAGTTCCGCGAATCTTCTCCGGGGCGATCTCCGCGATATAAAGAGGAGAAACCACCGAAACAGCTCCTATGGCGAACCCTCCGAAAAACCGCGCCCATACGAACTGGGTCAAAGTATGCGGCAAGGCGGAGGCGACACCGGAAAGAGCGAATAGAACGGCGCAGGAAATCATTACACTCTTGCGGCCGTAACGATCGCTCAACGGACCACCGAAAAGCGCCCCGAAAATACATCCGATCAAGGCGCTGGACGCCGCAAAGCCCTCCAAACCTGCGTTGAGTTGAAAATGCTTTTGAAGAAATCCCACTGCGCCGGATATCACCGCCGTATCGTACCCGAACAACAATCCTCCCAAAGCCGCCACCACCGTAATCAGCATCAAATACGCCATGCTGCCTGATTTGTTTTCCATTTCCTCATGTGACATGATAGTTCTCCCGTATTACTTTTTCGAGCAAATCATCGCCCAATCTGCTTGATATTGACCCTTGAAATGCAAGCGCACTCGGAGGGATCATTGGATATGGACGACCAGTCTGAATCTCGCAGCTCGAAACTACTCTTTCGTCCTCGCTTCCGTGCGGACCAGCGCCTTGATCGTGGCGTATTTTTTGCTTTTTGAATTACCGTAAGGTCGAATGGAATACCCGCCCACGGCGGCGGGTACTATGAACGTCTCCGCGTAATGAACTTCGAATGGCTCAAATGCATTGTCCGGGCTCTCCAATATCGCGGCTTCACCCTCCACCAGGTTCAACACATTCACACCGTCATGAGTGTCGTGGGGTGTGCGATCCGTGAACCAGTGCCGATGTGTTTCTATGAATTCACGTTTATGCAATCCTGTTCTCTCCGCAGTCCATCCCGGTCCGGAACCTATCGGGGTGATCCTATTCACCAAATTCTCACGCACCCACTGAGTGGTTCGATTCCATTGAATATTCGCGACGCCATGATCGAGGTGCACGGGACGGGGCTTGCCATCCAGCCCCATTCTCCCCCAATCCCACATTTTGAACGTGAAAATGTACGGCGTGGCGCTAATCTCAAGCACCATCCCGTTTTTCCCCGAGCAATGACAGGTTCCTGCGGGAATGAGAAAATGATCATGCTTCTTCGCTTGCCAACGGTTCACGTATTTCTCATCGGGAAAGCGTTTCTCGCCTCGTTGCGCGGCGTAAAGATCCGATGCCATCTCACGAGGGTCAATCCCCTCCCTGATACCCAAGTAGACGCAGGAATCGTCGCCGGCATCCAGCATGTAGTAGCTCTCGTCCTGAGTGTAATGCATGCCGAAATGCCGTTGGATGTATTCCGTCAGAGGGTGAACCTGAAAGCTTAGGTTGCCTCCCCCCATGGTATCCAGGAAATCGAAGCGTATTGGAAACTCCGTTCCAAATCTTGCGTGAACGGCATCCCCTAAAAGCTCTCTGGGTTGAAAGAACACGAGGTCTATCGCAGGCAACTCAATCGTTACGTCATCAAAACGCAACTGAAGACTGTTCTCTTCCGGAACGCAATCAAAACACCACCCGTAATTCTCCATGCCGGGATCAAGATCGCAGACCCGCTTCATCCATTGGCCTCCCCATGGGGCCATATCGAAATAGGGAACCACTCGAAAGGGTTGTCGAGCGGTTTGGCGTAAACCCGTGCGTACGGAGTCGCCAGTCGCCAGCTTCGGGTCGCCTTGAGTGTTGGTGTCCAGAAGGTAATCCCAACGGTCAATCAAGGCCGTCTTATGCTTGTCGCAAACCCGCCAATCCACGAAAAACGCCCTTTTGTATTGCTGAGCGGCATTCACCGTGCGGGACTCCACGCCTAGGTTGGATATCTCATCTCGACGGAATCGCAACTGCGCCTCCCATCTGGCGAGATCCGCGTAAACCAGGATATCCGCCTTCGGCGCCGCCAAGGTCGCACCGACGCCGTATGCAAGGACCAGCCCATTCCTCACGGATTCGATGCAGCGCCGCATTTCCGCCAAATGCTCCGCCTCGAAGAAATCCTCAAGATTCAGGTAGGTCAGCTTGCCAAACACCGGATCGTCGCCAAGATAGGGAGCGACCATTGTCTCGATCCGGTCCGGAGATTTCATCGCTTGCGCCACATCGATCACGAGGGTCGGGGAAAGGGCTCGAACCAAGTGCGGCAGAATTTCCTCATCCTTCACGCCTGTGTAACAATCCACCGCCAAAACCGTGCGAGATTTGCCACGTTCCCGCACGGATTCATTCAGCCTCTCGCCAATCTCCAACCATCCGCGCCATGCGCATGTACGGGAATATTTCACCGTTACACAAGGAGACTTATCGTAATTGCCGAAGTACATTTAGGAGCTACTCTCCTTGCCGATTCGCAGCAAGATAGGCTATTCCCAACATTCCCGCGTCATTCCCCAGTTTCGCAGGGACCACGGGAACCTCCCATTGCGCCCAAGCGCGTTTGCGAATGTATTCCTGGATGTATGGCACAATAATGTCCGCGGATCGCATCACGCCGCCTCCGAGAATCAGCACCTCCGGATCGTAACAGTTCACCATGTTCACCGCCCCGATGGCCCAAGCGCGCAGGCTTCGCTCAAGCAAATCCTTCGCAAGTGTGTCTTCTTCCCGTGCGAGACGGAATATCGCCTCGTAATCGATCAAAGGTTCCTTGGATAGGCGGCTGGAAGAGAAAAGAGGATGCTCATGAGCCTGACGCTTCACCGCCCACGAGGATCCCTCGGATTCCACGCACCCTATGTTGCCGCACAGGCATTCGACCCCGTCCCAATTAATCGTCAAATGCCCGCCTGCGTTGCCCGCCAAGCCGTGTCCGCCGCGCAGAGGTCTTCCCTCAACGATCACACCGGTTCCGACGCCCGTGCCCAGTGTCATCATGCAGGCGTTGGAGCATCCTCGCGCGGCTCCATATCGCCACTCCCCAGCTATCGCCGCATTTGCATCGTTGCAGACGGTGATGGCGCATCCGATGCGGGTCTTCCCCCATTCCTGCACGTCCATATCCTTGGAATCATCGAATTTCCCCGCAGGCGTTGTCCAAATGCGTTCGGTAACGGGATCTATCACCCCGGGAAACGCCATTCCGACAGCGGTGCAATCGTCCCGGGTGAGACTGCATTTGGCGGTCAATTCCATCCAAGTTTCCGCCATGCGCTCCAATGCCAGGTTAAGCCCTTTTTCCGCCTCTGCGGGAATTTCATCCCTAACCAAAATCGTGTCATTATCGATCACCGCCAGTTTGATGCTGGTTCCTCCTACGTCTGCCGCCCATGTAGCCATATTTTGTTCCTCTTAATTTCCTTTCGGTTCATTTAACACGCCAAAATCCCTGCCAGCCCTATACATCGCCTCGGTGTTTTCCAATGGAGTGCCCGGCGCCAGATTGTTGCCCTCTCTAAGAACAAAGAGCCCCCCTTCCAAAACACCCGATTGCAATATCTCTCGCGTACCCTCGTAAACCTGTTCCGGCGTAGCGGTGCGTAAAAATTCTACATGCGGCCCGCCGTTAATACGAATATCCGGCCCAAGCTCCCGGCGGATTTTACCGAAATCAATGGGAAAGCCCGTATCGAAAGACGCAATATGCAACTCGTCCCGTAAAACTGGGAAATGCCTTGAGGCGTCGCCGCAGAGATGGATGCTTCTCTCCTTGAGTGTAGCGAAGGTGTCGTAGAGTTTTCGATGATGCGGTAGGATATGCTCCCTGTACATTTTGAGGGAGATCAGGGCGACGCTATCGTCGGCGCAACCCCAGCCATCGACGGGATATTGGACTCCCAATCGATCTCGCCACGCCTTCATTCGCCTGATGATCGCTTCGTTAATGAAGCCAAGAAGAGTTTGAAGCCTTTCAGGCTCCGCAGCCATGGCGGTGCATACGAATGAGGGACTGAAGAGGCTGCATGCGGCGGTCATGGGCCCGTCATAGCCTAATGCGCACCACGGTGGGGATACCTCAATGGGGCGATCCAAAAAGGTCTCCATTTCCGCGCACGCCTTGAAATGCTCGTAATACTCCTGAACCTTTTGCATCAACCCGCCGAATGGGTCGGGATATCCGTTCTCCATCACTTTTTCCGGACAATCCTGAAACACGGGCCGCGTGTCGGGCACCTCCCCTTTCATATACACCACCGGACATCCGAGCCATGCGGCGTCGTAAAAGTTCTGAAAGTCCACCGACACATACCATTTATCCGGTAATCCCAGTTCTTGATCCTGGAGCACATTGAATTTGGACCATCGTGCAAATCGTAGCAGCGTGCCAATCATAACATCGGGGTCCTCCATATACTCCTGAAAATCCAGCCCTTGCGGATTCGCATCCTTATTTTTGAAAAAATAACGACTATTCAGACCGAGTATGATCGGGACGCGATACGGCTTACGGTCTCCATAAGCCTTCCACAACCGGGCGACCTCTTCGTTATGCTTCTTGAAATCCATCCCTCGCAGGCGATCATTTTTGCAGGAACCCTTCATTGACATCCTCCTTCCAACGATCCCGTACTCTTAGTCGTCCTCCCAGCTATTGCGCACCAACAGCATGGTGTCGTAACTCTCCAAAGGCACCCCCCGGAAGATGCAGTTGCTTGAGGCGAATACGTATCCGGTATGATCTATTGGTCCGTATTTGAGACAATATCTCGCGCTCTCCTCGATCTCCTCCTTCGTGCCGCTTTGCAGTTTCGAGCAATCGACATTGCCAATAAGCGCAATCTCCTTGCCCACCTGTTTGCGTACTTCGCGAATATCCATACCCGCCATTGGGTCGATGGAATGAAACGCATGCGGGTGGCAATCGATCATCTGATCCAATATGGGGTTCAAATTGCCATCGGTGTGTTTCACCCCGTACATGCCGACCTTTCTGCATGTATCGCACTGTCTTTTCAGAAACGGGGTGACTAGCTTGCGAAACATATTCGGGGAGAGAAAAGGACCTTGATTGAAGCAGTAATCGGAGCACATGTAGTTGATTTCCGCTCCCGCCTGGGCGTAAGCCTCGATGGTTCGGCATGCGTTTTCGCAGTTCCTGTCCAACTCTTCCAACAGACCGTCAAAATCATCCGCGATCCGGTATGAGAGATTGGCGTAATTGGCGCCGTCCGGAATGGCTAGCGTTCCGTCCACGTGGCATTTTAAGAGATACCTGTCCCCCGACAGCTCTCGCGCGATCTGAAAACTTTGCGCCGCCTCATCCAAACCCAGCCAATGCAGACCCGGCAAGTCTGAGTAATCGTATTTTTCCGCCACTTTAATCCACAATTGCACATTGCGAATCAAAGCGTCGCGTAACTGATGTTTTGGAATCTCTCTCACTCGATTCCAGTCAAGGGGATCCTCTCCAAACACCTCTCTGGTAAGCTGAAACTCAAGCTCTATATGCGGCGGGCGTCCCTCATAAGGCTGAAAATTCAGCGCCGCTATCATTTTCTCACGCGGGGTCATACTTGCATCATCCCTCCAGGATTTTCACAAATCGCACTCATCAACTGCTTGCACTCCTTATAGTGTAGCAAATACGTAACGGTTATCCATTCGGATACAAGCGAATGCGCAATGTGCGCTTTAAACATCTCAGAGCGCCTGTAAAGCACATTGTAACCTCTTATTCATCAAGTTGCAATCATCCGAGACGGTAAAAACAAGGGTTTTTGTTTCAGTTTAAGAATGGATGTTTTGTGGCATGGTTTTTGCAGTATTGATGAGTATAAGGGCCAAGTCGCTTCTGACATGTAAAAACTGCGGGGTAGATGAGAGTGGGAAGTGTAATTCTGGCTGAGATAAAAAATCCGAATTCCGCGGAGCGGGAGAATTTAAGCTTGTCGGATTGGAACAAGCTACTCGTAGTGTCTTTGATGGTGATATTAGCCAACACATTGGACCTTCTAAGCACCTATATCGTGTCTCCTAACCTTGCCAACGAATGGAATGTGTTGGAGAGAGTGTTCGGATTGGGATGGGCGGGATTGATTTTCGCCAAGATCATCGGCGGATCGATTGCGGTCGCGGGTTATTACTTCTACCTCTCCTATCGAAAAAGCTGTTACCCCGTCCAAGGGGCGGATTTTGATTCCTTCTGCCGCACCTTCGCTTACGGCCACGGTTCCCGAAGCAAGCAGGATAATATCATACGCTATCTGTTTGTCAATCTCGGTTATTTCTGGGCGGGCATGCAGTTACTTATCTTCTGGGTCGCCTTGGACAATATCCTCCTCAAGTTCGGCATCGTTTTCCCCTTGCGACAATACTCCGAAATAGGATATCATCTATTTCAAAGTATGATAGTGGCGAGCGTTGTGTTGTACAGATTTTATCATGGGAATTATTCGAGATATCTGAAACTGCAACCCGCCTTGATTGACAGAGCAAACACCTAACCCGTATAATAATCAGGTCATGATTGATCACACAGCTCCACAGGCGAAAAAAATCTCATCGTTCGGTGGCTCGATTGTTATCACTTTCCTGACGTTCCTTGGCGAAACCGCCACTTTGGCGTACATGTCGCTTCTCTACTTGGTGCGCGGCAGGCTGAACATACGGGAAACCATCAACCAGATGTCCGCCATCGGGGCTGATTCGCTCTCCATCGTCATGATCACCACCCTCTCCACAGGCGCCGTTTTCGCCTATTACACTGCGGACATATTCATCCATTTCGGCGCGGTGAATTACGTTGGCGGAACGCTCACACTCTCCTTTCTGATGGAACTCGGCCCGCTGCTTGCGGGCGTAACCGTATCCGCGCGTATCGGCGCCGCTATTGCAGCGGAGATCGGATCCATGGTGGTGACGGAACAGGTGGATGCGTTGCGATCCATGGCGGTCTCGCCGATTCGGTACTTGGTGCTCCCGAGGATTGTGGCTTGCGTGCTGATGCTGCCCGTGTTGGGGGTTTTCGCCGACCTTGCGGGAGTGGGAGGCTCCTTTCTAATGGCCCTCTACCATGGCGTTCCGGGGCAGACCTTTCTGGAATCCGCACGCACCTTCGTCACCGAACGCGACATGATCAAAGGATTGGTTAAAACCATCTGGTTTGGCTTCACCATTGCTATAATCGCGTGTCATCAGGGTTTAAAGACCGAAGGAGGGGCTGTGGGGGTGGGACGCTCCACCACGCGATCCGTGGTGCTATGCGTGATGCTGATATTCATCTCGGATTTCTTCCTCGCACAGCTTTTATCCGGCGCGAGCATTACCATCCGTTGAGAGAGCCCATATGAATCCCGTTAGCATAAAAAATATGGATTACCAAGTATCCGGAAAACGCATATTGCATCAAATAAATTTAGAGGTTCTTTCCGGAGAGATATTCGCGGTGATCGGAATGTCGGGCAGCGGTAAAACCACACTGCTGAAATGTCTCTCCGGATTGCGCAAACCTAGTTCCGGGGAGATATCGCTTTTCGGCAATAACATCGTTCCGATTCCGGAATACGAGATGGATAAAATAAGGATGAAGGTCGGGCTGGTATTCCAGTATGCCGCGTTATTTGATTCCCTTTCCGTTTATGATAACGTTGCGTTCGGATTGGTGCAGAACGGAATGGCAAAAGGCAAGGATATCAAAGCGATCGTTGCACGCCGCCTGAGTGAGGTGGAAATGGAGGGTTCGGAATCCATGTTCCCTTCAGAGCTATCCGGAGGAATGCAGAAAAGAGTTGGGCTGGCGCGCGCTTTGGCCATGAAACCGGACTTGCTTCTATATGACGAACCGACAAGCGGGTTGGACCCCGTCATCGCCCGCAATATCGATGATCTTATTGTGCGCACCAGGGAGCGTTCGGGCGTGACTTCCGTGGTGGTGTCGCACGATATCGCCTCGGTATTCCGTATAGCGGATCGCATTGCCATGCTCGAAGCGGGGGAGATTATCATATGCGGCACACCGGAAGAGATTAAATCCTCCGATAATCCCAAGGTTGTGGAGTTCATACAATCCGCATGATTGCAACATTCCAAGCGAAGAAGGTTCATAATAATATAAACAAGCAAATACAAGTCCAACAAGCAAGGGGATTAATTTAGCTCCATCCTAATCGGGAATCAACGGCTAACAACCATGATCCAAGAGCAACCTCGTGTTTGCTTGCATATGTCGTATATGGGTTCCGTGCCGATAGGAGCATGCCGATGTTTTCGGATAAAGATGACACAGGAGATGTTCTCATTTCACAATCAGCGCCAACCGTATTAAAACGCAATCTCATGCTTCCGTCGGGGGATGTGAGTCTCCTGCGAGAACTGGGGGAGAGAGTGCGTCTTTTGGCGGACAGACCCATTGAAAAGGAGAAGGAGCGTCTTTGGAGAGACCACAATGCATTGACGCCAACGAGACCGGTGGTTTTTTGCGATCCGGAAAACGGTTGGAACGAAATCATCCATCCCGATGACCTTTCCTGCCGTGACAACTTGGCTCGAGAGTGGGAGTTCGCTCTTCGAAGAGAGCTATTCTGGGGCGAGAGAATGCGGGACGATCGCGTAATCACCGGCATATTCGAGGTGTCCCATGTGTATACGGAAACGGACATGGGGGTGCCGATCACGTTTCATCGCAAGGACGCCGCAGGCTCCTATGTTTGGGACGCCCCCATACGCGAACCGGAGGATTTGCAAAAACTCAAGTTCCCGAAAATAGAGATCAATACGTCCGCCACCGAGGAGAGATTGGAAATCGCTCACGAGGTTTTCGGAGACATCCTGAAAGTGAGACTGAAAACCGTTTGGTGGTGGACGCTGGGGCTGACGATGTCGCTCGCATATCTAAGAGGGATGGAGCGAATGATGATGGACATGATCGACACCCCGGAAATGGTGCATCGGTTAATGAGTTTCCTTCGCGATTCCCAATTGAAAAGACTGGAATTTCTGGAAAAGGAAGGTCTGTTGTACACGAACACGGATGGAACCTATGTCGGCTCCGGCGGATTTGGATGGACCGACCAGATACCGGAAAAGGGCGAGGACGGCAAGGTGCGTCTGGAAAACATGTGGGGATTTGCGGAGAGCCAGGAGACGGTTGGGATATCCCCGGGTATGTTCGAGGAATTTGTGCTACCCTATCAGTTACCGTTATTGGATAGGTTCGGATTGAACTGCTACGGTTGCTGCGAGCCGCTTGATTCGCGCTGGAAGCATGTGAAAAAAATACCCAACTTGAGGCGGGTGTCGGTTTCACCGTGGGCGGATGCGAGAAAAATGGCGGACAACCTACAGGACAAATACATCTTCTCCTGGAAACCCAACCCCAGCGATCTGGCTCGTTCCCATTTCGATACCGATCACATCCGCAGGAACATCCGCGATACGTTCCAGACAACCAAGGGATGCCGCGTGGAGATAATCATGAAGGATTGCCACACTATCGCCAACTCGCCCGATCGAGTGGTGGAATGGACACGGATAGCCAAAGAGGAATCGGAAAGAGCCGGGGAGGGAGGATAACATGGAAAAGTTTGCCGCACTCAAAGTTGGAATTCTGGTCATTGTCGGCATGGTTGTCTTTTTCTGCGCCTGGTACCTTTTCGCTCATATGGATTTCGATCACTTCACCTTATACGCCACCTTCGATGACACGGTTGGATTGCAGAAACAGACTCCGGTCAGAATGAACGGAGTGACGGTCGGAGAGGTTAAAAGCATCAAACTGAATGACCAAACGCTCAAGCCGGTGGTGGAACTATCCATCGATGACAAATATCTCAACAAAATCCCGAATGATTCGATGATTCAAATCAGTTCGGGACTGCTGATCGCCAACCCGTTGCTGGAGATCACTCCGGGCGTTGCGTCTCAATATCTCAAACCGGGGGAGATGTGGCCACAACGTTACGTGCAGGCTCAGCCTCTCTCCGCCTTGGCCCAGCTATCGCCCACGGCGGATCAGGCGTTAAAGCAACTCAGCGCCACGGTGAAGAACCTCACCCCCAAACTCGCCGACACTCTCGATCAGGTGCATTCCATCATGCAAAAAACCAACGGGATGATGTCGAATTTCCAGGACGCCTCAAAGTCCGCCAAGGATTTGCTGGCGGATCCGAAAATTCGGACAACCATGGACAACACCCTTGACGACCTGCAAGCGGTGTCGCATCAGGCGCGCGTGACGGCGACCGTCATCACCGCCGAACTTCGAGCCACCGCCAGCAGAAACAGCACGAAGGTGGACCAAATAGCGAATAGCGCCATCGACATCCTGCAAAACATGGCGGATACGGTGGATGCCGCGCGCACCGCCGTGACTCGTCTCTCGGAACAGGTGAGCGACCCGAGAATTCAGCAATCGCTGGTGGAGACCTTGGAGTTGGCGAAAACCACCATCGCACGTTTTAACCAGATCGCCTCGGATATTCACCAGTTTTCCGGCGATCCGAACGTACAAAGCGATCTGAAGGAATCCGTCGCATCAATGAAGACTACCACCCAGGAGAGCCAAAAACTGGTCGCAAATGTGAACAAGCTGGTGGAGCAAATCAAACTCCCCAACATGAAGGGCGGGATTGGGATCGGAAAACCTCAATTCAGCGTGGATTTTCTGGAGCGCGCGCAAAGCCCTCACTTCCGTTCGGATGTGAATCTACGCATTCCTTTCAGAAACAAAAACGCTCTTGATCTCGGATTTTACGATTTCGCGAACAATAATCGCGTGAACGCGCAATACGAAACGGATTTGGATGATTTCGGAGCGTTGAGATACGGATTGTACGCCTCGAAACTCGGGATTGGACTGGACACCCCTCTGAATTCCGATGATCAGCTTTCATTGGACCTGTTTGACCCCAATCATCTCATATTCAACGCAAGGGCGCGCTTCCGTATCAACAACGATTTTGGCTTGTGGCTTGGCGCGGATCAACTATTCCGTAACACAACGCCCATTATCGGGGTAAGATTACTAAGATAATTTATCAATGACCGGGCGAGAGGTTTTCGGCGCCCGGCATTGGCTCGGATATGTCATTGATTGCCAGGAAGATGCCGCCTGTCGTAAGGACATATTCAAACGGACACGGTAATTGCAATATCCGGGTGATCCGCCATAAGCCGTGCGCGGTTTTTGCGAATCAGCGGATATAATTTATAACTGCGATTATCAGATAAAATAAGAATTTCGATAAGGAGCATTGGATGAAGGTCATATTGCAGCACGATATACCCAAGCTGGGGAAAACGGGCGACATCAAGGAGGTGGCGGACGGCTACGCCCGCAACTACCTGATACCCAGGCAGTTGGCGGTGACGGCTCGGGGCGGAGCGTTGAAACAGCACGCAGCTCGGATGGCGGCGGAGGATGCCAAAATGCAAAAGGCGATCCAAACCGCACAGGACGACGCCGAAAAGATGAGCAACCTGAAGCTCACCATCGTCGGCAAAGTGGGTTCGGGAACGAAGCTATTCGGCTCCATCACCGCCCAGCACGTCTCCGAGGAGATACGGAAAGCCACATCGATTACCATAGACAAGCGTCGAATCGGCTTGGTGGATCCCATCAAATCCCTCGGTCTCTACTCCATTCCCGTTCGTCTTCACAATGATGTGACGGTATCCGTACAGCTTGACGTAACCACTCAAGAGGAATTGGACCGTCGCGCCGCAGCCGAAGCCGCAGAGGCGGAGAAGGCGGCTGCGATCGCAGCCGAGCAGGCGGCAAAAGCCGCGGCGAGCGGTGAAGCGGTCGAATCCACTAAAGCGGAAGCGGCTGAATAGCTCTCCGCAATCCCATCATTATACGGAGCCTTCGAAAGAGGCTCCGTATCATAATTATTTGAAACCATTTCGGATAATTGCAAGATTCGATTTCCGCTCGTTCGACAAGCATCCTGAGTGAGAAACATGCCGCTTGTAAGAATCTTGGAATTACCTCTTTAGAATAACGGTTAACGGCGAAAGATAAGCTTGATCGCTCCTTTCGAAATCATCGGGACTGATGAACTCATCCCCCCGTTACCCAATTTAAACGCCTGCATATAAGCGGAATCACCGATAAAATGATTGTTTGCATCCTTGATCGCATATCGCATGCGGAATTTGAATGCATGTGTGGCCATATCTCATGACTGCGGAAAATCTTCTCAAAACGGACAATATACCGCCTCAAAGCCTCGAAATGGAGCAGGCGATTTTAGGCGCCATGATGATTGAGCGCAGCGCCATTGAAAAGGCTCAAAGCATCCTGAACGCCGAGGATTTCTACCGCCACGCCCATCGGGTGATCTACGAAGCCATCATCGCCCTCAATCTACGCGACGAGCCCGTGGACCTGCTGACCCTGCAGGAGCAACTGAGGCTGACCAACCAGATGGAGGAGGCGGGCGGAGCGTCGTACCTGTTGCAATTGATGGATGCGGTTCCATCCGCCGCCAATGCGGAGTATTACGCTCGAGCCGTTGAGGAGAAAGCGATTCTGAGAAGGCTGCTCGACGCCTCC
>JAJZOL010000118.1 GCA_021811565.1 bacterium | reverse complement strand
TGTCTACTGCGAAGCGCCTATGAGTTCCGACTTGGACGAGGCGAAGGTGATCGCACAGGCCGGGGCTGCGGCTAAAACCGTTTTCCAACCGGGTATGCAATATCGATCAAACGGCATGCATTTGCATGTGATGACATTCGTGCATGCAATGGACTTTGGAATCATCTTCTCCGGGCGTTCCCAATGGCACCGACGTGGTTCCTGGCAACGAGTGGATCCTAGCGACGCTAGAATGAAAGCTCTTAATTGGCGCATGTACAAGGACACATCCTCCGGCCTTGCGGGCGAAATCGGAATTCACCAGCTTGACGTATTCTCCTGGGTGATGAACCACACTCCTATCTCCGTACAAGGCTATGGAGGGATTATCGAATGGGGCAAGGATGGAATGCAAGTTCCGGATACGATTGAAGTGATCATTCAGTATCCGAACAACGTGAACTGTTATTACGATGCATCATTGGTGACCTCTTTCGACGGAGCGTTCGAGTCCGTTTTCGGAAATCAGGCATCGGTAGTGATTCGAGATCAAAACGCATGGATGTTCAAGGAAAGCGACGCACCTCTTATTGGATGGGAGGTTTACGCCAAGAGAGAGACAATGGGAATTGGTGACACCAAAACAGGCACCGGAATTATGCTGGTGGCCGATGCAACCAAGCAGCTTCTTCTGGGCAAGCAACCCGCAAGCGTTGGCAACGACGTGAGCAAAACGGCTTTATACCAATCCGTTGGAGCTTTCCTAAATACGATACGCGATCCGAAAGCGAATCCTCTGAAATGCACTGCACAGGACGGATACACCGCCAATGTCGTGGCGCTGAAAACCAATGAATCCATACTCACAGGTCAAAAAATAACCTTTGACCCGAGCATGTTTACGCTTTAAAAGAGAATTAAAGAATCCACACAACCAATCAAAAGGAGCTTTGAATGAGCCAGGATCAGGATAACAAGGGATCGACACGACGGGAATTCATCCGAAACGCAGCGCTAACCGCAACGGTTTCCGTGGCGGCTTCCCAGATTGCGAAAAGTTCCGTCTACTCCCTTGCCCCGGCAAAAGTGCTGGGAGCCAACGACAAAATTATCATCGGACATGTGGGCGTGGGAATGCAGGGAACCACCCATGTTCGACTGTTGCATGACAACGCCACGGACGGTTTGAAGAACAATACCGATCAGGTGGCGGTGTGCGATCTGTACGTCCGCCGTCGAAAAGAGGCGGCGGCGATTTTGAATATCAATGACAGTGGAATATTCGCCGACCATCGAAAACTGTTGGAAAACAAGGATATCGATGCGGTTTGGGTCACCACTTCGGATCAGTGGCATGCGGATGTCGCCCTTGACGCCATGGAAGCGGGCAAGCACGTCTACATTGAAAAACCAATGTGCAAAACCGTCGAACAGGCTTACAAATTATATGACACCGCGAAAAAAACCAAGCGAGTGGTACAGGTTGGAGTTCAGGGAACCTCGACTCCCATCTATCATAACTGCGCGGACCTCATTAAAAACGGGCAGTACGGCACCCGTGTGATGGGGCAAGCGAGCTATTGCCGCAACTCAAAGGAAGGTGAATGGAATATCTATCCCATCGACCCAGGCACGGGGCCACAAGCCACCGGAGATAACTACGTCGATTGGAACACCTTCCGACGCGGCACCAAACCGGTTGAATGGGTGCCGGATCGTTTCTTCCGCTGGAGAAAATGGTGGGATTACGGCACGGGGCTTGTTGGGGATTTGCTTCCGCACAGACTATATCCCATGATGATCGCGCTTAACATTCCTCAGGATGATTTCCAAGGGTTCCCCACGCGGGTGGCTTCCTGCGGCGGGCTGTATGTACAAAAGTACAACGCGCAAGGCAAAGTCGACCGCCATGTTCCGGACTTCGTGGATGTCATCACTGACTTCGAAGGCGGGCCCTCTCTCATGCTGATGACAACCTGCATCAATGAAGAGGGATGGACGGATATGGTGCGCATGAACAAAGCCACCCTCACACTTGGCGGGGATACCATCATGGTGAAACCGGAAAGAGTATGGGCGGACCAGATAGACGGCACCGAAGTATCCTCCCCGAGCGAGGATCGAATTGATGTGCATGAGAGGAACTTCCTCGACGCCATTCGCGGCGTGGTTCCGGAACCGAACTGTAACATCAATTTGGCGCTTCGAGGACAGATCATCCTGTCGCTCGCAGTGCTCTCCTATCGAAACAATGCCGAAATGAACTTTGATCCGAAAACCCGCAAATATTGGCCGGGAAGTCACATCAACCCCGCCACGATCATTTAAGTTCTATTCAACGTTCAGTAACCCTATACGGCTCACCCGGGCATTATCAATAAGCCGGGTGAGCCGTATTTTGTCCGGTTAACAACGATTTCATTCCCCACTCCTTCCTGATTATATTTCGTTTCCTTCGTGCTTATCGGAGTGAATTTTTCATGTTGTATCTATTCGGGTAAATGCAAAAATCGCTTTTCAAGTATTTCGCCTAGCGTGACATGAACGATATTCGCCTCATTTTCTGAATTTTGCAATTACCTCTATTGACATTATGATACGATTATGATACGATTATATATCTTTGATCATGTGATTTATTGTTGCTGAGACGTGCTAATACAGCTATGTTAGCGTGGAAAGGAGTTAAGGAAGATGAGGCATTTACAGTCATCCAAAGGTTTCACATTAATCGAGTTGCTTGTTGTTATTGCAATTATTGCTATTTTAGCTGCAATCCTTTTTCCCGTCTTCGCTCAAGCACGGGAGAAAGCGATGCAGACAGACTGCTTGAGCAATCTAAAACAACTCGGTTTGGCTTCGCACATGTACTCTCAGGATTATGACCAGAGATTTATGGGGGAGTGGCAGGCTTTCCGCAACGGTCAATGCACCACTTGGTGGCCCTGCACGAACTGGCAAATCGGTTGGTACACCGGTCCTTCAACCAATCCCAACCTCTACGGACTGAACTGGGCTTTTGAAATGCAGCCATACATTAAAAATGAACAGCTCATGACATGCCCCGCAACGCGTCTAAGTGGATGGAACCCCGCTGACAATACAGATGCAAACTCATACGTCTACAATAGCGATGTGGGGGACAGTAACTGGTATTTCGGACAATACAGTCCTGCGCTTACGGAAGCCACCATTCCAAAGCCATCCGACTTAATCATGTTTTGGGATAAGGGCGATACCGAAAGAGTTGTTGAGATTCAAGGTTGGAATGGAAGTAACGGATGCACGAGATCTCCGATCCCATCCAACATTACCAACGGAGGCTGGTGTCCTATGTGCTATGGGGATTGGGTGCCACCGCATAACGGAGGAAGGAATTATTTGTTCTGCGATGGACACGCCAAGTTTGCACCTGACGGAATGATGTGGGATATCGAAGTACCGCAGGATTGGTATTTTTACTGTCAGCAATAAACAGTCGTAACCGGGGTGATCGCAAAACTCCGAACGGTTTCATTCGGAAGACTTCATGGATGTCCGACGAATTTAAGGAAGAGTGAGCAATCACCTGAACAAAGCAAATCACAACGAACTCAGCACGTTCTCATTTTGCCCCGTTTTTCTCGGGGCTTTTTTTTACGCATTCCACATGATCTTGTAATAGATCAAGCGAGCCTTCCGGGTTCATGGTGAAATAGTTCAAAAAAAATCATAAGATGCATGAGCAATATTCAGACTCTGGAGAGAGGCGGGCGTTTGTTCCAATACAAATGGATATTGCATATGCGATTTTTCAATTACATAACCAAACACTGGACAAAAAAACCACAAAGTGATATGATTAGATATCTGTTTTTTTGTTTTTGAGATTGTGCTGAATTCATTATCAAGGAGTGGAACTATGAAGCAACCCATTTCAAAGAATGGATTTACGTTGATCGAATTGCTCGTTGTGATTGCCATTATAGCGATTCTTGCCGCTATCCTCTTCCCTGTTTTTGCGCAGGCGAGGGCGAAAGCCGAACAGGCGACCTGCGCCTCCAACATGAAGCAACTCGGTTTGGCCGCTATGATGTACGTTCAGGATTACGATGAGCAATTCATGAGCGAGTGGCAGAATTACAACGGGGATGGATGCTCCAACACATGGCCCTGTCAAATACCGGATACCTGGGGAAGCACTCCGAACGGTATTTTGGACTGGTTCAGAGCGCCAAACACCAACCCGGTTCAATACGGTTTGAACTGGGGCTATGAACTGTATCCCTATACCAAAAGCGTGGGAATTTACACCTGCCCCGCAGCCGTAGCGTCTCAATGGGATCCTGCTGACAGTAATAACGGCGTCAGCTACGCTTATATGAACTGGATTGGAGATCAAGGCAACTATATGGGGGACGCCGCAAAGCTGGCGAACATAAAGGACGCAGCCCAGCAAATTCTGTTCTTCGAAACCGGCAAAACCTGCTGGAAGATCGAAATTATGGGATGGAATGGTTGGTACGGTTGCGGCGGATCCAATTCGTTTAATACTCAGAATACATGTCCGGTATGTAGCCCTGACTGGCTACCCCCACATTCAAACGGAAGAAATTACGTTTTCGCCGATGGTCACGTCAAGTTCGCCCCCGATACGCAAATGTGGGTGGCGAATCATCCAGCGTATTGGAATCCTCAGTGTCAGCAGTAGTGTCTCAACAAGACATATAAATATTAATCTATATCGATTTCTTGTATCAGCACAATCCCCCCCCACCCCGTTTCAACAACGGGGTGTTTTTCATACGGCAAGCGTTTCCAAGACACACTGACGGGATTGACATATCTGCCTGAGGAATTCCGAGATAGATATTGCCGTCCGGCATCATCAAACCACCCGCTCGTCGCTTTCCCTCAGAATTTCAATCAGCTCAACCATCGTATTAGGCAACGGGCATGTGAAATCCATCGGCTCCCCCGTTGATGGATGGCGAAATGAAAGGCGATAGGCGTGCAGGGCTTGCCCTTGCAGAGCGAATAACGCCTCCTCCAATTGTTTAGCATATTCGGTGGAGTACAAACCTTTTGGAGGCTTTCTGTCACCGCCATACAGAGGGTCTCCCACAACGGGATGGGAGATATAGGCGCAGTGTACCCGTATCTGGTGGGTCCTTCCTGTCCGCAATTTGGCATCAACCAAACTGAATCCCTTGTAAACCTCCAACTCCGACAACTCGGTTTGCGCGAAGCGTGAACCGTGAGTCGAAAAAACTATAGCCATTTTTTTACGGTCTGACGGGTTACGCCCAATGGGGGCGTCGACAATCAACGGGCTGGATGGTAATCTGCCCCATAGGATCGCCTGATATCTCCTAACCGCGGATCTGTTTTTGATTTGGGACTGAAGGGATAGATGAGCGGTGTCATTCTTTGCTAAAACCATGATGCCGGAGGTGTCCTTGTCCAGTCGATGAACCACGCCGGGTCTTGCCACTCCGCCGATTCCTGAAAGATCCGTAGCATGGGCGAGAGCCGCGTTCACCACCGTTCCGTGAAAATGTCCGGCGGCTGGATGAACCACCATCCCCTTGGGCTTATTAATCACCAACACATCCGAGTCCTCGAAGATCACCTGTAGCGGGATATCCTCCGGAAGCAAGTCCGTTGGCTCGGGGTTTGGACGAGTTGCATCCACTCTGTCACCCATTCGGAGTTTCACGCTGGATTTGGATAATTTCCCGTTTAAATGAGCGCATCCGGAATCGATGAGCCTTTGCGCCTCCGCTCTTGAGCCATTCATCTGGGACGCTAAAAAAACGTCCACCCTTATTCCCGCTTGATTCTCGCGTACCAACCATTCCATGCTTTATTATTCCCCCGGAAATTCATTTTACCTTTTACTGGGAATAAGTCGGCAGGCTTAATCCTGCATGATGAATTTGAACCAGCAAACCGATCTCGCAATTTCTTGAAGTAAAATAGATATGTCGCATAGGTATTCAGTTTATCAATCGGAGGCGTGACATTGGAAATACCATCCGCGTTAGTGACCGGAGGAGCGGGGTTTATCGGCTCCCATTTGGTTTACGCTCTTGTATCCAACGGTATGAGAGTGCGCGTTTTGGATAACTTTTCAACCGGCAGCCGTTCCAGGCTCGAACCGGTCATTACCAAATTGGAGTTGCATGAGGGCGATATCCGCGACGCGGGGACATGTCGCAGAGCCTGTGAAGATGTCTCGGTTGTTTTTCATTTGGCGGCGTATATCTCCGCCCCGGGATCGGTGGCGGACCCCGCTCTTGCCGATTCGATTAACATATCGGGAACCCTGAACATGCTTATAGCAGCCAGAGATTCGGGTGCCAGCCGATTTGTCCTCTCCTCTTCCAGCGCCGTCTATGGAGACACTCCCGTTGTTCCGACCAACGAAGCCGTCACGCCGCACCCCCTTTCCCCTTACGGCGTTGAAAAACTATATGCTGAAAGCATGTGTTATGTCTTTTATCAACTCTTTGACCTCAAGACCATCGCCCTGAGGTATTTCAACGTGTACGGTCCAGGACAAAACCCCGACTCCGAATACGCGGCTGTCATCCCCAAATTCATATCAAGAACGCTCACCGGTAAGGCGCCGATAATATTCGGTGACGGCTCCCAAACCAGGGATTTCCTATACGTAAAGGATGTGGTTCACGCTAATCTGCTTGCGGCTACGAATGAAGTATCCTTCGGGGAAGCGTATAACATAGCAGGAGGAAAAGCCATAAGCATGAATGAATTAGCCAAAACAATCATACGGAATATGGGCTCTGATCTCAAAGCGGAACATGCTCCGCCTCGGAAAGGGGATATCCTTCATTCCACTGCGGATATCACCAAGGGCGCATCCGTTTTAGGATATCAGCCCTTGTACGATTTAGCGACGGGGTTGATGGAGACCATTCGATACTTTCAAATGAAATGAGTTTTGAGTCGTATCCACTTGCATCCGAGTTTTTATGACAGGTACGGATTGAACGGGATTCTTCGGCAAAAGGATCATCGCCGACATCCAACAGCAACCCACCAACATGACATGCAGGATATATCTCATTTCCTTTATTCTCCGATACCATTATCGGCTATTCGGAATGACATATACAGGTTGATAGCCAATAGTTAGGATAAATACCGCAATATGCACAGGCCTCCGTACCCTGTTCATGCATTTCTATGTGATGTATGATAAAGCTGTCCAAGTCAAACGGAGACCATTATCAACCGCCTTGGGCGTTGTGAAACAATGAAATGACCAAATCCAACTCACCATCTCCGAAAGCCTCTTCAAAGGTGAACGCAGCGAGGCTTTCCATACTCTCCAACACCACCTTGACAATTATCAAGCTGGCTGCAGGGATTACAACGGGATCCGTCAGTGTTCTCTCTGAGGCGGCTCATTCCGCAACCGATCTTATGGCTTCCTGGATCGCCTTTTTCTCCGTCCGCGTTTCCGAGCAGCCTGCGGATGAAAGACATCCTTACGGACACGGAAAGGTGGAAAGCCTCTCAGGCATGGCGGAAGCGTTGCTTATTTTCGGCGCCGCAGGTTACATCATCTTTGAATCGATTCATCGTATCCTCCATCAAACACCGCCGCCAAAAGTGGATATCGGAATTATGATCATGGCGTTTTCGATGATCACGAATATCTTGGTTTCAGGATATCTTTTTAACACGGCGAAAAAAACCGATTCAATGGCGCTTGAGGCTGACGCCCAACACCTCCGCACTGATATCTTCACCTCCCTAGGTGTGGTGATCGGGTTGGTTCTTGTAAAAGTGACACATATCCGATGGATGGACCCCGCTGCGGCTATCGTTGTCGCTCTTATGATTTTCCATGCGGCTACTCAGCTCACAGTAAACGCCTTGGCACCATTGATGGACGCCAATCTGCCCGACGAGGAGATCGATGTTATTAAACGGAACATCCTGAGCGATAACCGAGTGCTGGCGTTCCATAAGCTGCGAACTAGAAAATCAGGTTCCGCAAGAATTATTGATGCACACATATTGGTTGATGATAATCTATCCTTGGTGGAGGCCCATGCGTTAACTGAATTGCTTGAGGACCGAATACGAGAGGGATTGCCCAACTGTGAAATCACCCTGCACACGGAGCCGTATCGAGAGGAGCAGCGGCACCAATATCTCTTCCATGGAGGCCCGCCTCCGAAGGAGATGGACAAGGCAAAAGACGAGAACGCGTCTTCGGATAAAAGAGGAGCGAAGGAGTTCCACGATAGAGACCGTCATAAGGAATCTTAAATCACCCTTGGCGAAGAATAAGCAAGACAAACTTGGGCAAAGTCATCACCTTGCCTATTTTTCTGGGGTTGCTAATGAGGCGATGCAACCATTCGATTGAGAGTTTGCGCATCCACTTCGGGGCCCGTTGCACATTTCCGGAAAGCACATCGAACGTCCCCCCCACTCCTATGCAAATGGGAACGCCAAGCGTCTGGATATGTTCGGCTATCCACATCTCTTGCTTAGGAATGCCAAGCGCCACGCAGAGGATATCGGGTTTTGCATTTTGAATCTGCGCGACGATATCATTGTTATCATTTTCCGTAAAGAAGCCGTTACGAGTTCCGACGATCTCACAACCAGGATATTTCAGCATCATTTTTTCCGCCGCCATCTCCGCCACCCCCGGCGCCGAACCGAAAAAGAACAAACGATAATGTTTTTCAGGCGACAGAGAACATAACATCTCCACCAATTCCACCCCTGATACGCGCTCACGTAGTGATTTCCCCATTCGTTTGCACGCCCATAAAACACCCACGCTGTCCGGAGTGATCAGATTGGAATCCTCAATGATTTTTCGTAACTTCGCGTCTTGCTCAGCCATAACGCACATGGAGGCATCCAAAGTGATGATATGGTGGGGCTTGCGGGACTTAATGAATTCATCGCACATGGCGAGAGCTTCCCGCATGTCCACGTCATTAACGCGCACTTTGAGCAGAGGTATTGTTGTAAGTTGTGTGGAATATGCGTTCGTCATGCTATGTTCCTTAAGGGTATTATGTCAAATTCCCGATTCTCTGTCAAGTCAAACATCTCGGTTTTGCCTATGATCACTTCCATTCCAGGAGTAACTTTGAAAACCTTTTTATAGCATTCAAGGGAATAAGCAATAAATATTTGCGCAGTCCGGTGATTTGCGGTAATCTGTATTTACATGCGAACGGTTAATTATATAAAGGACGAATTATATCAAAAGTGCCTGATACGAACACCCCCCTTTTTGCGGACGTCGGGAAAAACGAATTTTGCAATTATGCGGATAGCGTATCGTTTTCCATGAGACAATGTATCATTTTAGCTCTCGTGATGACACTATGCCTTGGCATGTCAAATCATGAGGTCTGCGCCACGACTGTGATCGTCGATCACTACATAGATCCCACACAGCAAACCGCAGTATGGTTCGGGGCTAGATCCCACTGGCTCCAACCTTGGAGGGCGTATTGCGACACCGTTTCCACATCCGTATTGCGAAACGCAATTGGAATCAATTTCAACGTTCCCGCCAATGAAGCGAACGCTGTTGCGGAGCATCTGGCGAAAAACGGTTTTCGGCGCGTGAGAATAGAGTTCGGCTGGGGCGACGTATCGTGGGATCATCCCGATCAATTGGCGGATCCCGCCAACTTCGACAGGTACCTGACCGCCTGCAAACGGTGGAAATTAAGACCTTTACTGTTGTTAAATGCCAATTCAGGAGTCCCCTGCCCCGTAAAGTTCTATGAAGTGAAGCTAATCAAACCCGCCAGAAAGGGCGACACGGTCATCTATGCAGATCCGTCATCTCTTTCCCAAACTGTTCCAGGTAGATCCGGACTAGACAATCTCACCGATTATTGGGCTGCGGAGGACATTTTCACGAAAATCGATTCCAACGGCGAGGTGACTCTATCCAAGCCACTCCCCAAGGACCTGCCCGCCGGAAACGTTCCCGCCGCCACGTTGAAATACCTCCCGTTCTATCCATCCAAACTTAAGTCCAATGGCGAAATCCCAACACAGTTCACGGAAACGATTCGGGGATGGCTGGATTACGTCAAGGCGATCACAACCGAGGCTAAGAAGGCGTTAGGCACGGAGGGAAAACCCAATGCAGGATTCGACGTCGAGATATGGAATGAGCTAACCTTTGGTTCTCATTTTCTTGATATTAACCAATACTACCAGCAACCCATAGCCATTGGGGATTCGGCGATTGACGCCATACGAGCCCAAACGGTCGCGTACATCCGCGATCCTCGCAACGATCTTCCAGGAGTGGGAATCGGGGATGGATTCGATAATCAATGGCCCTGGGGCGCCGGTTCCACCGCACCTCCGGGATTGACCGCACTGGACAAACACCCATATCCCCCCATTCACCGATTTCCAGAAGACCAACAATTTAACGGCATCACCCCGTTAAACGCCCTCGAAAAACCCGCAGGCACTCAAGTGAAGCCGAACGAATGGCGTGACGATTTTATTCCCGCGTATACCGCCTATTTCCCCGAATATTATCTCTCCGCGATACAAACCGAAACGATCATACGAGATATCTCACCCATCACTACGGATATTTACGGTACGAAACACGGACGATACACGCATCCCGACTACCAGAATGGAAAGTCCGCGCCCGCTCCAACCATGTGGATCACGGAAGTGAACATGGATCCATCAGGAATGAAGCTGGACAAGGAGGATGTTGGAGTCGCCGATCGTATGAAGGCGAAAGCCCTTCTCAGATTTTTGACCTGTTTCGTAAACAAAGGGGTTCAAATGATTGACTTCTATGCCGCTCAGGACAATAATCCGATGGGACTTGGATTGGTAAGCCCCTCGTTTTTTAATGCAGTGAAGGCCGATGGTAACCGATATCCCGCCGATGATCTCCCATTGACATCGCCGGAGATGATCGCCGTTCGCAGATTGACGGAGGATATGCCTGTAGGGATTATTCATCATCCTGCGCATATCACCCTCGACGAGTTAAAGGATTACGAGAATAAAATTCAGTTCCGTGGTGATCCGGCTACGGCAAATGATAAACCCAATCCTTTCCCATCCCTTTATGACAGGGATGTTTTAGGCTTTTTCCCTTTTCAGGTGTCAGACCATCACTTTGTGGTATCGTTATATATCATGACCCGTGACATGTCGAAAGTCTATCGTCCTAACGCGCCTTCCGACTCTCCGACTAGATACGACATGCCTCCGGAGGCTTATGATCTTACGATTGGCGGAGTGAACGGAATAAAAGCCAAGGTGTCATATAAAAATCCCCTCGATGGAACTTACGATCACGTGAAAATTGTGTCAAGATTATCACATCAAATAATCGTGCATTTGCGATTAACGGATAGCCCCAGACTGCTGGATATACAGGATTAATAATACAAGTGAGCGTCAAAAACAAGGGATATTCGTGAGCTGTTTCTTCAGTCACTTACGCTTCATTGCATGAAGCCGGGTCGTATAAGCGTCCATCCAAACATCTCTAATAATTCCTCCAATAGAAGAGGAAGCCGATTTACATCTTTCATTGGAATGAAAAAGAAAGGATATTTTCGTTATGAGTATGCGCTGGAAATTAGGCTGGATGATGTTTCTCGAGTTCTTCATCTGGGGCGGATGGTATGTTACGGTTAGCAACTACATGGCCGCCCACGGTATGGATATGAAGATCGCGATTGTATTTTCGCTCTGTCCGATTGCCGCTATCATCTCCCCGTTCTTTCTGGGAATGGTGGCTGACAGGTTCTTCGCCTCGGAAAAAGTGCTTGGGGTTTTGTCCTTTTTAAGCGGCTTATCCCTCCTGGTGGTACCGATTTTCGCCCCCGGGTATAATCCCAAGCTTTTCGTGCCTATCCTTCTTGTTCATACATTATGCTACATGCCGACCCTGAGCCTTACGAGTTCCTTGGCATTCCATCATGTGCAAGACCAGGAGAAGGAGTTCCCCATTATCCGTGTGTTTGGCACTATTGGATGGATCGTTGCGAACTGGGTGGTGAGCGGGATATTCCATGGCGACACTCATGTAATTCAGTTTTATGTGGCGGGAGCCGCTGCGGTCATTCTCGGTTTTTACAGCTTCACCCTACCCCACACACCTGCGCCTTCCGCCGGGAAAAAAGCCACCGTTCATGACATCCTCGGGCTGGATTCTTTATCGCTGCTTAAGAACCCTATGTTCCTGATATTCATCGTGTGCTCGTTGCTCATCTGCATCCCGCTCGCTTTCTATTACGCATACGCTTCAGTCTACGTAAAGTCGGTTGGGTTCCTACATCCTGCGGTCACGATGTCCTTCGGGCAAATATTTGAAATATTCTTCATGCTTTTGATGCCGATCCTTTTCCTGCGCTTGGGAGTGAAATACATGCTCTTTGCGGGCATGTGCGCATGGGTGGTGCGATATGGTCTCTTCGCGGCTGCCGCTGCGCATGACCTCAAGGCCTTGGTGGTGCTCGGCATTATCCTTCACGGGATATGCTATGACTTTTTCTTCGTAACTGGTCAGATATACGTGGACCGAGTAACCTCCCCCAAAATCCGAGGGCAGGTGCAGGGATTCCTGGTGTTGGTCACTCAAGGGGTTGGAATGCTTATTGGTGCGAAGACCGCCGGCTTTATATTTGCCAAAGTCACCAACGTTGTGAATAACGCCCCTGTAACCCATTACCAGATGCTTTGGTTAATCCCATGCATCGCCGCAGGTGTGATCGCTTTGATATTCGTCACGACATTCCACGAAGGCGGCAAGATCGATACGGAGGTTGCAGCGTAGCCAGGATTTTACGGCTTTACTTTCCTCAAGTCCGCCTTATCATAAGGTTCAGAGTCTCATCATAAATCCCCAGGTGCGCACTCCCAAAAAGGAAGGCGCACCTGGGGTTTTATGAATTCTCTTTTCCTTCTTGCGTTATTGGAAAACGCCATTCGCTTCTAATCTAATCGCTTCCCTGGACATCACATTATGAAACAGTGGCACTGCGCAATTCGTATTCTGAATATGCAACAGATATTACTGCTGTATTTAAAGAGAATGGGGGTTATTTTTTTGAAGCTATTTTCATGGATGATATATACTCCCGCCACTTTTCCTTATTTAATTGGAGTTATAAGCCTGATTTTCATTTGCCACATATGTGGCAAATGATACCATAGATCATTGCATGAGTGAATTATCAATGGATTTAAGGCAAACGGAAATAATTCCAAAGAAATTGAGAATCAATTTAGTCGGTATTACGCTGACCTTTGAGAAAAAAATAAAGAGTATGTCTCATAAACGAGAGAAAAGGAGTTTGAGGTGTTTGGTTCACCGAAGTCGATAGCTCGTACCAGTTGGGTCTACATGTTGTTCTTCGTTTCGCTCATAGTCGTCGTTCCATCCGCCTATGCGGAAACTGTAAAAACCGTACTGCCGCCCGCCTCGGTGGTGAAGGGTTGGAAACTCTTCAACGGCATTCGTGTGTACAACCGCAGTAACATCTATAACCTCATAGATGGTGAGGCGGATGCAGTTCTTTCCTACGATTTTGTAAGTTGCGCCCATGCGGAATATGGACCTGCAAAGGCGTCTCGCCCGGTTATCACGATGGATGTATATGACATGACCGACCCATTGAATGCTTACGGTATGTTCGGCAGCGACAGGATGAGCGGTCCGCCAGTCAAAATCGGTGCGGAAGGAGTGAGGATCGGGCAAACCGGGTTGAACTTCTGGAAAGGTAAATACGTGGTGCGGGGCACAATTGTCGCCATGGGCTCCGTCTCCCCTCAAAACAAAGCGGAATTATTCAAGCTTGTACGAGCGGCGGCGGCGAGAATATACGGTTCATCTGAGATTCCCCCGCTTATTCACGCTCTTCCTCCGGGATACCGCGCTCGAAGCCAGCAGTATGTACGAGCCAATGTTGCAGGTCACTCTTTTTTGAAAAATGCAGTAACGGCGATGTATCCTTCGCTGGGATTCGGCGCGACTCTGTTCATCTGCCAAACGCCATCTCCCGTTTCCGCAAAAAAGCTATTGGATGTATATAAAAAGGACGAGAAATCCGGTTCCGGAATGGCTCCTCTCAAAGGAGTTGGACAGGGCGGATTTCATGTGGTGGATACTTTTCAGCAAAATGTTGTTGTGGCAATAAAGGGCAAGTATCTCGTTGGCGTAATCCGCGCAAAATCGGCGGAACCTGCGATCCATCTCGTCAAGGTGGCGTTGGATAGACTGCGTTAACCTCTTTAGTCGCTCTTATGAAGGACAAGACAATGAAAAAAAATGAGTCACAAAAAATATCGCGACGTAAGTTGCTTGAGATAGCTGGCGGGACTGTCATACTCGGCGGGATTTACGGTTTATCCTTTGTGGATGAAAACGCCGTGGCCAAAACCAACATTCGGCAGGGGGTGAAACCTCCGGGAGTGGACCTAGTTGCGGTTCAGGGGGATCCGACAGATTACGGAGCCATCACGGAAAGAGCAATCAATGAGTATGGCGGAATCGAAAAATTTGTTCACAAGGGGGACCGCGTGGTTCTCACCCCAAATATGGGATGGATGCGCACCCCCGACCAAGCAGCCACCACGCATCCGGATGTGATCCGAAAGGTGGTGCAGCTTTGTCAGCAGGCGGGAGCATCGAAGATCACCTGCATTGATTACAGTCTCGATGATTGGACTTTGGCATTCAAAATATGCGGGGCGGAGCAGGCGGTGCAGGGAACCATGGCAACTCTTCTCTCCCCGACCGATCCGAGCATGTATCGAGATGTTGAAATCCCCCCATACGTTCCAAAGACGCTTACAAACGGCTCTCCTTACACCTGCGTACACAAGGAAAACCACATCTACCAAAAACTACCCAACGAAATAATAGATTGCGATTCACTGATTTGCATGCCAGTGGTGAAAAATCACGAAGCGGCGGTAATCACCATCAGCATGAAAAAACTGATGGGGGATATCTGGAATCGCAAAGATTATCATCGTTACGGACTGCACCCCTGCATTGCGGAATTAAACATGGCAGTCCGCCCCACCCTCATTGTTGCCGACGCAACGCGCGCTCTGCAGACAAGGGGGCCAAAGGGCCCGGGAATTGTCACTACTCCCAACACCGTGGTCGTGGGTCTGGATCCCGTTGCGGTGGATTCATACTGCACCCGATTCCTAACGGTATTGGGAATCACTCCCGATCAGGTTCCTCACCTTATTATCGCCAACCAGCTTGGGCGCGGAGAGATTGACGTGAACAAACTGAAAATAAAGGAAATTTCGGTTTGACGGTTATAGCCCCCATCTTAGCTTGAAATAGGAAATGCACGATGGCAACAGCGGATAAAGATTTGATACATCCCGGTGAAATTCCGGTTGAGAATAAAAAACAGTTCACCCCTGAGGAGAAGAAAAAGATGGTCGAATCGCCCGGCAATCCGGCGGCTTTTCGAATCGTCAAAATTCGCCGAACCGTGCAATTAGTGACATTCGGCATGTTTGTCATCTTCTTCTTCATGAGCACCGTCTCGTCTCAATATCTTTTTGGGATTCCCAAAAACTTTTTCATGCTGCTGGATTTTCTGAACACCTTGAAAAACGGCATCGCTTCGCATCACATCGCGGTTTATGCGTTAGGACCGGGATTGTTCATACTGTTGCTGACTTTATGGGGGGGAAGAATTTTTTGCGGTTGGATATGCCCGCTTGGCACCTTTATAGACATTAGTGACAGGCTCCTTTATCGAAGGGGACGACTTTTCGAAAACAAAAAACGCAGCGAGACCAGGCGTTTCAGAAACTGGAAATACGTATACCTCCTTATCGGTTTAGGCGCTATCGTTTATGGTGTGGATATTTTAACTTTCGGCGATCCGATATCGCTCATTACACGCACATTCACTCTCTGCTTTTACGCTCCGATAGCTTACATATGGAACGGTTTTCTGGACGGCCTTACCGACATGGGACTGAGCAAACCCATTTATCATCATTTCCGTATCGATATTTACACGATGCATATGACAAAAATGATGTATTTCAACGCCATGCCTGTCTTGTTGATATTTATTGGCGTTATCGCTCTTTCGTACTATCAAGAGCGGTTCTGGTGCCGAAATCTCTGCCCCTACGGCGGGCTTCTGGCGTTGATATCCCGCATTTCTTGGCTCAGACACTATGTCAAAATGGAGGGTTGCATTCACTGCAAGAAATGCGAAATCCAGAGCCGCATGGGAAGTTACGAAAACCTGGATAAAAAAGCGAAGGAGTCCGTCGAACACAATATTAGTGAATGCATTCAGTGTTTTCGATGCGAAACCCTCTGTCCTCCTGACGTAATTCAGATACAAGCCAAGGTTCCCGCAGTGATCAAGGAGCGTTTGAAACTTGCCAGGAGCGGTGAGGCTCCTCGTCCGGAAAAACAGGGAGAGATCAATCTGGGAAGACGTCATGTCATCGGCGCCATAGCCGCAGGTTTGTTTTGGGGCGCAACCGCCACCGCCCAGGCGGACAACTATCAGGGAATCATGAGACGTTATCCGCGAGATGACAAAGCTATGCGTCCGCCAGGGGCCTTGCCGGAGAGAGAGTTTCTATCCGCCTGCACCCGTTGCGCTGAATGCATGAAGGTTTGCCCCACCAACGCTCTGCAACCTGCTTTTCTGCAAACAGGCTTGGAAGGGATATGGACTCCTATTTTGGTGCCGAGCATCGGACCATGCGCTGAAAAATGCACCGCATGCGGCGATATATGCCCTACAAACGCAATTCGCCCCTTTACATGGCAGGATAAGCGTTACAGGCTTAAAATGGGACTTGCTAACGTTAACCATTCCACCTGTATCGCTTGGAATGGGGGAAGAGATTGCGTGGTTTGCGCAGAAGTGTGTCCCTATTCCGCGATTGTCTTCAGGGATGTCTGGGATGACAGTCTGCAAAAGGATCCCACGCAGCCTATCACCGCCCCTGGCAACAAAGGGCGAACCAAGAGGGTTCCCACCGTTGATGAAAAGCTTTGTACGGGTTGCGGTATTTGCGAATACCATTGTCCGGTATTACCCAATCACGCTATTCAGGTCTACACTTTCCAAGAGGAGCGTAATTTCAAAGCTCCAGGGGAATCTCCGTTGGATGGTTTTTATAGACGCAATTGGACCGCTCGCAAGGAGGCCGGCAAGGATTCCGAATACGCTCCCATTGTAAAAGAGTTTCAACAGGAGATAAACATTATGGGACCGGGCACGCCGCCCACTCCGGGATCGGGGCAATGAATTTCGTTCAATCACCAATTTGGTGGAGATATTCGTTATTCCCCATTCAGGAAGGACATAATGAGCGAATATGCCTGGATGAAACCGTAAGGATCGCTCTTGATAAGTTGGATGCTTATGAAAATACCAGGGATTACGCTCAACTGGGGGAAATACCGCATTGGGCGCATATTCTGAAAGCTAATCAGTCGGAAACAGGCGATTGGTACAAATACATAAATGGCAGGACGGGTGAGCCTATGGGAGATGAAAAAACCCTCGCTCCTGTCAACCTTTTCACTCGTCTACGAGGGATCATGAACTCAAGCGAATACGATCATGCCATCTCCCTCGCTCATGAATATTCAAATCATTTGTAAAGGAAGGAGATTTCGATGTCACACACCCAACAACCGGATCCTTCAACATCAAGGGAACCGCGCACTCTGAGTAGACGCGAATTCGTGAAGCGTCTATCCGCTTTAACCGCGATGGGCGGTCTATTTTCCTCCGTTTTTGGTGGATACATGCTCACTTCGAGCCAGCAAGTCGAGGCTGCGGAGGCGATGCCTGCACAATTCGGAAAGCTCCCCAAACATCAATTAGGGAAAAAAATGGGCAAAATGGAGGTGGTTCCCATCCTCATATGTCAGGATTCAAACCCTCAGCTGCTTGGTCCTTGCCTCGCCGCAGGAATGAATTTCATCCATAAGGCTGGATATTGGAATTCCATGCCTAACGAATTAAAGAAGATACCGCGTGAGTCCTATTTCACGGACATCACCGTGGATTCCACGCCTAACAACCCCGATAATGAGGAGGGTGCGTATCAGCAAGTGGTCCAATCGCTTCAAAAAAACGGGTTCGGATATTACGACATCTTTCGCGCTCATTTCGGATGGAAAACCGTTGACGCGCTTAAAAACCAACGGGGCACTTACCGAGCCTACCAGAGGCTGAAAAAAGAGGGAAAGGTCAAATATTTTGGGGTCAGTCAGCATGACTGGATACCCTACCCAGAGATTATTGAAGCCATTATCGAAGATGGCACGGTTTGCAGTATCCAAGCTTTCATCCATTACGGCACGCCACCCGACGCATGGGCGATTTTTGAGAAAGCCCATAAGGCGGGTATAGGAATCACTGCGATGAAAACCGTGGCATACGGAGGAGCACCAATGCGTAACAACCCCGCCGAGCAAGCCAAGATGAAGACGCCGGGTAGAATAGGATGCTCCTGCATACGCGAGGCGCTTACTCACAAAGGCAGTGACGGAAAGCCAATTGTGGATGTGTGCGTAAGCAGTCTGCAAAACTTCGACATGTTCCAGGAAAACCTTGGCGCGATCGCTCCAAAGATATGCAAGCAGGATGGCTTCAAACTCATTTGACTCGCCTAAAATCCGTTTCATTACAAATGGAAAAGGTCTGCATTACACATGCGAAATGCAGACCTTTTCCATATCTGGATCTGAAAAATTACGCTTTTTTCATCTTTCTCAGGAGCAATCCACTCATCCCTGTCATGCCGGATAAAAGAAACACAAACGTATTCGGTTCGGGAACGTTCGGCGAGGACTGTGGAATTAATAATTGAGTTATTTGAGTGGACCAGGAGTTATTAGACGAGGGTAACTCCTGGATGGTCCAGAAGGAGTTAGGATTGAGCGGATCGACCGTGGTCGCGCTGTAATCCCCCCATCGATTCACATTGTTAACGAGTTGCGAGTAAACGCCGGATCCGGATTTTAGTAAAATGGGATTTCCGAAGGTTACATTGCCAAATGCATTAAACAGACCGCCAGCGGCATATGAACTTATAAATTGATTGGAACTTGAACCGTTGAACCCAATCACCACTCCAGCGTTGCTAACGGCGATTGAACCATAAAAATAGTTCATCACACCGTTTGGATCGTTAATCAATCCATCTTGGACAATGGAATTCGTCGCGACATCGATTCGCACCCAATGCAATGCGGGAACCCCATTATCCAACACGGTCTGCACACCCCATAACTCCTGCTTGCCTGTAATGGGATTTACAAACGCCTGAACGCTGGAGCTAAAGCGGTTGTCCCCCGCATCCAGAGAATTCACTCCACCTGGTTGCTGCGCTTTTGGTGGAAAGGCGTAACTCGTTGTGGTCACACCCGTGGGCGAGGATGTGAGGGTGCCGGGATTTCCAAGGGTAATCACCGAAGTTTGCAACACCCCCGCAGGTGTGTTGTAATCGGATAGCAAGTTTTCCGCTGAGAAACTTCCGTTTAAGTCCAATGACGGTTGCACGGAATATCCAGTGTTATTTGGATTCACTTGCAGGAACTGTGTGAAACTGGGATTCAAACCTGCGATAAACGGCGCTTTTGGGATGGCGACAAATCCTGTATAATAATTGTTTCCAGTGATAGGAAAGTAATTCGCCCCCAAGTAAACGCCGTTGCTGTTCACCCCGAGTGTGTCAAAATCCGCCCAGTTCGTCGTGCCGGAGCCAAAACTGGGAATTGCGTATCCCACCCACCCCTGCGTTGGATCGGAAGTTTTTGAGTAGGCAACCAGAAAACTATTACTCTTTCCGGGGTTATCAAGCGATGAGGCGAACCACCTTCCAGAACTTTTATCATATATAATTCTCGGATCATATGCATAGTTCGATGGTGTCACGCCAGCATTCGTCCAGAATTGATCAAGACTTTCGCTCATCAGGGATGAACCAGTTCGACTGAAAACCGCGAAAGTGCCGTTAACCAGTTCCGCGTAACTATTAGGTCCTATGGAACCCTCCGTGTCAGGAGGGATGAATCCGCTCTGGGCTTGAACGCTTCCTGCAAAATTCTGTCCGATCAACAATTGGGCGAAAGCTTTCCCTATAGTCAATATAAAGCAACCTGCAACCAATGAGGCTATGATCATTACTCTGTTGAACCCGTTCATAGAAGTCTCCTTTGGATAACCGGAAAACAAATAAGCTTACTTGCAAAATAAAGCATTTGAATGAAACCGGAAGT
>JAJZOL010000055.1 GCA_021811565.1 bacterium | reverse complement strand
TGGATTTATCCGAAGAGGTAATTGCAAAATTCAGGAAATGTGGCTATTATCGCTCATTTCACGTTCGGCGAAATACTTGGAAATCGAATTTTGCACTTACCTGCAAATGTTGAAATACATCCGTTCCATATTTGGGCAGTGACATTAAGATAATAACCGAATGGAGAATAAACTTGCTGGAACGACTGGTGGATATCACCGATAACGCTCTTGCTCCTGATAATCTCTATGAAAACCTTTCCTTTCCGGACGCCGAGGGGGATATTCCGTATATCTACGCGAACATGGTGTGCACCATTGACGGGAAAACCCTATTGGGTCCTCGGGGCACCTCCGCCAAGGGTCTGGGCGGCGACACAGATCAACTATTGATGCGCCGAATTCAGAACTGCAGCGAGGCGGCTATCGTTGGTGCATCCACTCTCCGAGTCGGTCACGTGATCTACCCCCAGCATTTGATCAGAGCCGTGGTGACGCGGAGCGGGGATGTCCCGTGGAGCAATCGGTTCTTCACGGATTGCCCGCGAAAGGCGATAGTTTTCGCTCCCATGGCTGCGAAGGGGGAAGGGTTCCCATCCTTGCCGGAAGGGGTTCGTATGATTCAGGTTGGGGAAGAGGATGTGGATGTGGAGAAGGTTGCAAGAATTCTACGTGCCCAGTTTAACATCCGCAGGTTGCTTTTGGAGGGGGGTGCCATCCTGAACGGACATTTTTTTCGAGCGGGTTTGGTTCGTGAACTTTTCCTTACACTCGCCCCAAAGCTGAAGGGCGGTGACGACTCGCCCGGATTGATGGATGGCAAAGGATTTGAAGGGAATGGTTTCAGGGAATTAACGCTTTTATCCCTCTACAGGGCGGAGAGCGAATTATACGCGCGTTACCGCGTAGGATCGGTAAAAAAAGATGATGCTTACAATTCAGGTAATTGCAAAATTCGATTTCCAAGTACATCGCCGAACGTGAAATGAGCGATAATAGCCACATTTCCTGTATTTTGCAATTACCTCAATTAATAAGAAACGAAAGGACGACACAGAGATGCTTGAGGATCTCTATAGAAACATATTGAGACAGATCGGGGAGGACCCCGAGCGGGAGGGGCTGCTAAAAACTCCAGCCCGCGCAGCGGATGCGCTGCGTTTTTTGACACGCGGCTATTCGCAGGATATCGAGGAAACCCTTAACGGAGCCATATTCGAGGAGCCGTACGAGGATATGGTGATTGTGAAGGATATTGAGTTTTACAGCCTCTGCGAGCATCACATTCTCCCTTTTTTCGGCAAAGTACACGTGGCGTATATTCCCAAGGGAAAGATAGTGGGGATTAGCAAGCTTGCGCGTCTCGTTGACGTTTTCGCAAGACGTTTACAGGTGCAGGAAAGGATGACGGTGCAGATCGCCTCCGCGCTTGAGAACGCCTTGCACCCTCTGGGTGTCGGAGTGGTTGTGGAGGGACGGCATATGTGTATGATGGCGAGAGGGGTCGAAAAACAAAACAGCCAGGTTATCACCAGCGAAATGCGGGGCGCATTCAGGAACGATCGGCGCACGCGCGAGGAGTTTCTCAACCTCATCAACCGATAACCTTCGTGACAGGATAGGTTGATTGCAGGTCAAACCTTGAATGGGCGCTATTTTAATATTGACAACCGACGGATTTCATGCAATCCTGCATCGGAATATCCGGATGGGAACGAACCATCCAATGGGAGCGAGGTTGCTTTGAGATGACGAATACCGGGCGTTTGTTGATATCGTGTCCTGACAGACCGGGGATTGTTGCGTCCTTGGCGCACTTTTTATATGAGCGGAACGCCAATATCACCCATTCCGATCAGCATAGTTCGGATCCTTCAGGCGGCGTTTTCTTTATGAGAATCCAGTTCGAAATGGAGGGGCTGACGGAACGTTTCGATGCCTTGCAGAGGGAGTTTGCGGACGTTGCAAAGCGTTTCGAGATGAAGTGGCGCATGGAAAGGGCTGCGAAGCTTAAGAGGCTAGCCGTATTGGTGTCTCGCGAAGAGCATTGCCTCCTGGAACTGATATGGCAGCAGCGATCCGGCGACTTGAAGGCGGAAATCGCCATGGTGATCGGCAATCACAAGTCTCTCGGGCAGGTGGCGGAGCAGTACAACCTCCCCTTTTATCACGTGGATGTGAAAGCCAATAACAAGTCCGAAGCGGAAAAGAGAATTCAGGAGCTGATATCAGGCAATGTGGACGCCATCATCCTTGCAAGATACATGCAAATACTCTCCTCCGATTTCATCAAGCCCTGGGAGTACCGTATCATCAACATTCATCACAGTTTCCTTCCTGCGTTCGTGGGCGCGAAACCCTATCAGCAGGCTTACGATCGAGGGGTGAAGCTTATCGGCGCCACTGCGCATTACGTAACCACCGACCTGGATGCTGGTCCAATTATTGAACAGGATGTGCATCGGGTGGATCATCGACACGATCCGGAGGATTTACGCCGCATCGGAAGGCAGATCGAGAGGGTGGTGCTGGCGCGCGCCGTATCCTGGCATGTGGAGGATAAAATATTGGTGCTTGGTAACAAAACCGTCGTCTTTGCGTGATAATAATACAGGTGAGCGCAAAAATCGGGTTTGCGGTTTTCACGGAGTATGCAAACACTAACGTCGTGTCACCCGCTTGAATTTAGCAACACCTTAAAACACTTCTTCGAGCAAATTCCTTTCGTTAAAATCAAGCTATAATGCGAGGAAAAGGAGCAATGAATGCCGTTATCCTGGCTTGAATTACATGGTGCGATGACCCATTTTCCCATCGCTCTGTTTTTAGTCTCCGCTTTTTTTGAAGTCGCCGCGTTTATCACCAAGCATGAGGACTGGCGCAAAACCAGTTATTTGCTTCTTCTAATTGGCGTGGTTATGTCGATCCCAACCCTTTATTCCGGATGGATGAGCGTAGAGACTGTTTTCGTAGGAGCGATCGCCCTTCCGCAGATACTTTTAATCCATAGAACCTTGGCGTTTGCGACGGTCATTCTGGCGTTGATATTACTTATCGTGCGATGGACCACTCACGATAAGCCCTCCATTACGGCTTTTTCCATCCTCTGCTCCGTTGTCATTGCCATCATGATCGGAATGGTTGGGTATTTAGGCGGGAAGATGGTGTTTGGAGGGGTTACGGTTGACATAATTTCCACGCATCAAACGGCTTCCGCCCCGCATGGCGGGACAGCCACATCCAATACTCGCGGGAGCCAAGCTCAAGTGCTGGCAATCATGAAAAGCAATGGGTGTTTGTCTTGCCATAGCATGAATGGCGTCGGAGGCATTTCCGCTCCGGATCTCACCCATGAGGGCACACGGCATCCGGATGTGTCTTGGCAAATCAAGCATTTAAAGGATCCCACCTCGGTGTCGCCTGGTTCCTCCATGCCCTCCTTTGCCGCTATGCCTTCGGGCCAATTGAAGTTATTAGCGACATTCCTTGCCAATAAAAAATGAGGATACGGCGGGATCAGTTTTCGTATCCTCATTCGTATGGCTAATCCTTCGTGAACCTATTTGTTTTCTGCGGGTTTCAGCGTGGCGCATCCAAACACGCCTCCCGCAATGCTTCCGGGATGAGGTGTGAAGCGCACGGTGATCAGTGTTTTACCATGAGTGAGGGATTGCGGAATGGGGTAGGTCACATCGAACACCCCCTCGGGTTTGCCGCCATTTAGGCTCTGAGTGGCGATTTTGACGCCATCCACCGTTATGTCGAACACCCTGCCCGCATCCGGTCCCCAATATTGGCAGAGAAGGGTCATTGGAACATCCGGCAACACTTTCAAATCCCATTGAAAATACCCTCTGCCGTCCCTCCAAGGATAACCCGATATCACGCCCGCACCGCTCTCCTCGCTTTGAAGGTTATGGGCTTTTTCCGATTCCGGATTGTTCGGCAAGACCTTGTCCACGATTCGTTTTTCCATCTCCGCTTTCAGCTTCGCTTCCTCAGCGGCTCTTTGGAACAGGGGACTGTTGGGTTTTGCAAATGTCCAGTAAACGGCGTAATGCTGGTTGACGATCTTGTACAACGGCAGGAAAGTGATCTGTTCGGGCTGCCCCACGGATGTGAACGTCAATGGGGACCCCTTCACGGGCTTTAACCATGAGTTGGGATTATCGGATGTTATTCGGTATAGGAAGGTCGCCCCGTCGCCATGTATGAACTGCAACCCGTCGGTAACTCCCGCAAGAACCAACGGTCCATACATGATCGCCTTCATTTCGGGATTATCCGGCATTGTGGAGGAGTGCAATGACATGGGGAGGACGATCCTCACTTGGTCTCCGTTTCGCCAAGTGCGATTTATGGATGCGTATGTTGTGGGATTCGCGGGGATATGCAGTCTTTTGCCATCCAGGAAGATTTGGCATCGATTTCCCACCCAGTACGGCACATGCAACCGCAAGTCGAAAGAAGTGGGTCTCCTCATGTGAATGGTGAACTTGGATCCTTGCTCCACAGGGAAGACTGTGTCTTGAACGAGCTTGATTCCTTTGGCTTTCCAGTTGACGGTGGATGCCACATAAAGATTGACGTACAGGCTATTGGAATTGTGGAAGTAGATGCTGTCATTCAGTTTGGCGAAGGATTCCACCCCCGTCCCGTAGCAGCACCAGAAGGAATCATATGGCGTCCCCCACGCCTTCGTGAATCCTGACGCCAGGGGAAGGTAGTAGATCATCATGCCATCGTTTGGATTTTGCGCGGGCAGTATTCCGTTCCAATAAGCCCTCTCGTAGAAATCCGCGTACTTTGGATTGGCGGTCCAACGGATCAGATCGCGAGTCACTTTCAGAATATTGTAAGTGGTGCAGGTCTCCTCGTTGTTGGAGACTAACGTGTTGGCGAGTTTATCCGGAGGACCCCAATATTCTCCTTCGTTGCTACCGCCCGTGGCGTAGGAACGATGATTGGCGATTCTCTCCCAGAAATACTCGGTTAACCGTCGGTAAGGCGTATCATCGAACAGTTCATATCGACGAGCCGCTCCGAGGATTTTCGGGAGGTGCGTGTTGGCGTGTATCCCTGTCAGGTCGTCTTGATGGTTCATCAAGGGATCGAGGAACGATTTTTGATCGAAGCGGTGTGCAAGGACGAGGTCGGCGGGGCGATGGGTGATGGAATAGAGCAAATAGAGCGTGTCCGGCATCCCGCCAAACTCCACAGTTAAAACCTTGTTCACCCATACGGATTGGCTTATCTTCGCGTCGCGTTTTTCGAAATAGTCCGCCATTCGTTCCGCCATGCGCAGTGCCCGTTTGTTTCCGCAATATCTGTACATATCCAACAACCCTTGCATGATTTTGTGTATCGTGTAATAGGGCGCCCACACCGGTTTGCCCGCCTCCAATCGATCGAAGAAGGAGGTGGGGAATGCGGAGAGATACTCCCCTCCCAGAGCCTTCTGGCACTTATCCAACTCATCGACGAGGTAATCCGCGCGTTTTTTGATTGCGGGGTTTTTCGTGGATGAGTAGAGGTGAGCGCACGCGGAGAGATAGTGTCCTTCGAAATGCCCTCTGAGTTCGCATGTTGGCGATTCCCAGCCTCCGAGTGGTTTTCCCGGAGCGGGCAACCCTGCGTTCACCCGAAAATTGTACAGAAGTCGGTTTGGATCCAGGCTCATCAGATATTTTTGATCCATCTCCCGCGCATGCAGGCACGGTCCCGGCAGAAGTTGGACATCCCCCAACGGGAAAGGTTGCAATGCCATGGGGGCGGGATCCAAAGGGGCGTTTTTTGATACGGTTGCATTCGGTTTTGCGACCGCCACGCTTGCAGAAAGCGCAAGGACAAGGCAAAACATGCACTTGCGGGCAACGTTAAATGTCATGATACATCTCCAAATATATCGTTACAGGCATTATATCATATCCTTGGGTTTGGCGGATCATATACGAACTGATCGATTGCGACCTTTCGACCGCCGAGGACGCGCACGCGAATAATTACCGAGCCATTAGGGATTTTGAGAAAATAGCCGAGAAAATCCCCCTATGCCTACATTGTGCATCTCGTGAAATGAGAGCGCCAATTCCTCCCCATTAAACACTTTTTTTCACCAAACAATTCCAAGCATCACTTTGCGGCGAACAACCAAACGTGAAATGAACCGTACGATCCGCGTTTGATGATTTTTGCAATCACATCAATTTGTATAAAAAATAGTTGTCAATTGAGCCTCTCAATGATATTTGATAATTGAAAGAAAGGAAGTATTCGCCCCCCATAGGTGCGATGACCACATCAACCTACAACGCGAACGGCAACCTTCTTACCGAGAACGCCGGAGGCGCACTTACAACCTACTCGTGGGACTACGAGAACCGCCTGATCGGCGTCTCCTCTCCGTCAGGAACGGAGACCTACTCCTACTCGGCCGACGGGATGCGGGAGGATAAGGCGAATTCGTCGGGAACCGTGCATTATGTTCGCGATGGCGAGAACGTGCTCATCGAAACAGACGCGAATTTGATAACCCAGACTCATTACACGGACTTCCCGGGCGTGTGGGGCGGGCTGGAATCCGAGAGAAGGGGCGGCGTTTCCAGCTTCTACGGCTTCTACCAGCAATCCAACGCGCGCATTCTGGCGTCGATAAATGGTAATGTTATCGATAAATGAGTGTGTTGCATAAATATAATCAGAATCAGTGCGCATACAATATATTGGATATATAATGGCTTGAATATGCATATGCTGTATCAGTGTGCGGTTCAAATACATTTGTGCAACACACTCAACTATCTCTACAAGGCGTTCGGGGAGGAGTATCGCAATAACGGATTGAGGCAATGAGTTTCCCGTTATTTACTTTTGGTGGAGTTTAACGGGCTTATGGACCGAAGGCGGGTCACGCTCTCCGTAACCCTCGCGATGAGAAGGTCAATCTCCTCCTCCGTGTTGAACCTTCCGACTCTGAAACGCACTGCCGAGTACGTCGGATTGTCATCTTTACCCATTGATTTCAGGATGTGAGACGGTTTGCGCGACACTTACGTGCAGTCGGAGCCTGGCGGCACCGCAATCTCCGTCGTGGGAAGATGCAGGCTCTCGCTCTTCGCACAGAGTCTCGCAAAGCGAATTTCAGGGATTTTGCTGACGGGTATGGCATATGGTGTCAAAAGGGCGGCGCACCTTATTTCGTCAAACCTCGTTTTCGATTGGTTCTCTCGAATTCGCTTGCTCCAAGGAATCCTGTTTCCTCTTGCATTGGGGGGTATTGATTGCCTGCCATGGAGGTTGTCCCTTTGACTTGCGGATAAAAAAAGTGGTTGTTTGGTAATGAGTGGTGCATAGAGTCGCACGGCGTCGTCGAATGCGGTTGGGACACAGGGGGGTCATGAGAAAAGTGAATATGCCGAGGACGAGACTTGAACTCGTATGCCTTGCGGCACACGGCCCTCAACCGTGCGCGTCTGCCAATTCCGCCACCTCGGCACGTGTAGCGCCACGGAGAATTGAACTCCGGCTTACGGGTTGAAAACCCGTTGTCCTAACCTCTAGACGATGGCGCCAAAACCGAGGGTTATTATAGCCCCAGAGGCTCGTCGATGTCAATAGGCAGTTGCGTTGATATTAATGGTTAAGCTTTGCGATGTTGGGAGCCTTTCTCTTACTGTGCTTAACATATGATATTCCCGCCATTCAGCATATTCCGCAACCTAACACATGTCTGGTAAAATAAAAACATGAAAAATATCGTTGTTTTGGGTTCCACCGGCTCGATTGGAGTTCAAACGCTGGATGTTATTGACAGATTGCCGGGAAGATTTCGCGTCATAGGTTTGGCGGCGAGGGGAAACACCTCTCTTTTAGCCGAGCAGTGTCTTAAGTATTCTCCTGACTATGTTTCCGTTGGAACGCCCGAAGCCCAGGCGGAGTTGCGAGGCAAACTCAGGAATTGGGATGGAAGGATACTCAACGGGCTTGATGGGATGTGTCAACTCGCTTCGCTTCCGGAGGCTGAAACGATTGTCGTTGCTGTGGCGGGCGCGGTGGGAATACGTCCGACCCACGCCGCCATAGAAGCAGGCAAGGATGTCGCGCTCGCCACGAAGGAGGCTTTGGTCGCCGCCGGAGAGCATACCATGCGTTTGGCGAGGGAAAGCGGCTCACGAATACTCCCCATCGACAGCGAGCATTCCGCGATATTTCAGTCGCTGCAGGGGGCGCCGCAAGGATCGGTGGAGAGGATTTTCCTGACAGCCTCGGGGGGGCCGTTTCGGAACACCCCCAAGGAGGAGCTAAGCAAGGTCACTCCGGAGCAGGCTCTTAAGCATCCGACTTGGAACATGGGCGGGTTAGTCACCATCAACTCGTCGACCCTGTTCAACAAAGGGCTGGAAATCATCGAGGCGAAATGGTTATTTGACATGCCGACGGAAAATATCGAGGTTGTGGTTCACCCTCAAAGCATCATCCATTCCGCCGTGCGATTTCGCGACGGTTCCGTGATAGCCCAGCTCGGTTTGCCGGACATGCGCCTGCCGATCCAGTACGCGCTGGTTTATCCGGAACGGCAGAATACGGAGTTGCCTCGGTTGGATCTCGCGCTGGCGGGATCTCTTACATTTGAAACTCCGGATGAGGACAAATTCCCCGCTTTGCGGCTTGCACGGCGAGCCGTCGATGCCGGAGGGACGCTGCCTGCGGTGATGAACGCCGCGAACGAAGTCGCAGTGGCGCGATTTTTGAATCGGGAGATCGCTTACACGGACATCATGAAAATTGTGGAAAAGACAATGAACGATCACAAAATCGTCATTTCCACGTATGATAATGTATTGCAGGCGGATGCCTGGGCGCGCGCACATGCGAATTCCTCCTCTTAAAAAAGAGGTCGCCTGCCCATAATAATGAAGATTGGATCTTGTATCCTCAGGGAGTTTGAATAATCAATGGATGTCGTAACCGGAATAGCCTGGCTTATTTTGATTTTAAGCGTTCTCGTCATTGCGCATGAATGGGGGCATTTCATCGTGGCGAAACTGTTTAAAATGCGTGTTGACGAGTTTTCGCTTTTTTTCGGCCCCCCCTTGTTGCAACTGGGCAAATGGCACGATACGGAATACAACATTCGCTGCTTCCCCCTAGGCGGCTATGTAAAGATCGCGGGGATGGAGGCGGATGACATATCCGGCGGCAGACCGATATTGGAGGCGATTCGCTCTCCGCAACAGGAACATCAGAGCATGGACGATATTCTTCGCAAGCTGAAATCGGACACCATGAACGATGTGAACGTGGATAATATCGGTGCGGAGTTGCGTGACCACGTTCGAAATTCCATTGGCGAAGACGGGTTGCTGACCTCCGAAGCCCGGAAGGATTTTCAGGCTCTTCGGTTATCGCCGCAGATCAATGCGGACGAGATGAAGTTTTTGGATATGGCGCTCTCCTCCGACGAACGATTGAGGGATAAAGGGTTGTACAGCAACAAGCCCTTGTATCAAAGGGCATTGGTGATCTTCGCAGGTCCCTTCATGAGCTGTTTCTTCGGATACCTTCTGTTCGTGTTTATGGGAATGACCCTCGGGATGCCAAGCATGTCCCGCAGCACAAACCAAATCCAGGTCATTCCGAACGGCGCGGCTGAGATGGCGGGTTTGCGAACCGGTGATCGCATCATCGCCATAGATGGCAAGCCCACTCCCGATGGAACCGCCCTGAAAAACATCATCCATAACGCGCCTAACCGTCCGATGCGGTTCCGGATCGACAGGGAGGGCCATGTTTTCGATGTGCTTATGAAACCGAAGCCTTTCACATTCACGGATGTTGTTAACGGTGTGAAGGTGAAAAAAACAATTGGCTTGATAGGGGTTTACCCCAATCCTGTGTTCGTGCGCGTGGGACTCATTGAATCCATCAGGGGAGGAACGATAGGCACTATCAACACCATATACGAATTGCTTACCGGCCTTTTCAGCAAAAATGTCAAGAACAACGTGGGCGGTCCGATTATGATCGGCGAAATGACCATCTCTCTGCAACGGTTGGGTGTTGCACGGTTGGTGGAGATGGGCGGTATGCTCAGTCTCAGCCTTGGGGTGATGAACCTGCTTCCCATCCCAATTCTCGATGGCGGGCACCTGCTCCTGTTGGGCATTGAGAAGATACGCCGACGAAAGCTCTCCGCAAAGGAGATATATCGCGCTCAGATGGTGGGGCTAGGGCTATTGGGAATCCTCATTTGCATGGTGATGTATAACGATCTGATTCGCACGATCTCCGGCAAAGGGTTCCAATAATCGCCCTCGGGAGAAGGACGCCAACTAGACGTATCTCTTTTGGCGTCCTTCATGCCACCTGTTGTCACGTTGCCATTCTTTTTCATGTGAGTGGCGCACCCCTTTCCCTATCGATGTCGTAAAGGAACCCTACGCATGCAGACGATGCATCGAATCTTTTTTAACGACTCCGCCTGCCTCTCCTTCCTATCCGACGAATCGGTTCATCTCGTTGTCACCTCTCCTCCCTATCCCATGATCGAAATGTGGGACGACGCCTTCTCGGCCCGAAGCCCGGTCATTCGTAAAGCTCTTTCCGATCTTGATGGTGCAACCGCATTTGAGTTGATGCATGAGGAGTTGGACAGGGTGTGGTCTGAACTCCACAGAGTGTTGTGTCGGGGGGGCATCGCTTGCATCAATATCGGCGACGCAACGAGAACCATTAGGGATCGCTTCCGGCTATACCCGAACCATGCACGCATTCTCCACGCTTGTCAAAATATCGGATTTGAGGTTCTGCCTTGCATCATATGGCGTAAAACCACCAATGCTCCGACGAAGTTTATGGGCTCAGGAATGCTGCCGGCTGGCGCCTATGTGACACTTGAGCACGAATACATTCTGATCCTTCGCAAGGGAGGAAAGCGATCCTTCCCAACCGAAGAGGATAAAATTAGGCGTAGGGAGAGCGCGATCTTCTGGGAGGAGAGGAACCGCTGGTTCTCCGACATCTGGGATGTCAAAGGCGTTTCGCAGAACATCGAGAATGCTTCTTCCAGAACAAGGAGCGCCGCATTTCCATTTGAATTGGCTTATCGTCTGGTCCAGATGCACTCCGTTCAAGGGGATACCGTTCTGGATCCGTTCTTAGGCACAGGCGTGACAGCCGTGGCTGCGATTGCGAGCGGGCGAAACAGCGTCGGCGTGGAGATCGATGATAATATGGAGCCCCTGATTCGACAAAACATCTCTTCCGTCAAAAAGATTGGGAACGCCCGTATTATCCAGCGCATTCAGGAACATGTGGATTTCATTTCCCGTTATGCCTGCGATAAAAGGGAGGTGAAATATAAGAATTCGGTTTATGGTTTCCCCGTGGTAACCAGCCAGGAGAGAGATATCCGGTTTCCCATTGTGCATAACATTGCGTATTCCTCTGAGAGCGAGGAGTATATGACAAGTTACTCTCCCTTGGAAAATCAGGGATGGGAACCATCATCTAAGTAATCGTACAACCCTCGTGAAATTCCACAGTCAGAAAGAGCCTCAATGGTATTCCAATGTGTGATGATAATCATGCAGGAAAGGAATATGATATGAGATCGAACATGCTCACTTCCTTCCGGTGCGGAGAATTTCGGCGAGACGCGCAATGAACGCTTTTTCCATAGGCATTGTCTCGATTTGGCGGATCGTCTTCTCCACCGGATACTCCGTTTTCCTCAATCGCGCCGCGCCATCCTCCCAAACGGCGTAGGACGCTCTAGGGTCTCCCTGCTTCGGTTGACCCGCGCTGCCGGGATTGATCACTGTCTTCCCTTGAATGTGAAATATGGAAGGAAGATGGGTGTGCCCCATCAGAATCACATCGGCGTCGACCGTCTCCACCTCCTTGGCGAGAACCTCCTCGGTGAGCGGATTGGGAAGGTAGCGATGAAGCGGATCAATCGGGGAGGCGTGAACGGCGTAAAAACGCTTCCCGCCAAATTCAAAAGATATCTCCCGAGGATTGCTGCGCAGATACTCCTTGTCATTTTCCCTGAGAATCCGCATACAAATATCTCTCGTCGCCAAAGCCATTTCACGGTAGGCTGCGTTGCATTGCGGATCGGCTCCATATCCCACGGCGTGATCGTGATTCCCTTGCACGATCACATCCGCGTGCGCTCTCGCCCAGGAAACGCACTCCGCCGGACTAGGTCCGTAATCCACCAAGTCACCCAGACACACGATAAGATCGGCGGTTTCGTTGATAGCTTGGAGGGCGTTCCAATTGGCATGGATATCGGATATGATGAGCATTTTCATGAAGTGTTCCTCCGTTTTCCTCCGTGAATTCCGTTTCTCCTCTCATACTCGCCTTCGACAAGCTCAGGCGCCGGGTTGTGCTCAGACGGCGGGTTGTGCTCAGACGGCGGGTTGTGCTCAGGCGGCGGATTTGGCACAGGCGGCGGGTTGTGCTCAAGCGGCGGGTTGTGCTTAGGCGGAGGGTTGTGCTCAGGCTCCTTATTGTGTCCAAGCGTCGGTTTCGGAGCCGGCTCTTGGTTGCGTGTTTCTTGCCTCCCTTGCGCATCGTTTCGAACAGACCGGTGGCTGAGCTTGTCGAATTCGGTGGCTGAGCTTGTCGAATCCGGTGGCTGAGCATATCGATTCCGGTGGCTGAGCATATCGATTCCGGTGGCTGAGCTTGTCGAAGCCCCGCTCTCTTAAGTTTGTCACGTGGCATCACCCCTCCCTCCTCTGATGCTCGCCTTCGACAAGCTCAGGCGCCGGGTTGTGCTCAGGCGCCGGGTTGTGTCCAATCGGCGGGTTTGGCACACGCTCCTTATTCTGTCCAAGCGTCGGATTTGGCACAGGCGCCTTATTGTGTCCAAGTGTCGGTTTCGGAGCCGGCTCTTGGTTGCGTGTTTCTTGCCTCCCTTGCGCATCGTTTCGAACAGACCGGTGGCTGAGCTTGTCGAATTCGGTGGCTGAGCTTGTCGAAGCCCCGCTCTCTTAAGTTTGTTACGTGGCCTCACCCCTCCCTCCTCTGATGCTCGCCTTCGACAAGCTCAGGCGCCGGGTTGTGTCCAAGCGGCGGGTTGTGCTCAGGCGCCGGGTTGTGCTCAGGCGCCGGGTTGTGTCCAAGCGGCGGGTTGTGCTCAGATACTTGAGATGGGGTTTCAACGGCGCCCGTCAGTACAGAATTATCGGTGGCTGAGCTTGTCGAAGCCGCATTTGAAAGCGGACTTGTGGCTTGCGAGCGGTTTTTTGAAGACACAATCAATTTTTCAAAATTGCCTTCTATTAACGCTTTTTTCTTCTCTCGTTTCCAGCCCTGTATCTGTTTTTCCCTTAGGTACGCGTCTTCTATCCGATCAAATTCCTCTGAATACACCAGTTTTACGGGTTGATGCTTTTTTGTATGGTTGGCTCCGTATCCATTTTGATGTTGCCAAAGTCTTTTCTCCAAATCCAACGTGCTTCCCGTATAGTAGCTGCCATCCGAGCATATGAGAATATACATGAAAGGCATATTTTAACCTCCAAGTAAGAGTATTGGCACTATTCCGTTGCAATAAATACGATATGGCCTCCAAAACGCATTCAACCTTTTCATTGACGCGAGCTATACAAGAGATAAAATATGGAATATTTATAAGGTTAAAGGTTTAAAATGATCCTAATTATTCAATGGTCAGTTTGCCAGTTTCGACCCTTTTACGATCGCGTCAGATCGAATACTCACTTTCAGGAGAATATGCACACCTATGAGAATGAGATATTTGTCCCCTTTTTTTTGTTACACTCTCGTTTTCGCGCTTTTCACACTTAGTGCCATTGCCTTAGCGGATCCCGTCACGGTGAGTTCCGGATGCCAATCCATATCCTTTAACGGCCCGTCAAAGAACGGGAGCATTGTTGCGGAAGCCAACGGCATGGACGCTATCAATCCCGGATATGATTTTGAGAAAGACGTATCCACTAGCGGATGGACTTCGAATGACGTGCAGATGCAAACGGATATGCAAAACCTTCCCACCCTCAGCGGATATCTCGCCAAGGTTGGGTCCAACGACACAGCTGAGTCATTAAGTCAAGGGAGCGTGGTGGTGACGAAAGGCGACAAGGTGTTGGTGCGAGATAAGGCGGGCGATTTTGTGTTGATGAGGATTACCAATGCCACGCCGCAGGAGGTGGATTTCAACTTCCTCGTGGCGACATCCGTGCAAACCAAATCAACATCATTGCAGCCAAAATCGACTTCACTCTCGTCCACTTCATCTGCATCCACCGCCTCCAATTCCTCTGCGATCGATGGGCAAGAGATAGACGGTTCCGCTCCCAATGACACGGCGTCTGCAAGAGGAACGGGGCTTATTTTTTACGCTCGATACACGCCGACAGGTATGAATACGAAATATGTGAATTCCAGCGGCGATACGGTAGGGCAATCCACATCTCAGCTCATTGAGGTTACCGCACTGAACCCCTCCACCGGGGAAACAAAAGACACCGGACTTGCTGCAGACACTTTCCCACGTTTCAGTCTGGATGGACGCTATGCCGCGCTCTATTCCCCGGGTTCCTTTACGGTGATCTCCCTGAACAATCACAAACGAAAATACGAGGTGAATAATGCAGTGGTTTACGGGGATGCTTCCGCTAGTTGGTCGCCCAACGGACGCTATTTGGCGTTTCAAGGGGGTGGAAGCGGAGGAGGATACGATTGGGAGAGCGGTTCCCTCTATGTTTTGGATCGCGTGACTGGAATCGTGCATACGATATTGGATCGCTCCCAAGCGGGCGTGTCCGTCCAGGAGGTTCATTGGCTACCCAAAGGGGAGTTAGTCTTTTCGACCAAGGATGCGTTTTACAAGACTACCGGTCACCTGGCGAGATTTGTGAAAATTCCCGTCACTTTCACAGGACAGTTGGAATACGGCGGGCGTTTTGATAGCTCGCTCGACGGTAAATGGCTTGCGTTTATCTGCAAGGATACAAACGGACAAAATCAGGTGTGCGTCGCCTCGACGGAGGGGGGCGCCGTTCGCATGGTGACGCATGGCAAGTCCTCCGCTCGCTCTCCTCGCTTTTCGCCGGATGGAGGGAAAATCGCGTATGTGTCCGCAATGGGATTTGACGGGGAATTGAGGATCGTGAAAATTGACGGCGACGATAACCATCCGATTACAGGCAAAGACGGCAAACCGATTTCGCTTGTGAATGACCTGATTCAGTGGATTCCATTGAGCTTAAAAACCGCGAAAAGCGCCCGCAATTGATGACATAGCGTCGATCGTGTCTATTTTTTGGGGAATATGGGGTAATTGTAAGATGCGATGTAAAGACAGTGATGACATGAATTTCGCACTCAAACAGTTGCCCCATATTTCCGTACCATTCGACATTGGGTAGAGGGAAAACACAAATATGAATCGATGCTCATTCTTTTCGCTCGCATTCGCGCTGACAATCGCCCTCTTGAATCCCTCACCCCATCCCTCCTTCGGCAAAACCCCACCGCATGACCCTGCTAAGTTATCCAGCATGAAGTTCCTCCCATTACGGGAAGGAGTGGTCTTTTTCTGTCCGAATAATACGGATGAGGCGATTAAGCAATTGGAGCAGATTCAGGCTCATGGCTTCAATCTGATAGAGTTCGCATCATGGGCGTGGACTCTTCCCAAACCGGGTACACCCTTTCAACAACGAGTGTCAGCGGTTTTAAACTGGTGCGATCATCACGACATGGCATTTTTCCTCTTGCAAAACATTCAATACAACGACGAAGGAGAGGGAGGAGGGCTGGACGATCAGGTGCAAAATCCGGAGAAGGCGATCCCGCTTATATCCGACTGGGCGAATGTGTTGCGTGGGCATAGTTGCGTGAAAGGTGTGATACTTGGAAACGAGGTCGCACCAACATTGGGGGATCCACAAAAATCGCCGATCATTTGGTCACAGTTTCGCGCGTGGCTGAGAAGCAAATACGGTTTGATCGCTGATCTGAATGCTCATTGGGGTTCCCATTACGCCTCTTTCGAGGATGTTTCCACGCCTGAGTCAGGCGGCGCAGGATGGCTGGATTACCATCGCTACGCGGAACTCAGGTTTGCAGAATTTTACGATGCGATCGTTGACAAGGCGTTGAAGCCCGTGCTGGGGAATCTGCTCTATGGGAATAAAACCGATCTTGATCCATTTCTGCATCGGGCGTGCAGGGCGATGACCATGTGCTGCTGGGATGATCTGAACTCCCAGTATCCCATGTGGCGGATCAAATTGGCGGCGGACACCACCGGCAAACCGCTTTTTAACGCGGAAATGCATCTTTACGAGGACAATTACAATTACGGAGCTTCCATTCCGCATTCCCGTTACCGCTATTTTATGAGCGCCCTTCTCGGTGAGTACGCTACGGCGAGTTTCGCGTGGGGGCAGTGGAATAAGCCGGAGACTCGCAAGGTGGCGGATGCCACTCCGCAGATTCTATCCGACCTTAAAAAAACGCAAGCGGCGTGTGTATTGATCGCACGTGCATATCAAAATTCCGACTTAATGGTGCTCGTGACGCGACGTATATACGAGGGTGAATCGGATGAAAACAGCGGAGGAGTACTGGAGAGCCTTTACGCGTATATGGGGGCTCTCGGGGAACCGTGGAGATATTTGTTGGAAACGGATATTCGCACAGCCCGGAAAGGAACGCTGATCATCCCCGAGGGGCAAATATCCCGGCAAGACTCTCAGGCTATTGTGAACCTTCCCCACTCGGTTCGTGTGTATTATCTGCATGCGGTTCCGACCGAGGACGAGTACGGATTGCCTCTATCCAGGGATATGATTCGCTCCTTGCAAAAAAGGGGGAGAATCCTCGCCATGGATCATCTCATCTCCGCAATCACTCCTAATTCAGAACTGCCTCAAGATTACCGGAATATTGGCGATGTGAGTTATCTCGGATGGAGCCCGTCGCGAGGATTCTACGGATATCCAGTCTCTTATTGTCTTGCTCAGGTGTTTCGAGCCAGGACACGGAATGGCTGGGTGATAGCGGTGGTGAACAACAGTGATCACAATATCGACGCTGCCGTTCCGTGGAACGTGAAAGACAATGTTGTGGATATGCTCTCCGGCGGCACACCTCGGATCAATAGGAATCGTGCTCTCCAATTGCCGCCTTTTTCCGTCGTATTATTCCAAGGGATGCGAAAATGAGAGGTTCCGATGGAGTGAGAACAATTCCATTATGCAATCGATTCGCAAGTTTGTAATTTCATGCGGAAAACGGAACTGGTTGGGGATAATATTAGGGAATCATTTCAATATCCCACGGGAGGAACCACCATGTCGTATCTACTTGGAGTTGACGTTGGAACGAGCGGAACCAAAGCCATCCTCATAGATGAGGAGGGAACGGTCGTTGCGCGCGCTTTGGCGGAATACCCGCTATACGCCCCGCGCCCCCTCTGGTCGGAACAGGATCCGGAGGATTGGTGGCGCGCGACGCAAACCACCATTCGTCAATGCCTCATTCAGGCGAATGTCGATCCGCGCGAGATCAAAGGCGTTGGTCTTTCGGGGCAGATGCATGGAGCGGTTTTTCTTGATTCGGATAATGCTCCTTTGCGCAAGGCGATCCTATGGAATGACCAACGCACACAGTTGGAGTGCGATTGGATCATGGAGACTATCGGCAAGGAGAAGGTGGTGGAACTCATCTCCAATCCGGTTCTCACGGGCTTCACAGCTGGCAAGATCGTGTGGCTACGCAACAACGAACCGGAAACCTATGCGAAAGTACGCAAAGTGCTATTGCCCAAGGATTATATCCGCTACAAGCTGACCGGCGAGTTCGCCACGGAGGTTTCCGACGCCTCCGGCACCGCGCTTTTTTGCGTAACGAAGAGAGAATGGTCGTCGGAGATGCTGGATGGATGCGGCATTCCCCGTGATTGGATGCCAACGTCGTATGAATCTCAGGAGGTGAGCGGAAGAATCAATACATCCGCAGCCTCGCTAACCGGCTTGACGGAAGGAACACCGGTGGTTGGCGGAGGCGGGGATCAGGCTGCGGGCGCCGTGGGAAACGGCATCGTGGAAACGGGGATCGTCTCCTCCACGGTGGGCACCAGCGGGGTGGTGTTCGCGTTCAGTGATACCCCCTTGGTCGATCCTGTGCTTCGGTTGCACACCTTCTGTCATGCCGTTCCCGGAAAATGGCATCTGATGGGAGTGATGCTTTCCGCAGGGGGATCGCTGCAATGGTATCGTGACACCTTTTGCCACGAAGAGAAGGGAATCGCCGGATTGGAAGGTAGAGATCCGTACGAGTTGATTACTTCCGAAGCGGAGCGAGCGCCGTTGGGATGCGAGGGGTTGATTATGCTACCCTATCTTACCGGCGAACGCACCCCCTATCCGGATGCCAATGCGAGAGGCGTATTCTTCGGTATCACCCGAAGGTGTGACAAGTCCTTTTTCGCACGGGCGGTCATGGAGGGTGTCTCTTACGGATTACGGGACAGCTTCGAAATAATGAAGGAGATGAAACTGCCCATCACTCAGGTGAGAGCGTCCGGCGGGGGGGCGAGAAGCCCGTTTTGGAGGCAAATTCAAGCCGATGTGACCGGATTCACCCATGTGACCATTAACGTCGATGAGGGAGGCGCACTTGGAGTGGCGCTCTTGGCGGGCGTGGGAGCGGGGGTTTATCCGAACATTGAGGAGGCGTGCCGCTCCGTGATCAAGGTGGAGAAGCGGACGGAAGCCATCGCCCAAAATCATCAGCTTTATGACAAGTACTTCACCGTCTATCGAGACCTCTACGCCCATTTGAAGGAGGATTTCAAGAATATCTCGCGGATTGTGGGATAAGATTGAAAAAGAAAGCTCCCCGAGGTTTCCGGGAATCTCGGGGAGCTTTATTATGAAGCAAATGCAACTACATGTCGTAATCACCGCCGCCCGGCGCCGGGGCGGGAGGTGTTTTCTCCTTCTTCTCCGCTACCAACACTTCCGTGGTGAGAAGCATGGAGGCGATGGACGCTGCATTCTGCAGCGCGGAGCGAGTGACCTTGACGGGATCCACGATTCCGCTTTTCACCATATCCTCGAAGGAATCCGTCAATGCGTTGTAGCCTTGTCCCTTCGGGAGGGCTTTGACTTTCTCGGCGATAACCGATCCCTCTTTTCCTGCGTTTTCGGCGATAAGGCGGAGGGGTTCTTCGAGGGCGCGTCGAACAATGCGCACGCCATGCTCTTCATCCTCGGTCTCGCCTAAACCATCCAGCGCTGACAGAACGTTCAGATAAGTCACTCCGCCTCCGGCAACGATTCCCTCCTCCACTGCGGCTCGCGTGGCGGAAAGAGCGTCCTCGAATCGGTGTTTCTTCTCTTTAAGTTCTGTTTCCGTGGAGGCCCCAACCTTGATCACCGCAACTCCTCCCGCGAGCTTGGCCAATCTTTCCTGCAACTTCTCACGGTCGTAAGAGCTATCGGTTGTCTCGATTTGTCGGCGAATCAGGTTAATTCTGCCGGTGACATCCTCAGGGGAGCCCGCGCCTTCTATGATGGTGGTCTCCTCCTTGGTCACGATGATCTTGCTTGCGGTTCCGAGCATGCCCATCTCCACATGCTCCAGTTTTACACCGATGTCTTCACTGATGTACTCGGCGCCGGTGAGAATGGCGATATCCTCCATCATGGCTTTGCGGCGATCTCCAAAGCCCGGGGCTTTGACGGCCACGCAATTAAGAATACCGCGCATTTTATTCACGACCAGAGTTGCGAGAGCTTCGCCATCCACATCCTCGCAGATGATCACAAGAGGTTTGCGCGATTGAGCGAGTTTTTCAAGCAACGGCACCATATCCTGGGCGGAACTGATCTTTTTCTCGTGGATAAGAATCAGCGGATTTTCCAGCACCGCTTCCATGTGGTCTGAATCGGTGACGAAGTAGGGGGAGATATATCCTTTGTCGAACTGCATCCCCTCCACGACTTCCAGGCTGTCCTGCGTGCCCTTGCTCTCTTCAACGGTGATCACACCGTCCTTGCCGACTTTGTCCATTGCGTCCGCTATAAGCACGCCGATGGCTTCGTCGTTGCCCGCAATGGATGCCACATTCGCCACCTCGTCTCGTCCCTTAACCTCGATCGCATTGGCTTTAATGGCTTCCACCGCTTTTTCCACAGCGAGGTCGATGCCTCTCTTGACGCGTATCGGGTTGCCCCCCGCCGCGACGTAACGCAAACCCTCGGTTACAATGGCTTGCGCCAATACGGTTGCGGTCGTGGTTCCGTCTCCCGCCACGTCATTCGTTTTGGATGCCACCTCACGCACGAGTTGAGCTCCC
>JAJZOL010000074.1 GCA_021811565.1 bacterium | reverse complement strand
CCCATGTTTCAAGTGTTCGTTGCTGCTCGTCAGACATTATAAGATTTTCGCTTGATTTCCACATAAATTAAGTATAACATAAAATAGATATATTGTCAAGTTATTATTGATACATAACACTAGCTTGTGCAAAAACTGGAAATAGAATTGCGGCGAGAATGGCTATAATGGCTATAACCACAAGCAGTTCGATAAGGGTGAATGCCGCGGAGTGCTTTGATGCTTTGCGAATCAACATCTACCTTTCCTTTCTCCTAAAATGAATAGGGATATAAGTTGAACTACGAAAATCACTCACATCTGCAAAAAAAGGATACAGAACCATATGTATCAGTTCATATTTAATCACAATCTCATAAAGATGTCAAGAGAAAGCAAATAAATTTTATCTGTGTTGTATATCCTACCTTCGCGTTATCCATAATCATACAAATTCAACACAATCACGATGATATTTGCTTGACTATCATAATGACAGGAATGTTTCACAAATGCGGAATGAAACAGGAATGGTTGGGGAAGAAGCGCGGGAAACGGTCGTTCACGGCTATTCGGCATGCATGAAAATGAATATAAAAAAGGATAAATTACCTTGTTGCAGGATTATCGTGTATAATCCTAAACATAAGCATGGAAAATACGTTTTACCTCTCTGCGGAGAGGAGGTTGCTGAATCCGGATCACACTCGGGATGTTTTGTAATTCAGTATCATGCAAGCATCCGTTCGTTGCAAGCGGTGCCGGCATGATGGGTTGAGCAACCGATATGGAGTGCCAACAATTGAAATCCAAGTCACCATCGGTTTTCTGGCGTCTTATGCCATACCTACTGCCGTACTGGCGCACCATTGCCTTGGGACTCTTGTGTCTGCTATTCTCCATCCCAGCCGCCAATTTCCATCCCCTCGTTTGGGGGTATATCGTGGATCATGTCATTTTGAAGCATAATTTCAAGATGCTGATCCCAGCAGTCATTTTGATGTTTTCGGTGCAACTCGTCGGCACGATCCTTGAAGCGTTTCGCAGTAATCTGTTGGAAAAAGTGGGGCAGAGGCTCATATTTCGCTTGCGCAACGAGGTGTATCAAAAACTTCAACGCCAGTCCATATCCTATCTTCACGATAATCGAATTGGTGATTTGATCTCGCGAGCCATGGGTGACGTCGATGTGCTCCAAAACGTGGCGGTGCAGGGATCGGACTCCATTATCTCAAACTTCTTCACTTTTATTTTCATATCTTTCATACTCATACGTATGAACTGGAAGCTAGGGATAGTTGCGCTTTTCCCGATAGGGCTCGTTTTTCTGCTCACAAAACAGTTCAGCATTCGAGTGAAAAAATTATATCGATCTGCTCGCGATAAGTTGGGAGTGGTGAACGCAAGACTTCAGGAAAACCTATCCGGGATGCTGGTGATCAAAGGTTTCGCGCAGGAATCATATGAAACTCAACGCTTCAAGGATGTGACGGAGGATTACTTGCAGACGAACTTTCGCGCCATCAACGCGCGTTCGATATTCTTTCCCTCCGTGAGGGTGGTGGGATTCGTCTCGAATGTATTATCCTTGGGGTATGGTTCCTATCTGGTGATGATCGGTCAATTCACCTTGGGCGGATTGGTTACTTATCGGGGATATTGGGCGCCTCTCTTTTTTCCGATTAGCCAGTTGGCTCAGATTAACGAGATGCTCCAACGTGCCCAGGCGGCGGGAAGCCGTGTTTTTGAGCTTTTGGATCAGGAGGAACTTATCCAGGACGCCCCGGATGCAAAACCTCTTCAATTGACCCGTGGAAAGGTGGAGTTTCGTCATGTGAACTTCTCCTACGGGGTGAAACCCGCACTTCAGGAAGTCTCCTTCGTCACCGAGCCTGGACAGATGGTCGCGCTGGTGGGTCCCAGCGGCGCCGGTAAAACCACCGTTTTAAATCTTCTTCCGCGTTTTTACGATCCTCAGGAAGGGGAGGTTTTGATTGACGAGCAGAGCGTCCGCTGTGTGACCCAAGCCAGTCTTCGCAGCCATTACGCCATCGTGCAACAGGAGACATTTCTATTCAACGGAACCGTGGTGGAAAATATCCGCTACGGTCGTCCGGACGCCTCTTTCAAAGAGGTGGAGGAGGCGGCACGTGCCGCGAACGCCGCTGACTTTATCAAGGAGATGCCAAACGGTTACGATACGGAGATCGGAGAGCGCGGCGTCAAACTATCAGGGGGGCAAAAGCAACGGTTATCCATCGCTCGCGCCTTCCTGGCGGATCCAAAAATACTCATCCTAGACGAACCAACCTCCAGCGTCGAACCGGAATCCGAGTGGATTATCATTCAGGCGTTGGAAAGGCTCATGAAAGGCAGAACCACTTTTGTTACAAGCCATCGTTTCTCCCTCGTTCGCGGTGCAGACAAAATCATTGTTTTTGAGCAAGGAAGAATCGTGGAAGAGGGAACTCATAAGCAGTTGATGGCTGCCAAGGGGTTATACTCCACCATGTACCGGCAGCAGATGGCTGGGTGAACCGTCAGAATATCGGACTATAATATAGAGGTAATTGCAAAATTCAGAAAATGAGGCTATTATCGCTCATTTCACGCTCTGCTAAATACCTTCAAACGAATTTTGCAATTACCTGTATAGGTTAAAGCCAGTTGATGAATGGGCATCACTAATGACATGGCGAAAAGCGGCGAGACTATAAGCCTATCTCGATAGGATTCATGTCCTAATGAAATTTCTGGGAATGCGATGTTCATGGTATGATCCGCATATTCCCTTTTGATGTTTCATGAAACGTCTGGGTCGCGATATTTGCAAAACCCTTATATAATTCAATCATGCGAGGATGCAGCTTTATGGAGATGACTCATTTCATTCTGATGCTTTGCGAAACGCCTGGCGTTGGTCCCAAGACGATCGCCGCCATTCTGCACCGCAACGCAGCGTTGAGACGATCTCCCGAGGAGTTTCTGGATCTCACTCCGGATCAAATGCATCGGCAATATGATATCCGATATGAAATCGCTCAGGATTTGGGATCGAATTGGACTACACGCTATCCTGCAGCAACGGAGATGGCGAAATACCTGCGTCGTAATGGAATCACGCTCATCAACTACTTGGAGGCGATGTATCCTCAAAAGCTGATTCAACGCTTGGTGGACCCTCCGCCCGCTCTTTTCGCTTATGGCAATATGGCGATTTTCTCATTGCCTCTTTTTGCGTTTGCGAATTCCAACGACGCCTCGGAAGGTGCGCTTGCAAGTTCGGATGCGGCTGCGGCGGTCGCCATGGATTGCGGTTGGCTTCCGGTGACCGGCCACAACCGTTATGCCTACCAAAGGACAGCTCTTGTGGCTCGGAGAACAGGCGGAAGGGTGTTATACATTTTGGATCGGGGTTTGTTCAGCGCTTTCGGAGAGAACCTCGATCAGGATCTTTTCCCCGCTGCAAGGATATGGAGCCCCTCCTACGATCCCTCCAAGGATCTGACATTGACTCAGTTCTCTCTGCATTCCCATGAGATAGGGGACAACAATCGCAAAAGAGATAATCTGATATTCGCCTTGGCGGATGTTATAATGGTCGGGCAGACTAGACCGCGCGGGCGAATGGAGGCGGTGTGTCGTGCTGCATTGGCAAGGGGGCAAAAGGTTCTTTTGGTGGGACCGGAGAGCCCCGAGGATTCAAGGCTTCAGGACGCCGGGGCGGAGAGAGTGCGCGACGATGCGGATTTGGCTGAGAAATTGAACGCACTCAAATCCGCGTCATAGGAAAAAAAAACCGTTTCACCATATCGTTGAAATTTCAAACGGTGTCAAATATCAGATGGGAAATACGCGATAAGTTGTGATTCCCGTGATGGAGCCGAAAATCGACCAAAGGCTTCCCGTGAGGTAATCCCCGATTATCAATCCGATAAAAAACGGAATGCCTTTACGGAAATTCTTCATCCCCCCGTAACGGATGATCAACAATTTTATAAGCCATCCGATGAGAGTGGCGCACCATAGCCAGTGCATCGTTTCGGTGCCGGAAACCGCATATCCTATGGGATGGAATGGCCACCAGGTGAACCTTGTGCGCATAAACATGAGGAATGCGCAAACCACAATGCCTATGCCCACCCCCTCCATCCTCGAAAGCTCCTGCTTGGCTGGTGAATTCAACCACGTGCTTACCGTTTGCCATGGCACCAATCCCATGCTAGTGCGCCAACTATTCACCTGCGCCGTTGCCGCGCCGTATTGATAATAGCAGGTCAAGACCGCCCACCAGGATGCGAACGCACCCACCACCGTGGCGATAATGATGGCCAATGCGATATGTTTGTTATTCATCTTTGCGCTCTCGCTGATTTTCATCGCCTCCAACTGTGCGGGCATTGCATTGCAGCGATAGTCCAAGTCGAACCAGAGAATGGAGGCGAACCCCAACAGCGTCTGTTTGTTGTAGGCGCTAACTCCGGTGGCGCTCATCATCATCGAGTGTGGATCCAGATAAGGACCGTAACCCCAAGCCAAGCCCGCCTCCGCGCGAATTCTCGTGAAAGTGATGATAAAGAGATAATACAGGAAGAAGAATATCAATGGCACATACCAAGTCATGCCAATCGCCATGGCGAAACCGGTCAACGCCAAATATCCGCCGATGGTTCCCAGCACAGCCCATCTATAGGAGAAAGGTTCGTTCATATCCCTCACGTCCGGCGTGTGCTTGAATGTTTTTCGCAAGGCGTCCATGATATTCCCTCTCATTGTGTAGAGGGTGAACAGGGCGATGGCGATAAAAGCCCCTGCGGATTGTTCGCCAATGTATGGCATTCTCGACGCCGCCAGACTCGCTCCAGGGTCGTGATATCCCAATGCCGTTGCGACAACGTTCTCCGCCTTGGTGAAGAGATAAAAAAACCATAATGAGAAACCCACGTCCAGCGGAATGAAGTATGTGAGACCTATCACCATGGGGTAAAAAGAGAGGACGGTATCCCCCATGCCTGTCCACGGAGAGGTTGTAAAGAGGGAATTAAGGATCAAACGCGGGTCGCTCGGTTTGATGGGAATGAATGGCACCGAAGGGTACAGGTAATTCAAACTCGCCAAGGTTTCCAGAATGACGGGAATAGTGAATCCGATCCACAAGAGTTTATTGGATAACAGCGATTTCAAGCTGTCATCCCGGGTGAGTTCCAAGGGTATCGCAGTGATGGGAAAGGAGAGTCTTTCCTGATCTATCCATTGACGCCGGATGATGACGTTCAGGCATAGCATAACCCCCAAGGCTATAATGATAAACGCACTCCATACAAGAATCGGGGTAATCCATCCGCGCAGGATGGAAAGTGTCATGAAACGCTCTCCGCCTGCGAAATATCCGTGTAATACTCGCTTGTCGGGAAGAAGCCAGGGCTTGATGAACGGAAGAATCTGTGTGCCCCATTTGTTTTCAGGGGTGGAGTAGTAAAATATGTCCGCAACTTCGGTGTTGAGAAACTGCATCATGCCGATTCCGCATATGCCAATGCTTACCGTTTGCATAATGAAAATGTACAGAATCTCCGCTTGGGAGAACGCATATCTTGGCAGATATTTTCTTAGAAAAAGATTGGCGCAAATAACAAGAACAAGTACGAATACAACGGCAATGGGGAGGGACATCGCCGCCAAATCGGTCGCCTGAGCTACAATTTCCGTATACTCGACCCACAAACAGACAATCGGAATGAAGATAATTCCTATGATGATCGCGCGAAGGGTGATCGGATGCTTGACCGGCGTGGGATTCTTGAAAGCGGAATTACCCGTAGGATCGGATGTGCTTGGCTGTGTCAATGCCGTCCTCCCAAAAATAAAATATTGAACCGGGTGCGATTTAAGGATAAATCAAAGGGTAAGAAACGATTGCAAAATACGAACATGAGGGATTTCGGCGAGCTTGACAGGTATCATTTTTGCTTCGTATTTTGAATCATGCAGTTAGCTCGTCTGGCTATCCGCTGAAATTTGAACGATGCAATATCTGACTTTACAAGGAACCAAGAGAGAATGGTTTGTCAAAAGCCAAATTGACATCTTTCATCATGATAGCAGAAAAAAAAGAGGCGTGTAAATTCCTTGGCGCGAAGAAAATCTAAGATTGAAACGATGTCAAGGACGAACGGACATTCTCCTCAAATCGTTTGATAAAGCCGAGAGTGTATTGTGTGATATCGAGGCTGTCATCCAGGATGAGAGGGGTGAGGTCCATCGCGTAACTCATCCTTTCCGTCTGATCGGTTTGGTGGCTTTGGAAGTATGTGGCGTTCGCCATCCATCTTCCGATGGTTGCAAGGTCATATCTCTTTCCGCCCGCTATTTGGGAATCGAAAACTCCCGCCAAAGCAGCCGCAAGATTCTCATGCCCGTCAAGATTTAATAAAATCTTTTCGTCGTCCTGCATCCAATCCAGATTTCTCCACCCTTCGCAACCGTACACTTTGAAAGGTCGACTTTCCGCAGGCAGCGATCGTATGGCGAGAATTGTGTGCATCGCCGTGGCGATATGGGTGGCGTGCTTGTCCGCCGGATTGTGGGTGTAGAGGATTGTAGGTTTCAATTCGGCGATGATGGAGGCGATGTCGTTCCTTGGCCCGAAATTGGCGGGGGATTTAATATCCGAGCTTGGATAATCGAGAAAATAGACGGATCGGTACTCTCCGATAATCGCCGCCTTCTTTTGCTCCTGACGTCGAATGGTTCGCATCTCTTCATCGGTGTAAGTCCTGTACACCCCATCCCGTGCGCTCCCGGATCCATTGGTGACCACAACTCCGACAAACCCTTTGTCCGCTTGCTGGAAACACTCCAATATCCCATGGAGCGCCATGAACTCGATGTCGTCAGGATGAGCGCCGATCGCCATATGCGTTACCGGACGGTTATCCAATTCATATATTTCCGCGGATGGTTGTGTCAGTTTCATGAAGCCACCTCAATTGTCGATGGAGGGAAGAGTTGCAGCCGCAAATGCCTGGCTACTCGATATCTCCTGGTTCTCGGTGATTTGAAGATTTAAGCGTGGACCCAGGCTGGGGAATGTTTTCCGAAGGGTGTCATTCGCCGTCTGAAGAATTAGCCGACCCGCCTTGCCCGCGCACACTCCTCCAGCAAGCAAGACGTGTTTCAGTTCGTAGAAATTGGAGAAGTGAGCCACTGCATGAGCGAGATAAAACCCAATTGTGCGGAAAACCTGTTCCGCCTTTGCATCCCCGTTCTCCGCCGCGATGCGAACTGAATTAAAACGCCCTCCCACGGTCGCCTCCTTGTTGACGCTTAATCCTAGTTCATCGGCAAGCCTAAGCGCACCCTGCTGTGATAGGTATTGCACGCAACACCCGACATCCCCGGACCATTCATCCATCGGTGCATCGGTGCGATAATCTATCGGTACGAATGCCAGTTCATTGAGCCAACTGGTGATATTGCCTTCGGATGTGACGTACCCTCCTCCCAAGCTGGAGCCCATCGCCAATCCCAACACGGGATGGCCTCCCACCATTTGCGCTCCCGCCAGAGCGGCAACCTCGCCATCGTTCGCCACCGTGACGGGGACGTGCATCGCATCCTGGATTTTGATGAAAAGATCGCCTATTTGCTCGTCGAACGTGGCTTCGTCAATGCCTCGGAATATTGAAGCCACCCGAACACGGTTGTTCACATACACTCCCGCAGCGCTGACACCAATGGCGTCAATATGATCGGTGTTTTTTGCAGCTTGTCGAATGGCGGAGAGTATCGCGTCGTAATGATACTTTGGATCAGTTTGATGAGCGGGGTCCCAGTGTGTCCTATCGCTAAGGATCGATTTGCCATTTTGCAACACGCATACGGTTATGCTACTGGCTCCGAGATCCACTCCTATTCTGTTACCGTTCAGATGACCACCGATGACTGATCCGCTTTCGCAAGGTTTGGGAAATTCGGATTCGGATACCTGGGAGACTTTGATATCCTCTCGATAGATGCGTTGCATCATCCTGATATCAAACGCTCTCTCTCCTGCGGCGGACCAGATGCCAGCTAAGGCCGACGCGATGAAGTCGGGTGCGTTTATGTCAATTTTCACTCCACCCTGTTGCCACATCAGGAATTTAAGGATTCTTTCGGCGTAGTAGATAGCCTGATCCTTCCGGGCTATCACCTCGTCGGGCAGAGCCGTTTTGTAGGTCGAAACGGATCCACCCGGGCGAGTTAAGGCGATACAGAAGTGTTCCTTCGCCGGCTGGGATGCGTAGGGAGCCATCACCAAAGCTGCCGAATTGAATCGATTATCCAGTAGGTTCATATGCATTAGCTTCTTATTTGACGAGTGCTTGCACAGATTCACCAATTGCATGAGAGAGGGCCGAGCGCGCTAAGTCCACTGCGGTACGAGCGTTCACCAGATTGGTTTGCGCCGTCAACAGGGATGTTTGGGCGTCGGTGACCTCAAGAAATATCCCCACACCTGAGCGATATCTACCATCCGCCAATTTAAGGTTCTCTTCGGCGTTTGCAACCTCGATCTTAGCGGTCGTGACCGATTGCTCTGCGGTTTTTAGATTGAGATAGGCTTGCGATACATCGGAGACAACGCTCAGCTTTTGAGATTCCAGTTGTGCTGTGGCGCTTTGCAAATTCCCCTCCGCTTGCTTAATTTTACCGTATGTGTATCCGGAATCGAATGGATTCCACGACACCGACGCCCCAATAGTCCAAGTGTCATTTCCTGGAGGAAAGTTATTACTGGCTGCGTTAGCGCTCATGTCTGCGGAAATGGAAGGAGCATTGGATGTTTTCGCCGCATCCAAACCCAGTTTGGCGGCATTTAAATTCGCCTGAGAAGAGAGAATTTCCGGGCGATGTTGCAACGCAGTTTTGACAAGCGTGGCGACATCCAGTGCATTCATGGCGGGTTCCCCCGTATCCGTTGCGATGTTTAGAGGAGTGCGAGGGTCGATGCCAAGCAACAACGCGAGGTTGACCTTCGCCACGGAGGCATTATTTTCAGCCTGGCTTAATGTCAGTATCGCGGATGAAACGGAAGCCTCGGCGTTCGTGACATCCGATAACAATCCAACGCCGGCGTTCAGTTGAGCTTTGGTTTCCGCCAAATGCTGTTGCAAGCTGGCCACATTGCTCTGATTCACAGCCACTAGACGTTCATCCTGCACGTAAGTGTAAAACGCTTGTTTTACCTGATAGGCGAGGTCGTTCTGGGCGACAGTCAAATTCGCTTTCGTGGCGTTTTCACTCTGTTCCGCTTCCGCAACAATATCTCGCGTGTGATTGAAATCGAAGATCAGTTGTCGAATGGTCGCGGTGGCGCTCATCGAGCCGCCGGTGGATAATTGATATTTTCCCTCGGATGCAAGCACTCCGCTTTGACTTACCCCTGCGGATATGGAAAGGAGGGGGTAGAGATTGGATCTTGCCTGCATTGTCGCCCCCGCCGCCGCATTAACGTTGCCTATCGCCGAGAATATTGACGGCTGATGATGCAGTGCAATACGCACCGCCTCCTCCGCTGTAAGCGGTTTGTTCGGGATGTCCTTTGGCAGAGGCGCCTTTGGCGCTTCCAAAGAGATCGTAGGTGGAAGCGGTGTTTCCTCGATTTTGGGCATTACGGGCTGGGTTTCCTGAGCGAACCCCCATACTGGAAAGACAACGAGACTGGCAATCAACAACGATTGGGCGATTGTTTTTTTTATTCGATTCATTTTAATCTCCAACGGATGCATTGCAAAATCGGCGCACCGATACTATTATGATCGATTGCAGAAAAATAGTTTTCGTTGTGCGGCGATTGAACAATCACCTCGCCAATGTGATGTGAAAATCGTTATTTCTTTTTAGGAAAGCGCTAGAAATTCAGCTACGGTAACATCATTTTGAATGTTATCGCAAGTTGACAGTAAGATCCTGAGAGCTTGCATGACGATATCTATATCCCTCTCGGGCATTTTCCGAAGGGTATCATATACGCGCTGTATCCGCAAGTCCTTCCGTTCCTTCATAATATCGCGCCCATGTTCGGTGAGGCTTAACTCCTTGGATCTTCGATCATCCGTGTGCAATGTGCGTTCCACCATCCCCATATGCTCCAATCTGTCCGCCAACTGAGTTACAGCGCTAATGGATATCCCCAGTTCCTCGCTCACGGATGACATGGATTTGGAGTGGGATTGGAGGAGGATGCAAAGGCGTAATTGCGCCAATGTTAAATCCCCAACGGTCAATCCTGGTTCCAAACGGTAAATGCCACGAAGTATTTTGGGTAGCAAATCCTCGAAAAAAACGGATTTTCGTAATAGATCGCTACGTGCGGTTGTCTGCTTTTGCATGTCTCTCTCTTATAATATGATGGAGTCCTGACGGTTAATGCGCCAATGGCTCTTAATCCGCCGGTTCAGGCGGTTGGATCGCCGACGTTTCCGTCTGATGCTTGCGGAATTTCAGCGCCAAGTCATCGAACAATGTGTAAACCACTGGAACGATGAAGAGTGTCAAAATGGTAGATGTGAGCAATCCCCCCGTTACTGCGGTAGCCATGGGGGCATTGGTTTCGGATCCCTTTCCAAGCCCGATCACTAAAGGCATCATGCCCAAAATAGCGGCGGATGCGGTCATGAGGATCGGTCGCAAACGGGTTGGCCCTGCGGTTAACACGGCTTCATCGCGCTCGAACCCTCGAGTTCTTAAAAGATTGGTGTAGTCAATTAAAAGAATCCCGTTTTTGACCACGATCCCTACGAGCATCAATATCCCGATAAATGCGGTCAGTCCGAATGTGCGCCCGGTTAGGAACAGCGCAAGTATCACTCCGATGGCGGAAAGCGGCACCGAAAGAAGGATCGTCAAAGGGTGCACGAAAGACTCAAATTGGGACGCTAACAACATGTAGATTAGCCCTATGGCGAGGAAAACCGCCAACCCCATCCCCGAGAACTCTTGTGCGCGTCGGAGCTGATTCGTGCCCCAACTCCAATAATAACCGGGTGGGAACTTCATCCCTTTCAGGTCCTTTGCGATGTCATCTTGAATTTGTCCTTCGGATCGGCCTTGAGGTTGTCCGCTGACTGCGATGTATCGCTGACGATTCAATCGAGTTATTTCACTTGGACCCATGGCGAAAACAGGTTTTGCCACCTGACGCAAAAGCACATCATGCGAAATTCCATTAGAGTTTGGCATGGAGGAGTTAATCAGCATGTCATTCATCTCAGGGATTGTTTTCCGCATATCCTGTGGCATCTGCACAATGATGGGGTATTCGAAGCCCCCCTCCTGATAATAACTCGCGATGAAACCGTTAGTAGCGTCGTTGATCGTGCTTGCAATTTCCTGAAAACTCACGCCCATCTGTTCGGCTTTCTGGCGGTCGACATTCCATTGAATTTCCGGGGTGGCTTGTTGCCAGTTGATATCCACGTTTTGCAACCCCGACACACCTCGAATTCTTTTTTCAACCTCCATTCCAAGTTTATACAGTGTGTTCAGATCATTGCCGAAGATGTCCACCTCCACGTTTTGGAAACCGCCCGTCATGAGCATGGAAACGATATCGAATTGGTAAGGCATGGCTCTCGCGCCGGGGATCTTTGCGAATTGCTGGCGCAACTGGTTGATTACCTGCTGCGTAGTCTCCTTGCGATTATCCTTCAGTTTTACCTGACAAGAGCCTTCGTATGTTGCAAGGGAGGTGGTGGTTCCTCTAAGAGACAAGGTTGTACCGGCGGAGGAGAACACCGTGGCGACATTGGGATTTTTTAACAAGATCGCCTCTATTTTTTTCATCGTCGCGTTGGTAACGGATAACGCCGTGCCCACTGGCATTTTCACGGTGATATTAAAATCCCCGCTGTCCGTGGCGGGCATAAGCTCTGTGCCTATTTGAGGTACGAGCAGTAAACTTGCCAATGATATGATTATCGCGCCGGCAATCACCCATATCCGATGATGGATCGCCCATTTAAGCCCGTTTCGATAGGAGTTATCAAGCGCATCGAACCATACGCCGAATCTCGCGAATGCTCGCTCGAGTAGGTTATGTTTAACGCCTGCGATCTTCTCGTGGTGCGCTTCTCCGCTGATGAATCTGGAAGCCAACATAGGAACGACGGTTGTGGCGTCAAGTAACGATATGGATATCGAGAAGATCACCACCATGGCGAAGGAGGTGAACATCTGTCCCGCCTGTCCTTTGATGAGAAGCAGAGGGAGAAAGACCACCATGATGGTCAGTGTAGACGCCACAACTGCAGTGACGATTTCATTGGTCCCGCTAACGGCGGCTTCCGCAGGTTTAAGTTTATCTCGTTCAATATGCCTAAATATGTTTTCCAACACAACAACCGCGTCATCCACTATCAATCCTGCGGAGAGCGCCAATCCTCCCAATGTCATGGTGTTTAGAGTGAAGCCGCTAATATACAGCAGTGCGAATGTGGATATGATCGAAATTGGAATCGATAGCGCCACCACGAGAGTGCTTCGAATGTTTCGTAGGAAGAACAGCAATATCAGAACGGCGAGCACTCCGCCGAGGAGAGCATTCAGTTCCACATCATCGATGGATGCCTGAATAAACTGAGCCTGATCGTAAGCCAGCCCGAATTTCAGTTGAGGATACAGCTTGTGGACTTCCTGTAGCTTCTCTTTGACCGCGTTCGAAGTGGCGATGGTGTTTGCGGCGCTCTGCTTGGTGATGATCACACCCACGGCGGGTTGACCGTTGAGGCGAGTATAGAGTCTGGTCTCCGGGTGGGAATCCTTGACTATCGCCACTTGATTCATATATATAAGCTGACCGTTATAGGAACCAACCGGTATATGGGATATCTGTTGAGGGTTGATAAACCATCCAAGACTTCGTATCGTGTATTCCGTCTTGCTTTGCTTAGCGATACCGGCGGGGACGTTTTCATTTTCCTGAGAGATTCTATTCACTATGTCCAAAATCGTGAGATGGTAAGCTTGCAGTTTTACGGGGTCCACATCCACGATGACCGCCCGTGTGTTTCCTCCCGTCGTAATTGCCGCCGCAACGCCATCAGCCGATTCAAGTATCGGGGTGATCTCATTATCAAGCAATGTCCTGAGTTTGACATCATTGGACATGCCGGTGACGCCGTAAATAAGGATGGGCAACTGCGTGGGGTCGTATTTAAAGACAATTGGGTTTTGCAAAGTGGGGTCGCCCGTTGGGAAGCTTTGCTGCGCTCTTTGCACAAGCTGCAGCACATCCACGGCGCCTTGTCCGATATTCGTGCCCCATTGAAATTGAACTCTCACTACGGAGGATCCCTGGGTGGAACTGGAATCCACTTCATATAATCCTTGAACCGAAGACACAGCCTCTTCAATGGGTCGGGTTACTTCCGCCTCCACAACCTCCGGAGCGGTGTTTCCCCAATTGGTTATCACAGCTACCGTGGGAATCGAGACGTTGGGCAGGAGATCAACAGGAAGTTTGGTCAGACAAATCGCCCCAAGTAATACAAGAGAGGCGATACGCATGGTGACGGCGACCGGCCGGTTAACGGAAAATTTGGCGAAGTTCATAAAGATAAAGCTCCTTCAGTGATTGGGTTGCCGGTTTCCATGGGTTACATCACCACGCCCACGCTGTTGATTGGCTGGCGATGGTTTATAGACGGATTAACCTTTTGCCCGTTCTTGAGAGGATTGGAACTGAGAACCACAACATTGTCGCCAACTTTCAAGCCTTTCAGGATAGCAACACCACTGGGGTCAGATGCTCCAACCACCACAGGGATCTTCTGAACTTTGTTATCCGTTCCGACAAGCATGACCTCGTTCGCACCGTTCGAGGATTTTTGCAAAGCCTCCGGGGGAACGACAACCTGATGCGGGAAGAACTGGGTCACGATGGTGGCGCGGATGAACATGCCAGGTTTGAGCCTCTCATCCACGTTATTTAATGTCACTCGTATGGTGAACTGTCTGCTTAAAGGATCCGCCGCTGGGTTGATCTGTGTCACCATGCCGTGGAATATAAGTCCCGGCAGTGCGTCGGCGGTAATCTTGACAACTTCATGGAGATGAACAAAACGAGAGATATCCTCGGGAATTGTGATTGCCGCCCATTGCTCTCTTATCTGCTGGATGGCGAGTATCGTCTGGCTTGGCGTAGCCATTGAGCCGGGGTCCATGTTTCGAGCGGTGATATATCCGTCTATAGGTGAACGGATAATCGTATAGGATTCCTGCGCCAGGCTATCTTGCAGCATCGCCTTGGCGGTGTTTACAGTCGCTTGCAATGCAGCTAGGTTTTGCTTGTAAGCAGGAATCTGCGCCGTGTTGGATTTTGCGTATTGCAATGCCGCCTTGGTTTGATTTAAAGACGCTTTTGACGATTCGATGTTGGCCTTGCCAGTGGTTTTTGTGATGGCGAGTTGCTCTTGAGCGGATTTCAATTCCGCTTGCGCTGACGCCAAAGCGGAATACGCCGATTTTAATTGCCCTTGCGCCACATCGAGATTAGCTTTTTCCACGCTCACTTGGGTTTGAGAATTATCCGCGTCCTGCGCCGCGACATACCCTTGCTTATACAGATTTTCCTCCCGATTGAAAGTGGCGATGGAGTTGTTAAGATTAGCCTTCGCGCTTTCCACTTGGGCTTTTGCGTTGGGGATTCCAACCTCCGCGGAGTTCACTTTGTTTTGATTATCCGTAACAACGGCTTCGGCGGATGCGACTTGGGATATGTAGTTCTGCTGCACTTGGTTGTAATTCGCCTCGGCGCTCGCCAAGCTAGCCTGTTGTTGGAGTATCTGCGTGTTAACGGAAACATTGTTTGGATTTTGCGTCAGTATCGCTTGATATAAACGATATTTCGCCTCCGCCAATGCGGCTCTTTGCTGCTCGACCTGTGCACGAATGTCCGCATCGTCCAAGCGAACTAAAACCTGCCCCTTCGTTACGTGGTCGCCTTCCACGAATGGAAAATAGAGTATTTTCTCACTGACCTTCGGAGCGATCTGAACGTTCAGTGGAGATTGCAACACCCCAATTCCCTCATATGACTTCATGATTGTCTTTAGCTTCGCGGATGCGGTGACCACCTCCGGGGGGGCTGTCAACATCATCTGACGTATTTTCTCCTGTTGCGCTAACTGTGCGTGATTATATCTTAGCCTCCAGCCGATCAATAAACCTAGGGCGAGAATCATCACGAATGTAAAAACCCATCTCTTCATTTGGGACTCCGTTAATCTTAAGCATTCTTAAAAATTAATATACCTTAAATATTAGGACGTATGAATCAACTATTGTGTTCATTTTTTCTTTTCAGAAGATTACATGATGAAAATGAAGATATGATGAAAAATGAAACTTGACGACACAGATGTTTGGCTATGTGGTAAAATAAATACAAGAAAGGATTGTCACGATGATCAACTTCAAACTACGAGCACAGATTCTTAAGGCTATGGCGCATCCGAGCAGGCTGATGATGCTTGAGGCTCTCAAGGAGGGGGAGTTATGCGTATGCGATCTGCAAAAGATCGTGGGATCGGATATCTCCACCGTTTCAAAGCATCTATCGGTTATGAGAAACGCAGGCATTGTGGAGGATCGCAAGGCGGGATTGCAGGTCTTTTATAGATTAAGAGTACCATGCATCATGAATTTCTTTGATTGCGTGGATATGGTCATGTTTACGCATTTCGCCCGCCCGAACGATCAGATTGACACGATCCATATCAATGCCGGTTAGCTTGTTCGCCAATTAATGGTTCCAATAGATCAATAAGACGGATTGGAACTCAAGGGGCTTTGTTTCGTATTTCTTAGATGATTGCATATCTGCATAGATACGCTCGCGTTTAGAGGGGGATTGAATTGCCTCCAATATGGCGATTTTTAGCCGATGCTAAGGTGAATCGCCATTATCAAAGCCCATATTTTTTTGTTTTTCTATCAACGACACATTGTCCGTATACGAAAGGAGTATTGATTAAGATGTCAAGAAAATTATTGTTTTCGACCGCTTTGATCTGTTTAATCTCGTTCGCCAATCTCTCCGCCACTCACGCAGCAAGCAAGACTGTGAACGACCTCAGAGCGGCATATCTCGGAGAAACCACCGCGCATGCCAAGTATGCCGTATACGCGAAAATCGCGGATAAGGAAGGATACAAGGATATTGCCAGACTATTTCGCGCAGCGTCAGTTGCGGAATCGATCCACGCGCGGAATCACAAGCGAGCATTGGAACAACTAGGAGTCAGGAACCCCAAAGCTGGAGAGTTCGCCGCATCCAAGGCGAAAACCACCAGGCAAAATCTTCAAGACGCCATAAAAGGGGAGACATATGAGAAAAATATTATGTATCCCGGAATGCTGAAAGATGCCCGGCAAGAGGACAAGCAGGGCGCGATACAATCCTTCAGCTTCGCCTTGCAAGTGGAACGTCAGCATGCGGCTCTCTACACAGCAGCGTTGAAAAGCCTTAGCAAAAACACACGGCCGGTGAATTACTACGTTTGCCCCGTGTGCGGCTCCACCTTCCGCAATGTGGCTCCCCGATCTTGCCCTGTGTGCGGTACCGCGAGGGAAAAATTCATCTCCGTTCGTTAATCGTCATGTAAGGGCGAGTCGATTCGGCTCGCCCTGTTGCATTTAAGCCTTCGTGGACATGCATATTGCACGCCTTTTCCTTTGCCATGATTCCGCATGGAACGCAAATCGTTAACTGTCGTCTTCATATGCGGGAGAGGTTCGGTGAGCGATGTCGACCAATCAGTTGCCCGGCGAAAGCTATCAGATGGACGCCCTGCTGGTCCAAAAGGCGCAGCGTGGGGACAATGAAGCGTTCGATCAGCTATTTCAAAGACATTACGCCAGAATTTTCAATTTCTGTCGGAATATGGAGGTCGATGCTGACACTGCCGAGGATATCGCTCAAACCACATTCGTACGTGCGTATGAATCTCTCACACAACTCAAGGATGGCAAGGCTTTCCTTGGATGGTTATATCGAATCGCTGTGAACCTAAACAAAGATCGCATTAAAAGCGACCGGAGAAAGCCGTGGTCATTTTTAAGAGATCTGTTTTATAATTCCACGGACGCATATGATGAAGAGAGAATCAGTGAAATGACGGATAAATCTGCGGAACCTCAGGATCGCGTCGTGACGGATGCTTTGAACCATAGTATCCGTAAAGCCATCGCCTCTCTTCCAAAAGATTATCGAGCGGTGGTTGTGATGCGACATCTGGAGAATCGAGACCTTAAGGAGATTGCCGCCCTATTGCATTGTCCCGAGGGCACAATTAAGTCTCGCTTGGGAAGAGCTCGTATGAGGCTTCGTGAGGAATTGAAGGATTGGTTCGAGATGGAGGGGTGAAAAGATGAAAACCATTTCCTGTAACAAGACGCGGGAATACTTGGCGGGGTATCGTGAGGGATGGTTGGACCTCGATCTCACGGAAAAGGTACGCGCTCATCTGCAAGGGTGTCCAAAATGCGAATTGGAACTTAAACGCGACCACTCGCTTTCCCGGGCGATTGAGGAGTTGCCGGAACGAGGTGTCGATCCTGTGACTTGGGAAAGCGTGTACGCTTCCAAAAAAAGGGACGCACGAGCAAATCAATTTCAAGGAAAGAGAAGATTGGCTTACGCATTCTCGGTATGTTGCGTTTTGTTCATACTTGGCGTTTTGTTTGGGCATCTGGATGAATCGAGGCGCATAGTTTCGCAAAACAACATAGCTCAAATCGGAACTGTGGCTCCTGCTAACAACGGAATGAGATCATACATAGGGGTGGATGCGGTTCTGTCCGCTGCGGATGTCACATCGGATCCTAACAGGGCGGTGATGTTATTATATGAATCCAAAAATCGATAAAAGACGGATGTTTAAATGTATCCGATTTATAAAATACGTATTCTTAGCTCAGATAACGCTCTGTGTTGGTGTTTCAAATGCGAATGCGCAGGATGCAGCGGCGTTATTAACCAAAGCGTTCGGGAGAGCCATATACGCCTACGAAGGCACTCAATCCACCACGCTATCCATGTCATCCGGGAATATAACCAGTGAAGTGACAGTCATTTGCGATGGGCACGGGGGCGAAAAAAGATTCTATCGAAATGGAGCCATGAAGGGGGTGGAAACGCTTCAGGTAGGAAAAATGATGTGGCGAAAATCGGGTTCCGAGAGATGGATTGAGATGCCCATGGTGGATGATCGGATTGCGATCTCCGTATTGGTTCGGGACATCCTTAACAATTATAATGTGCAATTAAAGCCAGCCGTGAAAATTGCGGGACGAAACGCTGTTCCGATTTGGATTGACGCCAAGCGGAAATATAATCCATCCCGGCATATTTGGGTGAATCCCGCTACGGGTGTAATCCTAAAGGACGCTCTTTACGCTCCCGACGGTGCGATGCGCTCCGTCTCGTTCTTTACCAAGATTAGGGAGTTTCGTCCCACATCCATGATATTCCAACCCCCTGGGGTGTTTGATCTGCCGACACTATTCGGACCAGCGTCGTTCGTTCCTCGTGGTTCGGCGCAAGCGGTAATCAACGAGACGCAAATGAATATTTATTACCCGTCGTATGTTCCCATGGGATATCACCCCGCAATGTACGGCGTGATGATAACAGGTAGCGGGAGAAAAATGCCCGTGATTAGATACAGTGACGGATTAGGCGCCTTCACGATCTTTCAACGCGGGATGGGCGGAGGATTTGGACGCGGCCCGGGTTACGGGCGAAGAATGCGTAATGGGGGAGGTCCGGGGACATGCGTTGGCGACACGGACATACAGCACGCGATAGTAACCTACAACGGAGTCAAGGGAAATTACATTTTGATTGGAGGCATATCGGTATCGGAATTGAAAAAAGTGGCGCTGTCTCTGCCATGATTTATGTGTGGGAAATGAGGATAGGACAATGAACGCCGATCGTGAACCCGATCGGCGTTCATTACATCTGCGCTACGGATTTGGAATGAAATCCCCCCCCCCTCACCTCCTAAGATAGTTCAGCCCGTAAACTTGCCCGGTCATCTCCAATTCGCCTCGATACACCGGGTCATGCCATCCTTCAATATCAATGCTTCCCGTGAATCCTCCCTGGCGCAGTATTGAGATGATGTCCGTCCAGTTTGAATCCCCGAACCCTGGTGTGCGATGGTAGGCAAAAGTGTGCGAACCATACACGCCATGTTCCCGAACCACATCCCACAACACTGTGGCGTCCTTACCATGCACATGGAAAATCTTTTTCACCCACTTGCGCAACTGCGGAATGGGGTCGATCAACTTCACCATCTGGTGGCAAGGCTCCCATTCCAAACCGATATTCTCCGCAGGGAGTTCGTTGTACATCATTTCCCAGCAGACCGGGGTTTGAGCGATGTTCCAATCTCCCGACTCCCATCTGCCATCCATATCGCAATTTTCAAAAGCGATACGCACCCCTTTATCGGAGGCCTGCTTGGCGAGAGGTCCGAAAACCTCCTTGTATCTTGGCATTGAATTGGGAATGGGTTGATTGACAACTCTGCCAGCGAACCCCGCTACGATATCGCACCCGAATAGCTCCGCGGCATCGATTAATTGACTCCATCCCTCTCTAGCTATTTGCGCTTTTTCATCGCTTTCAAGAGGATTGCCGAAAATCGCCAAAGAGCTGATGACCGCGTCCGATCCATCCAACGCCTTGCGAACATCCTCCGCCATCTTTTTCAAATCAGCTCCGCCGAGCGTTTGCCAGAAAGTGATCGAGAAAGATTCAAAACCGTGAGGCAGTATTTTTTTAATATATTCCACTGGGTTTCCGTTGCCGCTTACAAGAGTTCCAATGCGTATTTTTTGTTGAAACATAGCCATTTGCCTTTAACGCTCGCACGCATCCGATTTTCAGTTCAAATTGAGCATGAGTGAATTAACTCTCTCGGATTGTGCGGGGGCCGTCCTTTCTCATAATATGATGGTTTATTGTATGGGAGTCCCTGTATCACCCGTGGAGGGTGGAATGGTAGTGGTGGGCGGCGGCGGCGGTTCCGATACCGTTACCGTTACCGTTTGAGTCCGTATGATTCCTCTGTTGTCAATGGCGGACAATGTGTATGTGGTTGTTTGCGCCGGTGTCACCGTTAACTGACCTTTGACCGGAAGATTGGAACCCACGTTATTATCAATATCCACCGACATTGCGTTATCCACCGACCATGAGAGGGTGGTTTTTTGATTGGTGTAAATCGAATCGGGCTTAGCCTTGAAATAAGAGATGGTGGCAAGCGATTCATTCGGCGGCACCACGGTCACCGTTAATTGTTTTGTGATGACGTTGCCCGCTCCATCCTTGGCGGTGAGAATGTACGTGGTGGTGGAATCCGGTTTGACTTCCTGACTGAGATACTGTCGCGGATCGCCGGACTGATTGAGCGGATTGAGAATGATGCTGATGGCGTTTATTACATCCCAAGACAAAGTGACGCTATCGCCGGGATGAATGCGGGTTTGAGAAGCGGTGAAAGAGCGAATGCGAGCTTTCGGCGGTATTGGCGCGGGCTGGATGTTGATAGGCAGATCACGGGTGATCTCTCTTCCGCCACTAGGGATATGTAACGTGTAAATGGTTAACCCAGGTTGGGCGCTATTTCATCCTCACCCT
>JAJZOL010000047.1 GCA_021811565.1 bacterium | reverse complement strand
CGAGCATGCATCATGCATGCTCGCGTTCCTCCGCTCGGGTCATATTTGGAAACACGCGTTGCAAAAAAGGATTACAAAAGGTGGATGAAACTTCTCCGCTCGATCGTCCGGGGATGATTCGGATCCATCCCTCGCGGCGGATTTTTAATGTCTGCGGTAGAATAACACTTTTGATTGAGACTGTCAAGGGGTTTTATGAAAATGTTGTGGAATATTTTGAAAACGATACTTATGTTCAAAATAAGGATGAAAAGCACATACCATGCTAAGCACAGGATATATGAAAATAATACCTTTCCCGATAACGGTTAGAGGGGAATCACGCGGGATATGTCTCTCGTATAAACGATGTACTACGTTGAATCCTGCGAACAGAGACCGCTGTGTCCCATCTTTTTCTCCCTGCCGTTCGCCAATTTTTATCCTAACTACATAACCCTCTGGCTATTTGAGCGATTCTGGGGCATAATAATAGCAACAGGTGGCTGCGAATTCTCATCCCCTAGTGAGGGGAACCCTTAAAGTAAAGTGTGAGAATTTTTAGTTTAGCGCTGGTGAAAGATACGCCCCCTTTGCCATTTACGGAGCGTGTCAACATAGGAGAATTGAATGCCTTACACTACGGCGGATTTCGCCCATAGTCCATTTTTGATATTTTACGAGGTGACGCGAGCCTGCGACCTCGTTTGCAAGCACTGCCGAGCTTGTGCGCAACCCAATCCCCACCCCTCTCAGTTGACTCACGAGCAATCCTGCGCTTTGATCCGTCAGATGGCGGATTTTCCAAAGCCCCCTCTCCTTGTCTTTACGGGCGGCGACCCCATGAAGCGAGAGGATATCTTCGATCTCGTTCGTTTCGCCAAGGAGTGCGGACTGCAGGTGGCGATGACTCCCTCCGCCACCCCCTTGGTCACCCGCGAGGCGCTGATAAAACTTAAGGATGCGGGGCTATCCCGCCTTGCAGTCAGCCTCGATTCCGCTAACCCGGTTTTCCACGACGACTTTCGCGGCGTGGAGGGAAGTTTCCAGCGATCCCTCGAAATCTTGCGGGATTGCAGGGAGATCGATCTTCCCCTGCAGATCAACACCACCATCACGAACAGGAACATCGATCAGATTGACGAAATGGCGGAGTTCATCGCACATCAAGGGATAGGACTGTGGTCGGTGTTCTTTTTAATACCGGTTGGCAGAGGGTTGGCGGAGCAAAGGATCAAGCCGGAGGAATACGAAGTTGTTTTTGAAAAGCTCTGGAACCACGCCCAAAAGCAGCCTTACGCCATCAAGACCACCGAGGCGCATCACTACCGCCGTTTCGTGCTGGAGAAGCATGGCAATCCTCAATTGCAGCCAGGACCTCTTCCCGAGGGAAGGCAGCAACGGGCGCCCCTTGGCGTGAACGACGGAAAAGGAGTCTTTTTCGTCAGTCACACCGGAAGCGTGTATCCTAGTGGGTTCATGCCCATCCTCTGCGGCAGATTTCCGGAGAAATCCATCATTGATATCTATCAGAACTCGGAGTTGCTGCGATCCTTGCGCGATGGCGATCTCCTCAAGGGGAAGTGCGGTTTGTGCGAATATCGACAGATATGCGGCGGAAGCCGAGCACGCGCTTATGCTGTCACACGCGACCCGCTGGCGCCGGAGCCGGATTGCGTCTACATACCCACTGAGATGCGGGAGAAAGTATTATGTTAAGTATTAGTAATCTGCTATGCGACCATCGTGCGGGCAATGAATCCCTGCGATACGGTCACACCCGACCCCAAGCCTCGCAACTGGACGCATCCGGGCGGGTGTCCATCAGCCCTTTTGATCTCGCCCCGCGACCGGTGGTTGTATGGGCGACCACCAAAGCCTGCAATCTGCGCTGCGTGCATTGCTACGCTTCGGCGTCCCCGGACCCCTCGCCGGACGAACTGACTCGCGATGAGGGGATGAGACTTCTCGATGACCTTAAGGCGTTTAATTGCCCGGCTGTTCTATTCAGCGGCGGCGAGCCTCTCATGCGTCCCGAAATCCTTGATTTCATAGAACACGCGCAAAAACTGGGGCTTTCCTGCACGCTATCAACCAACGGTCTATTGATAGACGACCGGATGGCGGATAATCTGGCGAACCTGGGTCTTAAGTACGCAGGCATCAGTCTTGATGGATCCAATGATCGTCACGATAAGCTCAGGGGAATGAAGGGTGCTTTCGCGGGTACGCTGGAGGGGATTGATCGGTGTTACGAGCGAAATATCAAAGTGGGGTTGCGCTTCACCGTGCATGCTCTCAACGAGGAGGACATGGACTTCATCTTCGACACCTGCGTTGAGCATCACGTGCAGAGGTTATGCATCTATCATCTGGCTTACGCGGGCAGAGGCGGCAAAATGCAGAAGGCGGATCTCACCGCTGAAGAGACTCGCGCCATCGTGGATCGAATTTTTGAACGCACACAGCAATTGCATAGGGATGGGGTGCCGCTTGAAGTCCTAACCGTGGGCAACCACACGGATGCGGCGTACATTCTGCTGCATCTGGAAAAAACCGATCCTGAGCGAGCGAATGCAGTGAGAGCGCGATTGGAGGGCACGGGCGGTAACAGGTCGGGTTGCAACATCGCCGCCGTTGACCCGATGGGCAACGTGCATTACGATCAGTTTAGTTGGCACTACAACTGCGGAAATATTCGCGAGCGCCCCTTCAGCAAAATATGGGGTGAGGCGAAGGATGAGCGTTTAGCGATCCTTCGCGACCGACGGAAATACCTTCCGGAACGATGCCAGGGATGCAGGTTCCTGAGCGTCTGCAATGGCAACCTGCGCACTCGGGCGGAGGCGGCGACCGGCAACTGGCTCGGTTTCGATCCGAGTTGTTATCTCACGGACGAGGAGATATCCCAAGCGTAACGAAAAGGGCGGGAAAACCCGCCCTTTTTGTTTCAATTCTCATCACATATCTATTTTGACCGCTCAGGCGCGAGTTTCCTTTTCGCCTGAGCGTGTCGTTTAATACGCTCAATCGTCTCATCGTCCACCGCCCGTTCGAAGGATCGAAATCCTGCAAGACGGAACCCGTGCCGATCGCAGATATCCCGTATCTCGTCCACCTGGTGAACGCTCACATCCTTGCCAAGAGTGAAGCATTCCAGTCGGTTATCCAGAGCCAGAGCCATCGTCTCCGACATGCAAGCGTATGCCGTGCCCGGCGGGAAACCGAAACTAAACTCCCCGTTTCCCTTCCATTTCGTGCATCTCATTTCGCCCGGGGGTTGCACCACGCCACCCTCGATGACCAAAACATCATCGCGCTCTTTGGAGACCGCCACGGATACATCGCGAGGACGAGCCACGTCGCAAACCACCGCGCCGGTCTTGATGTGATGGGGTTCGACAATGGCTTGCGCCGCGCTGCTCACGGTGATGATGATATCGGCGTCACGAAGTCCCTCTTCGATGTCGGTATGGATGGTGAGGCGTGCGTTGGATTCCGCTCTCAGCTTGGTCATCAGTTTTTCGAGCCTCTCCACATTTCTGCCGATCAGCGTCATTCTTTTTGTGTCGCGCACCATCAGTTGTGCACAGGTGGCTCCAATCGAGCCGGTGGCGCCTATGATCGCCACGGTTGCTTCACGACGATCTATGCCCATCATATCCGCAGCTTTGTTCGCTCCTTCAATGGCTGTGGCGATGGTGTAGGAGTTGCCCGTGGTCACGGGAATATTCAGTCTCTTCGAAAGCGTGATGCCCCCATCGCCAACGACGGATGTGAATGCTCCAAGACCAACGATCTCCGCCCCCAACTCCTCAGCCACCCTGCCGCATTGCTCAAGCTTGTCATATATGAAATCAAGCGGGAGTTCGAGGAATTGGCGCGGTGTGAGCGGACAGCCGATGAACACACCCTCGGTCTCCTCGCCGGTGATGGAGCGGATTCCAGTGATATGTGCCGTCTTGATGGGTCCCATCGACTGAAGATACCACTCAATGGTGCGCTCGGGTAGAAATCGCGCAATGGGATATTTACGCGCCACATCTCGCTTCGCGTCTATGGGATGTATGATAAATGCAAACTTACGCATATGTTAGTTATCAATTTCCAAAATGGGTGAGCGATTACAGTTCAATTATCTGCGGACGCCATCCCAACTGTTTCAGTGTACCCAGATAATCCGCAGGGGTCAACTCGGAGGGCGGTTTGCCTATCAGGGTCACAAACACCGCCTCCATCACGTTGGTGCCAAACGATTCCCCGCCGATCTCTGGGGTGGTGGTAATCAAGCGACTCGCCCCTCTCTCCCTTAAAAACTCCACGTCCGCCTTGCGAATGGTGTTGGTGAGGATGATCTTGCCAGTCAGTTTCGGTGGGGCGTATCGCCGTATGTAGTGCCAGTCGCCGGCGATTACATCCGCTTCGTCGAAATACTTGGTGTGCTTGGGAGTGTTGATCGTCTGCTTCTCCCCAGTCGGATAAAACCACTGGAAAGGCAATTGCACCACCACGGGCAGGAGTATTCTTGCCAGGGTTTGCAAGCCCTCCCAGGTGCGAACGGGCACGGGGAGCCCCACCCCCCAGATAAGGTCTCCGAAGACGATGGACTTGCATCGTTTCGCAAGGGCTTCCGCCATTCCGAAACGATCCACCGCGCTAACCAAGGTCACCTTCATATCGTGAAAATCCACTTGCCCATTGTCCTGAAGCCATGCCACGGTCTCCCTCTCCAAGGTGTGTTTAAGCCCGCTTCCGTCCACCCATGGGGTTTGCTTCGCATCGCTCATCATTTTCAGAGGCTCGCGGAAGGCGTATCGCTTATCACCCGCATAGAGATAGACATCCATGCCGCCGACACCGAAACAGTCCACTTTGCCATCCAGCTCACGTATCTTTTGGCGATAGGCTTTGGTGTCCCCATCCACGCCAATTCTCTCCACCAGGAAAGGAACACCCATCATCTCCACCTGAGCCGTTTTGTTTCTCGCGGAGGAGCCCAGACTTACACTCACCACTCTCTTCATCAATTCACCTTTTCCCTTAACCAAGTCGGAATTCACTCAAAACGATAATCATCGCCATTGCTTGTGATTTTTTACTCTCGTGATTCCGTATAATTGCTTGAATTTGCAATTTACCGTATTTTTCACATGAGGAGCGGAATGGGTCGTTGGCATAATCAAAATTGGTTGTAAATAATAAAATGGATGAAAGCTCATGATAGCAAATAACCTGTCCACACTTGAAAAAACCGTCAATACGGAAACCCATCCCTATATGGAAGGGGTGTCCATCGATCATATCTTCGATTTATTGTCCTCAACGATATCTGATAAGGCGCGTCTTAACAATAAGAATATCCACTTTGAACTAATAGCCTGGGAGCCAATCTGCGCCGCAGCGGATCGCAGGTTATTGTTGCGAACGATACAGGAGATTCTTGAATATGCGATTAGTCATTCAAAGAGCGATAAGATTTTCTTCAAGGCATATCCTTCCAATGACGGCGTGTTTGTAACCCTCTCCTGTCACTTCGAGAAATCGAATGATTCTCATAATGTGATGGATCGCCATAACATTTCCATTCCTTCATACTGGAGGAGTGCCATCGAAAAAATGTCCGGATCATTACAACTTCACAATTCTCCCAACGGAGAGGAGAGCATTCATATACAACTGGTTCAATGGCTGCCGGATGAAGAACCTCTATCCGCAAAGCTATTCGCCGCCTGAAAAACAGGATATCCATCCTCCCCAGTCTCATCATCGCGAGTGCGAGAGCAGGGGAGGACGTTATCCAAAATCTCTTCGATCCGAGAGATGGTCAATGCGGTCATCACATCCATCCGCATATGCACCGCCCCCGGCAAACCTCTGAAATAACGAGGCAATTGAGCTCTCAAATGCCTGACGGCGCGTTCCTCGCCGTATAACTCCGCCAAATCCCTTACATGCTCCAGTGCGGCTTGCTTGCGTTCCGAAACAGACGGTGGCGGCAACAATTCGCCCACGGCGAGATAATGGGCTATATCTTTTAAAATCCATGGATTACCAATGGCGGCTCGTCCCACCATCACACCATCACATCCGGTTTCCAGCATCATCCTTCGCGCATCTTGAGGAAGGCGAATGTCCCCATTACCGATCACGGGAGTATCCACCGCATCCTTTATATGACGTATGAGGCTCCAATCCGCTTCGCCATTAAATCCCTGCTGCGCCGTTCGAGCGTGCAGCGTAAAAGCTCGCACTCCGAGTTGCTCCAACTCCTTCGCAAGCTCCGGGGTATTCAGGAGGTCTTGACTCCATCCCGCTCGCATTTTAACCGTCACCGGAACCTTTACCGCCTTCACCACAGCCTTCACGACTCGTATCGCCAAGGAGTGATCCCTGAGCAAAGCCGCCCCGGCGCCTTGGCGGCACACTTTCGGCACCCAGCATCCCATATTTATGTCGAGGATATTCGCGCCTCTTTCCTCGGATATCCTCGCCGCCTCCGCCATGATGGCGGGATCGGAGCCAAAAAGCTGCACGGAAAGTGGTTTCTCTGCATCCGTCCAGTCGAACATTTTTCGGGTTCGTTCGCTGGCATGGTGCAACGCCATTGTGCTGATTTGTTCGGTGCAAAGGAGCCCTGGCTTCCCGATTTTCGCACAGATGCGCCGGAATGCCCCGTTGGTGACATCCGCCATAGGAGCAAGGATGACCGGCGGATTCACATAAACTTCGCCAATGTAAAACGGCTTCGCAAGATTCGATGGAGTTGCGTTGTCCGAAGAAAGCGTGGATTGAATATCCTCGTGCACCACCTTCTATCCACCTTCCTGGTGAACCAAGGATCCGGTATCCAAGGATGCAGGGGCGGATATGATAACATCCTCGTCTTTTTTCAAACCGGATACCACTTGAATATAATCCCCTTCGGAATAACCGGTGACAATGTATCTTCTAATCGCCCGATTATTAATCACCACAAATACATAGGGGTTCGGTCCCTCGCTTCGCAACGCCTCCAACGGAATTGTGAGAGCGTTCTCATCACGAGCGAGTTCCACCTGCACATGCGCCGAGATGTTCGGCATCAATCCAACCGTGCTACCCTTGATTTTTATATCCACTGTCAGGCTGCGATTATCCCCCGTGGCGAAGGGCAAGACCTTCCAAACCACGCCATAAAAAAACTTTCCGGGAAGGGTGTCCACCGTGATGCGCGAGGGCTGCCCCGGTTTCAAGCCTTCCGCGTAACGTGCCGGAGCGGAAGTTTGAAGATAAACGGCGGGTGTTGAGAGGATTGTCATGAGGGGCATTCCGGGTTGGGCGTAATCCCCTACGGTAGCATTCAGATTATCCACCACTCCGGAAATGGGGCTTTTCAAATATTGCGAACCCATCTGTGCGATCAGAGCCTGCAGACCGGCATGCGCTTGGCGCACTTGAGCAAGAGCCGCCTCGACATTTCGCTGATCCACTAAAAGGGCGTCCTTTTTGGCGTTTTGTGCTGTTTTTAACCCTTGGCGGGCTTGATCCACTCCGAGTTGAGCCATGGAAACATCGCCCTGGGTTGTTTTCTCTCGGAGCGAAACGGATTGTATGGCGGGTTTCGCCGCAGCCTCTGCTTGAGCCAAAGCCGCTTTCGCCGAATCCAGCCCCTCCTTCGCTATTTTTTCCTGGGTCTTGGCGGAATCCAAGTCTGTCTTGGCGATGCCGCCGTGGTCATACAGGAACTGCAGTCTTTTGACCGTATCCTTTGCTTGGGCGTATCCCGTTTTGGCTTGAGCCACCCCCGCCTGCGCCTGACTCACCGCTGCCTTGGCGCGTTCCATATCCGAAATGGAGCTCTGTTGAGACATCGTCATACCGAGCTTCGCCTGGTTGAGCTTGATCTGAGAGGACTGCAAACCCGCTTTCGCCTGAGCCACCTGCGCACTCAAATTTGTTCGATCCGCATTCATGCCGTCAATCGCCTTCCTCCATTGCGCCTCCGCCGCCTGCTGTGCGGCTTTTGCCGAAGCGATTTGCGCTTGCGCATCCCCCATATCCAATTTCGCCAAAATCTGGTTCGCCTTTACGATATCCCCTTGATGGACAAGCAATGTCACGATTCGCGCGGGAATTTTGGGGGTAATGGCCGCCTGCTTCATCGGCTTTACGACCCCGATGATATCCACGATATCTCTCACCGCACGCGGACGCACGCGGCTCACGGTGACGGGCAGAGCGTTAGTCGCCTCCTTTCCTGTCTCCTGCAGATGCAACTGAGGCGGGGCGGAGAGCCTGCGATTAACAAGATATGCAGCCACGAGAACAATAATAAGTCCAAGAATGCCGAGAAATCTTTTCATATTTGTGTAGTAGTATCACTTTTTGTCAGGCATTGGCGCACCGGTCTGAGTCTGTTCGCCACGCATCTGCATTACATCCTCTCCCGTGGCGTGTCTCCAGTTTGCGTAAGCGGAGAAGAGATCATAAATGGCATTGTTCTTATCCGTCTCCGCCTTGATGAGATTGAGCATGGCGGAGGAGACCTCCAATTGCGTTGCCGCTCGCTGCTGGAAACGAATGTTGGCGATGTCGAGCGCCGCTCGAGCCGCCGCCACCTGCTTATCGCACGATTGTATTCGGGATGCGGCATCCTGCATGTCCTTCCAGGATTTGAGCGTTTCCGTGCGGATACCCAATTCAGTTTCCGTGCGCAACGCCTTGAGACGCAGGGATTGCAGCTTTGCGCTCTCCTCATCCGCATGGGCTTTTCCGCCATCAAAGATATCCCACTTGATCACCAAACTCGCAGCGTAATAGTTTTCGTTCACGAAAGCGGAAGGGGTCTGGTGCGCCACCACCGCCTGAGCCGATAGTCCCGGCAGCGATTGGGAGGACGCCAAAGTGATTCCGGCCTTCGCGGCGGCGATATCCTCATTGATCATTCTCATCTCAGGACGGTTGCTCAAAGCCTCCTGAATACCGTCTTTCGTATCCTCGGGAATGACGGGAAGCTTCGTCGGAGCCACCAAAACCGCAGGAGTGACTGGATCTCGGCCCATCAAACGATTAAGGTTTGCAATCGCAAGCTGGACTCCGTCGGTGGCTTGAGTCAACCCCGACTCTGCGCGGGCTGCGTCGGATTCTGCGGATTTCACATCCTCCTCGGATACATTTCCGGATTGGAGCATCAATCGGGCAAGGTCCAGATGCTTCCGAGCCAGATCATTCTCCTCCTGCGCCACTTTCAGCATCGCTTGCGCACTCAATGCTTGAATATACGCCAACCGTATGCTCAGTATGGCGTCATTAACCTGTTGAAGATACCCCCACTTGTTCGCCATGGTCCTGGCGTGATATCGCTTGGCGGCGGCGGAAAAACCGGGAGTGTAAAGGGGCTGATCCAACCGCAATTGCACCCGTGAGAAAGATTCCTTTTGAACCGTATCCAAGCCGGAATTATCCCTTGGAAACGTAACGGTTGGACCTTGGAGGGTGGTTTCCGCCTTCGCGGTGACCTTCGGGGAGAAAACCGGCTTCTCCCGATCAATCTCCACTTGCCCCGCCCTGCTTTCCAGTCTTGCCGCATCAAGGGAGGGGCTTTGAGCCAACCCTATCCGGATGGCCTCGTCCATCGTGAGCGGGGAATCGGCGCGGGCGATGAGCGACGAGAGAATGAAAGCCAGGCAAACGATAATTATACGGAAATTACGGTTATGCATACACATTATATACGATTATATTCACTTCCATTCCATTTTACCTTACGCAATGGGAGAAGCGATGCGAAATCGCAAAGGGTGCGTATGCCGTAATCCCACAGTGTAGTCCGTACGTTTTTTTGGACAACCCCCTTATTTCAAAACAGGGGTATTATTCAGAGGGAAAGGATACGGACAAATGTCGGAAAAACGCAATCGTCGCACGTTCAAACCGGAATTCAAGGCTCGCGTGGCTCTGGAACTGATTTCAAGCGAAGCAACCGTCGCCGATTTGAGCGGAAGATACGAGGTTTCCGCCCAGTTGCTTGGACAGTGGAGGCGCACTGTGCTTGAAAAAAGCTCTCTTCTCTTCGAATCGGGAAAAATTGACGATGGCGTATCGGCGCTATACGCGTGAAACAGTTACACGGAGAGACTTTTTGAATATGGCATGGCAATATCCATGGCTTTCGCCGGGCGTCCCGAGGAGAACGGATACTCTGAAAGGTTGATAAGAACCATAAAGGAGAAGCATGTGTCCCTAACGGAGTATCAAAACATGGCGGACGCAAGAGACCAAATAGCGCACTTCATAGAGGATGTTTTTCAAAGACGGAGAATACTTGGCAATCCGACACCGAAGGAGTACGAGGAGAGATGGTCCAAGGAGCATATAAATAAGTAAGACTGAAAAACTGTCCAAAAAACCGAACGTAGTACACGCGGTATCGCATCTACGAGATCGGGCAATGCCAAAAAGTATCCTCCCGCATTATGATAATCAGAGAACATAACAACTTTTCCCTCTTCAAAACTCAGTCCTTTTTTCCGATACTATAAGTGCCACCTGCATTTTCACACAGTGGGTGTTCGACGTCCGGTAGGGGGAGCCCATCCCCCCTCCGGGCGATTCGATATGGACCAATACCTCAGCGATGATGCCGAAACCCCCTCGTTTCTGTCATAATTTCTATAAGCATAGGTAATTGCAAAATTCGATTTTCAAGTATATCACCGAATGTGAAATGAGCGATAATAGCCACATTTCCTGAATTTTTCAATTACCTCGGCATAAACCATTACTTTCGGAAAGTGTAATCATGATCAGCCCCAAGGAGCATCTTTGTCACATCGCTCATTTGACATATACGCGTTTTTTGACGGATAGCGCGGGCGGGAATATGAGTATTCGGGATGGGGATCGAATCTTCTGCACTCCCAAATACGCCGGAACCTACTCCCAATGGAAACTTCGCCCGGAGCAAATCGTAGTGACAAACATGGAGGGCGAACAGTTGGAGGGCGATGGGGAACTCTCCCGAGAGTACGCCATGCATCTGCGGATATACCAAACGCTCCCGGAGGTCGGAGGTATTGTGCACGCGCATCCCCCCTTCTCACTAATTTTCGCCCATCTGGAACTTCCCATACCGCCGGCCCTAGAGCAGACGGACATTATCGGAGTGACAGGACTCTGCGAAAAGCACCCGTCTCATTCACCTGACCTAGCCAGAACCGTTGCGGAGACCTTGGCGACACGGAGAGAGGAGATAGCCGACCACCCCGTGGCTTGCATTCTTCCGCGTCATGGCGTTACGGTGGCGGGAACGGATGTGGATTACGCCTTCGATGTGTTGGAGAGAATAGAGGGCTCCGCTCGGATATGGGCGCATCGTCAGGCGGTATTATCCCAGTTTTCATAATGCCGTATTGTTATTAATTCGGCAACTAAATATCAACAAATATATTAACTTCATCAAGAGTGATTTCACATATTTTATCATCTATTTAATTGCCGATTTAATAATGTGAACCGAGGTGATAGCGAAAATCACAGACGAAATGCGAATATCGAACATTTCACCCTCGGAAAAATAACCTGAAAGCGAATTTAGTCATTTCCCGCACAACCAGAGGTTTAATTGATATGGATGACATCAATCCCGCGCAAAAAATTCAACTTGACGCTCTGGCGGAGGAGTACGGAAAACGCCACGGCGCGGCAGTGAATCTCATCAAATCGATTGTCGGCGAAGGGGAGTCATACGCCAACACCGTCGCCCGCGCCGTCTACTCCAAAAACGGCGCATGGGCGGAGTGCATAGACCTGCCGTTTGAATTCACCGGCGGTACCGGGGATGACATCAAGCGTCGATTTATCACCACGGACACTGCGATGAACAAGCTCACCTATATTAGACGCTTGGAGAAGCAGGCTGAACTCAATGCATCCATTCGCGAGTTCGGCTTCTTCGCTCTTTATTCGCGCAAAGGCATTATCGATGAACGAGAAGTGTATGTGCGTCAGATCAGGCGAAGAGGCGCGGAGAATTGCCCGTCAATTATAACACACGGGTCGTTTCGAAAGGATCAACTGCCCCTTTTTTTCCGCGCTCGTGTTATTATTGACCCGTCGGACGCAGAAGTGGCTTGGTCCAGCGGGGCGATGTTCTGCCTCACCGGCATAGGGGAGAGGCATCTTCTTGTGGATATACCTTATGGAAGCGAGGATGTGCGAGACCTCTCCGATCTGAATGACAACTTAACGGAACACTAAGGAGCCTGTACGGTAAATCATGCAGCATTACGCCAAACCTCTTGCCAGACTTGTCGCTGAGTTCGAGAAACTCCCGGGAATAGGGCCAAAATCGGCGCAACGCATGGCTTTTCACCTGTTGCGAACCCCGCCGGAGGAGGCTCGCGCCTTGGCGGACGCCATCCTGGACATGAAAGAGAAAATACGCTTCTGCACGGAGTGTTTCAATTTCACCGATCAGGATCTTTGTGAAATCTGTCGAAATCCCAGACGAGATCCTTCCAGCATCTGTGTGGTTGCTGAACCGAGAGATCTCATCGCCATGGAAAAGACAAACGAATTTCACGGTCTCTATCATGTATTGCAAGGAGTTATCTCTCCTCAGGATGGGATTCTTCCGGATATGCTAAGGATCCGTGAACTATTGTCTCGCGTTTCCAAATTGCCTGTAAAGGAGATCATCATCGCCACAAATCCCACCGTCGAGGGAGAGGCGACCGCTTTCTATCTAGCCCGTTTATTGAAGCCCATGGGGATGAAAGTCACGCGGATCGCCCATGGTCTTCCGGCAGGCGGGGATTTGGATTACGCAGATCAGGCGACACTCGTATCCGCTTTGACATGGCGCAGAGAGATGTGATGAGGAGAATAGGAGACGGGATTGAGCGTATTTGACGGCAAGAGGATACCGGTCGCCAGTTTCAAACTGGATGTTGGAAGAATGCGGGAGGGATGGTATTCCGACAAGTATTTCAACAATATCGTAATCCTCCTCACCGAACTGGCGAAGAGAGGCTATCGCTTCGGGGGAACCCACGCCGACCTCTCGGACATGAACATCGATCTATCCACCGTGAACATAGGCGAGATCGAGGTTGAGATGCAGTGGTTCACACGGCGCAAACCGTTCTCGCTGGTGGTTGGAGTGGATAAATGCCTCGCCATGCTTCAAACCTGCACCGGTTATTATGACATTCGAGGAGAATGGAAGGACACCTACGACAAATTAGAGGTGTTCGCGGTACAGGATGGCACGCTCGCCCCGTACGCGGGGGATCCGCGCAAGGTCGCTCCGGTCCTCAAGGTGAGAGGGAGATATCGAGACTTCGCGATGCTTGAGACCCCAACCCTAGGGGCGTTGACACGATGCACGAGAGTGGCGACCAATGTGTACAATGTCTTGGAGGCGGCAAATGGCAAGGATGTGCTTTTCTTCCCTGCACGCTTCGATGCTCATGAGATTCAAGCCGGGGACGGATACGCCTATCACATCGCCGTTCAGTATTTTAACCATACCCATTCCCACTCCTCACACTCCATAGTTTCCACCGATGAACAGGGGGAATGGTGGGGAGGTGCGGGAGGTGGCACGGTGGCGCATGCGGGAATCGCTTGCTTTCTGGGGGACACCGCGGAGACGATGATCGCATTTTCCTCCATGCTTCCCGCCTCGATTCCGCGTATCGCTCTGGTGGATTTCCATAACGATTGCGTTGGAGATTCTCTGCTGGTAATGGAAAGCATGTTCCGAAGATACATGGAGTTAACGGATGAAGGCAAGACCGAAGAGGCGCGTAAATTCGTTCTCTTCGGAGTGAGACCGGACACTGGCGGCAATCTTAGGGATTTAAGCGTGGAACCTTTGGGAGATGCAAAACTGGATAACGGCGTGAACCCTAGGTTATGCTTCATTCTGCGCAAAGCCATGGACCAGGCATTCGAAAGATGGAATATTCCCGACAGATGGAGGGACGCCGCGCTATCGTGGTGTATGAATGTCAAGATTATCGTCACGGGAGGTTTCACCCCGGAGCGCATTACACAGTTCGAATCTCAATGCGTGCCGGCGGATATCTATGGCGTCGGCTCTTATCTCTACTCTAATTGTTCCGTTTGCGGTACGAACAACGATTACACAGCGGACGTGGTGCGAGTTAAAGTGGAGGGAGAGTGGTATGATCTCGCCAAAGTGGGAAGAGAAACGTGCGATAATCCAAATCTGGAAAGGATATGAGGAGAGAGGACTATGGGCGTTAAGCCGATTCAACAGGTGAAATGGGATGGCAAAGTGGTGGATATTTTAGTGAGCGAAAGGCGTTTTCCACGAACTGCGGAGAGCGTAATCGTGCCGGTGGCTCCGAATTTGAAGATGTCATTTGGTATTGCGAAGTGGGTGCGGGACGCAACGGCTGGCAAATTCCAAATAGAGGCTGAGCGTGTAGCCCCTCTCGCTCCCGGTGAAGCTTTCGCGGGATCGGGCGGGAAATATCGTTTTCAACACGCCATCGTTGCGGTTGTGATGGATGACAAAAAGCGATATACAGCGGAATGGATTGAAAAGTCTGTTCAGAACGCACTGCGTCTCGCAGCGGAACGCCATGCGCATAGCTGCCTGGTCGCCGATATGACTGATGATCTTATGCGTCAGCCGCAATGGCTTTCGTTGGAGGAGCGAAAATCCATTTGCAGACCAGTGGCGAAGGCGATACTGCAAGGCGTACGCAAAGCCACCGTATCCCCCGAGGAAGTGGGAATATGGGTTTGGAGAAGCGAATACAAGGATATCTGGATGGAGGCTTTAAATAGCCAAAAATAAGCGTCAAGTAACGGGTAATTGCTAAAATCTCCTTTCGAGTGTTTCATCGAGTTAGAGATGAAGAATCCCAATTCTTTTTTGATTTTTGCAATTCCCTCTCCTGTCACGGTTGTGAACTGAATTTCCTCCGCAAAGACGCCCGATGAAATGTATCCATGAAACAAAGGCTGACAAGGGGCATGGAGTTTTTTTATTCGAATCGTCGTTTATTATTATAAATTCGGCAATTAAATATCACCGAATATATTAACTTTATCAAGAGTGATTTCACAGAATTTATCACCTGTTTAATTGCCGATTTAATAATAACCATCCGATAATACTTTGTCTTTCTTGACAGGATAACTTACATATGGAACTGGCAACCATTATACACTATATGGGGGATTTACTCGGTCGTGTCATAAGCGAGCAGGAATCCCCCTTGTTGTTTGAAATGGAGGAGCGTATTCGCGCTCTCGCAAAAGCTCGCCGAGGAGGAGACACGTACGCGGCGGAAAGATTGGCGTATGAAGCCTCGCAACTCACAGCGGATATGGCGAGAGGAGTTGCCACAGCATTCACCCTCTACTTTGACATCGCCAACCTTGCCGAGGAGGCGCAACGAGTTCACATCCTTCGCGAAAGGGAACGCATGGGAGATCCCATGCCGGTGGATGATTCCATAGCCGAAGCCATCCTTATACTCAAGCAAAAAGGACTGACCTCAAGTCAAGTGGATAGTCTGCTACGCAAGTTGCACATCGAACTGGTGCTCACCGCACACCCAACGGAGGCGAAACGCCGAACGATTCTCTCCAGCCTTAAAAGAATATCGGATATCGTCAAGGTTTTTTATGAATCAGATCCATTGCCGAGGGAACGCTCTGAATTTGAGAACAAGTTGCTTGCCGAACTTACCGTTTTGTGGCTAACTCGCAGGTTTCGAACGAACAAGCCCGCAGTTACGGATGAAGTGCGCACCGGACTCTATTTTGTGGACGAGGTATTCTGGGACGCCCTTCCCATCATCTACGAGAGCCTCGACGCCGCATTGGCGAAATACTATCCCGATATCACCTCTCCAACGAGGTGGTTAACCATCGCGTCGTGGATCGGTGGAGACCGAGACGGAAATCCCAATGTAACCGCCGAAGTCACTGCGGAGACGCTTCGACTGCACCGCGGGTTGGCTGTGGAGAGACATCGAAGGTTATTCCAGGATCTATCCAGACGTCTAAGCATTAATGGGCAAAGAGTCCCGGCGCCTGAGAAGTTAACGCAATGGCTCGATTCGAGACATCCGTGGCCGGAACATGTGGCGTACCTTGAGGAGAGATACCCTAACGAACCCTATCGTCATGCGGTCGCTCTGCTTGTATCCGATTTGGAGGAGGCGTCGCAGGAGGATGTAACCCACTATATATTAAGCGACACACTGCACAAGGCGAGCCTGAATGTGGAGGATCTGCGGGGACCTTTGGATATGATCGCCTCCGCCCTTCCAACAAGATTAACGAATACGAAACTGAAATCGGTGCAGCATCATTTGGATATTTTCGGATTGCATTGCGCACATTTGGATTTAAGGGAGGATTCCAGCCGTTTACGCTCCGCATTGGGGGAGATTTTGCTTGCGATAGGATTTGACACCAACTTCGAGTCAAAAGATGAGAAAGGGCGTTTGGAGGTTCTTATAAAATTATTGCAGGAGCATCCGGAACGACCCAACCTACTAGCGCGAACTCCGGGGGTGACCTCGGTGACGGCGGAAACATGGTCGCTTTTCCGGCTCATCTCCCGAGTGCATAGCGTATACGGTGGCGATTTGCTGAAAACGTTCATCATCTCGATGTGCCGTGGCGCCGCGGATGTGCTAACCGTCTTGCTCCTTGCGAAATGGTCAGGATGCGCCGACGGATTTTCCATCGTGCCGCTGTTCGAAACGATGGATGATTTGCACAACGCCTCGGAGATACTTGAAAATCTGTTTTACATAGACGCCTACCATGAACACCTATCCACTTGCGGATGGGAACAGATGGTAATGATTGGTTATTCTGACAGTAACAAGGATGGAGGATTTCTCGCAGCGAACTGGGCGTTATATCAATCACAGGAGGAGATCGCGGAGGTTTGCGGCAAAAATAACATTCGTCTCACTCTGTTTCATGGTCGCGGTGGATCCGTGGCGAGAGGGGGCGGACCTGCGAACAGAGCCATTAGAGCCCAGCCTCCGGGAACGTTTCATGGAAGATTTCGACTAACGGAGCAGGGAGAGAACATAGCATCCAGATATTCCAATTTCGATCTGGCACATCGTCATTTGGAACAGATCGCCAACGCGGTCATACTGGCAAGCGCTAAGGACGAATATCCGTCGATCAATGGAAAGCCTCATAAGAATATGCTCGTATGGCGCGATGTAATGGAGAAAATATCCTCCGCTTCGCTTGCGGCGTATCGCAAATTGGTGTATGAAACACCGGGGTTCACGGATTATTGGCGATCCGCCACGCCAATAGATGAAATCAATCGACTTAGCATCGGATCTCGTCCCTCATCGCGCGGGGGGGCTAATCCTCAGGTAACAAAAATTCGCGCCATACCGTGGGTCTTTTCATGGATGCAATCTCGATACAATTTCCCTGGCTGGTATGGTTTGGGAACCGGGCTTTGCGAGGAGGATCCAATACGTTTGAAGGAGATGTATGAGGAATGGCCGTTTTTCAAGGCTCTGCTGGACAATGCGGAGATGGCGATCCTCAAAGCCGATATGGAAATAGCCCGGCTTTACTCGGATTTGACCCCGGACAAGGAATTGGCAATTCGGATTTTCACCTCAATTCAAAATGAATATGACAGAACCAGGGACTCCATTCTTATAATCACCAACCACGAGGAGTTGATGGATTCCGATCCCATTATACAGAGGTCCATAAAACTCCGTAACCCTTACGTGGACCCTTTAAACTACCTGCAGGTGGAGATCCTTCGCCGATTGCGCTCTCTGCCGGATCAGAATGCGCCGGAAGCTGAGGAGTTACGAGAAGTGATTGACGTCACTATCAGCGGCATCGCTTCGGGATTGCGAAACACAGGCTAAGGAACATCACGGATGCGGGATGCATGCACGGCAAACGGTCGCGAACTAAGACTAAACCGAATATCACATATCAACAGGAGCTAACACATGAAAATAGGTTTGAGGATTCCCGGAACAGCGAGACAGAAGCCTTTTCAGGATTTCTGCGCTTGGTGCAAGGAGAACGGGTTTGACGGAGTGGACCTGGGAGGGATTGATCCAAGCACCGTGCAAACGGTACGTCAGGCGGGATTGGAGGTCGGCACGGTGGACATCCATTCCCTTGGAGGCTTTTTCGGCTCGGACGCCGACGCGGAAAAGGCTTTGACGGACTCGAAGAATTTCATCGACGCCGCAACCTCTCTGGGATGTTTCAAGTACTTCGTGGTTTTAATGCCCCCCGACGGAAGCAAAGGCAGAGCGGCGAATTTTGAACGATTGAAGGAGACCTTCGCACCATTGCTACAATACGCCGATGAGAAAGACGCTAGGATCGGAATGGAGGGATATCCTGGGGGACCGCCGCACTACGCCGCTCTGGGGGTAACCCCCGAAATGCTCAGAGCGATCTTTAAGGCGTTTCCATCTCCGGCGCTTGGGATCAACTTCGATCCGAGCCATCTGATACGGATTGGCGTGGACTATATCCGTTTCCTGGAGGAGTTCGGTGAGAGAGTCATCCATTGCCATGGCAAGGATACGATCTTCGATCAGGAGGCGATGTATCTGCACGGAACACTGGGCAAAACTTTTGGCCGCACCAAGGGCTTCGGAGAAGACTGGTGGAGGTATTGCATTCCCGGGGAGGGCTTGGCGGACTGGGCAAAGATCGGTGCGATATTGGATACCAAAGGGTTCGATGGCATGGTAAGCGTGGAACTTGAGGATTTCCGATATTGGAAAACTTGGGAGAAGGAATCGCTGGGACTTCTTAGAGCGAAAAAACACCTTCGCAAGTACCTCTGAACAAGCTTGATTTGAAAATAAGGGCGTTCACCGCACCAAGGCGAACGCCCTTTCCATTTCAACGCTCCTCGTATCGATAACTGTACCTGTCATCAGGCGCGGTGTCTCCTTGATCAATGAAGGAGAGTATGTCGCCGTTCACCGGGGCGTTGTCCGCCCATTTAAAGTCGAATCTTAACTTTCCGGCGGTTTCCGGCAAGCCGATCAAACTTCTTGGAATGGCGATTTGCATCTGATTCCCTTTGATCGCATAGCGCACGTGACCGATGGGTTTCCATTCCCATTTGTAAGCCACGTTTTTTTCGATCACCCCGGGACCGCCTCTGTTGATGACGTAGTCGTACCCTTCCCATCCGGTTTTAGGATTGTGGTCCGTGTTTATAAAAAGAAGCATCCATTTATCGCCCTCGGGGGGAGTGATAGGCTTCACGGTTCGAACATAGAAATAGAGATATAATCGATCTCTTGCGACTTTCATTGTGTCGAAATCGTTGCGCCCGGAATCGTTCACATAATGTTTCCCGCCCCATCCGGCATGATCACGATGGGCCGTGTCCCCAATGTCGTCAAGATATACTGGCTTGACCGTATCCCATTGAGAGAAATTATTTCCTATGATGATGGTGCGCTGCGGGCTGGGAGAGGGAACCTGGCGCACTCCCTTGTATCGTCGAATATTCGCCACCAGTTGATAATAGTAATCGTCTCCGAAACCTCCGCGCATCGGTTCTATGTCGCGACTATACTCTTCGTCATATTCATCCACAAAAAAGGTGCCCCCCTTAGGTAAAGGCTTCCCAAGAAAATTGATACCTCCGTTATTGACGAAGCGCTGCGCTATCCATTCATTCCACCCGGTTACGAAGACGAACTCCGGATCAACCTGCAAGGCGCGTTTCCATTGTTCCGCAAAGCAAAGCCCCAGTGCGGGGGTTTGTTCCGAGGGAGGTGGCTCGTGACCATCATGAAAGCTCCTGCCGATATTGGAGACGGGATGCTGTGCCACACACACGCTTATCTCCTCCGGTATATCCGGACTAGTGTCCCATCCGGGGTTTTGTGGGTAATTGTCAATCCAAGGCCATTTATCCTTTCCGTCTCCGAACCATTGCTGTCCTTTGGTCCACGCCCAGGATTCCCGAAAAGTAAAGAAATCCTTTATCTTTTGATCCAGACCTTCCTCGGAAGAGATGATCAATGGCTTGCCCTTCCACCGAAACCAAAGATCGGAATAGAGATTTTTAGAATAGAAGACATCATAAAGGTGCTGAACGACATCTGCGGATTTGGAGTGAGTGATAAAAGTGATTTGCGGGGTTTTCTCGCCTACGGCTCTCATACTCTCCAACACTTTGCATATCTCCATGTATTCTGGATCATAGGTGAGCGCGTTGGTCACGTCGAAAATCAGCACGTCCACACCTGCGTTCGCCAGCATTTGAGCGTGCTTGCGGATGACAAAAGGATCGTCGGACAAATAATAACCCAGATAAGGCTCCCCCCACCAATGAAAAGCGTAAAGCGGACCGTATTGAGGATTGGAGGGATCAGCTTTCAACAACTTCGAGATATCATAGAGCGGTGAATCCTTGCCCGTCTCCCAGAGGAAATAAAAGATTCCCACATACTTATCGGGGCGCGGAGGTCCGCACTCCTTATACCCCGGCAAAGTTCTGCCGAGCGCGTCAGTCGCGTCCCAGGTGTCGCTCATCAGATCACGTGATTTTGGATTAGCCATGGTTTGCGCCGAAACCGCACCTCCGATCATTAGGATAAATAAAATTGTCGTCAACAAGGTAAGCGCATACGGATATTTTTTTATAATCATACTCTTATCCTTCGATGAAATAAAGACATTCCGGTTCAATTTTCGTCCA
>JAJZOL010000186.1 GCA_021811565.1 bacterium | reverse complement strand
CATGTGCGCATCTTATGGCAATATTGCCAAATCGCCCAGGGATTAAAGATGAACGCGGTGAAATTCGAGAGTTCAAAGAGTCCGTTTGATGTCATACGATATCCCACAGGGTGCTGCATGAACGCGTTGGTGGCGATAATGAAATAACCGGAGAGCCAGGAACCGACCAACACCATGATCGCCGCACCCAAGTGTCCCTTCGGCCCTAATTTCCTCTCTCCGAAAAGGAACAGACCAAGAAAGGAGGATTCGGCGAAGAATGCGAACAAACCCTCCATCGCCAAGGGAAGTCCCACAACGCCTCCTGCGCGATTGGAGAATTGACCCCAGTTCGTTCCAAACTGAAACTCCATGGGAATTCCGGTCACCACACCCATTGCGAAATTGATGGCGAATATCTTCGCCCAAAATCTTGCAATGTCATCGAAATGGGTGTCATTCCTGCGCAACGCCAACACCTTGAAAATAACAATAAGAAGCGCAAGCCCCATGGTTAATTGCGGGAATAGATAGTGGTAAGACACGGTGAATCCAAATTGAAATCGACTCCAAGATAGATCACTCATTTGGTATGCCTTCCTTTCCGTGAATCCAAGGAATTGCTTAGTTTTGGGATGACACCTATGTCGAAGGGTTCATATTCGATTCAGCCGCTATGCAATAACCCGATTCACTCATTGATTCAACCTGCAGATAGGACACAAGCTATGCGCCGTTTTATGCACCGCCGTACATCTGGCGCATTTTTTCCAACCGTGATTTAATCTCCAACGCCGTAATTTACGATCATGAATCATTTTTTCTTGTAAAGCGTTGCGTAAATCTTCATTGGGTATCGAGGCGAGACTCTCCAAATCCTTCTCCAAATCCATTTTCTCGTCCTCTTGCAAAAGAATAAGTTTCAGTTCCTCCTCCGTCGGATCGTCGGAGACATCCGATTCCACATTCTTTTTACTTAACCCCTTAGCCTTGAATGCGATATTCTTGATGACTTTGGCTCCGATTTTTCGGTTTAACTCCTCGATGATATGAGTTTTTAGCAAACTCAGTTCATTGGACCAGACGGAGCTTTTGGTGCGAACGATCAGTACGCCGTCACGAACCTCTTCCGGTTCCGACGCGGCTGCAGCTTTTTCCCCCACCACTTCCTGCCAATGGACGAAAGCCAGACTCTGCAAAATATGCACGGCGCCCGGCAATCCGGTTATCGTGTTGCGCACCAGATCATTCGATTGATTCTTTATCTTATTCAACGTTGATCTTTTTAACGTCACCGTCGTTCACACGGTATACATCCGCTCTCTCTAGCATTTCCGGCGTAAACGACCTTAAATTTGTACATGTGATAAAGGATTGACACCTTCCAAACACCCAATTCAACAATTGATTGCGGCGTGAATCATCCAAATCCGATAACACATCGTCTAGTAGTACGATGGGAGGTTCCCCTGCGAATTCATTTATTAACTCATACTCCGCCAGCTTCAAGCTGAGGGTTACGGTTCTCTGCTGACCTTGAGAGGCGTATAGGCGAGCATCCTTGCCATCCACCATAAAAAGGATATCATCTCTTTGAGGTCCAATCAATGTGACACCTCTTCTGATCTCCTCGGAGCGTTTGCTTATCAGTTCATCCGCAAACTTACATCTTATCTCCTCCGGTTTCGCTCCGGAGGGAAATGGAAAACTCGGTAAATACCTTATTTCGAGGTTTTCAGCTCCATCCGTAAGATAAGAATGAATATTGGATGCGAGAGGGTTCAGTCGCCCTAGAATAATCTCCCGACGAGAGATAATATCCGATCCATATTGAACCAGTTGTGAATCCCATGCATCGAGCGCGTAATCCCTTCCAGGGTGATCCCGCATCTCTTTGAGCAGATGATTCCTCTGTTCCAAAGTCTTCTTCAAAGAGCTTAAGTCCATGCAGTATCGCGGGCTGATCTGGGATATCTCCATATTCAAATAGCGTCTGCGATAGGTCGGCTCTCCCGAGACGATATCCAAATCCATCGAACCGAAAAAGACCGCGTTCATGTATCCTAGTATATCCAAAGATCGAGTGTGTTTGGAGCCGTTGATTCGGATGTATTTGCGTTCCGTCCTGGAGAACAGCATTTCAAGACGTGCGTCGGAATCGATCTCCCTTTCCACCGTGCATCTTACCAAGGAGTTATCCTCTCCGATGCGGATCAGCTCAGAGTCCTTCCCGGCGCGCAGGCTTTTAGTGATCGCCAAGATCAACACCGCCTCGAGAAAGTTACTTTTACCCTGCCCGTTTTCCCCCACCAGCAAGTTTAATCCCGGATTTGGGGTTAGCTTTAATTCGGGGATGTTTCGAAAATTGACCAGTTCCACTTCACGAAGAAGCATATGCCTCTCTTGCCCGCACCCATCATCCCGCGCAGGTTCGGTACTTTCCGGCATTGCACGAGTTTTACAAGGTACGCTTCATTGGATATATACGATGAAATCATACCGCAATCTTCGTAACTGTTTCGCACAGCGCGAAGTATGGAAGTGTAATCCATATTATATATAAAGACTTTGTCTTTTATTATTACCTGCCTGTGATGTGCAAAACTACCTGCATTAATTCCGGAATGTGGGATTTTTCCAATCCGATGGTTGTTAACGTTCTATGAATCCTTAATCGTTTCTTAATATTTAACGTTTGTTGCAATGATGAGTGTTTCGTCGCCTGTGCGTCGCTTGTGCGATTCCGAAGCGAAAAAAATGAATTTTGGGGTTTTCGCACAGGATTGGCGGTGACGCACATACTTTCGCACAAGGCGTGTGCGATTTCCGCGTTATGGGCGGTGTGTGAGCTCCGATCGAATTTGTGTGATCGTTTGCGCCAAGCTCGAATCGTGGGGCAATTCGCTTTCCACTTTGGCGATGGACCTCTGGACGGTGGTGTGGTTTTTTCCACCTGTGGCGGCGCCGATTTGTATGAGCGAAGCGTTCGTTAGCTCTCTTGCGAGGAACATAACGATTTGGCGAGCAGTGGCGATCTCCTTGTTGCGCTTTTCGCTGACGATGTTGGAAACGCTTACGTTCAATTTTTCAGATACGGTTTGCAGGATGCGATCTATCGGAACCGTTTTTGCTCTCGAAGTGGCGTCGCTATCTATAAAATAGTCTTTTAAGATGTTTTGAGCCAAGTCCGTTGTGAGAGGAATGTTCAAAACGGAGGAGCACGCCACAAGTTTGGTGAGAGCTCCTTCGAGAGCTCTCATGTTTGATTGAATTGCGGATGCGATGTGATAAAGGAGATCAGACGGAATCTCCCAACTCTCCTCCATGCACTTGTTCTCCAGAATAGCCACGCGAGTTTCCAGTTCCGGTGGGTTGATATCCGCAATCAATCCAGATCCAAAGCGCGAGCGCAAACGTTCATCCATGGATTTCAGTTCGCGCGGGCTGCAATCGCTTGTGATTACTATCTGTTTGCCTGTTTGGTATAACGCGTTAAAGGTGTGGAAAAACTCCTCCTTGGTCTGCTCCCCTCTAGCAATGAACTGAATATCATCCACGAGCCAGAAATCCACTTGACGATAAAATCTTCGCAGTTCGTCGACTTTACGTTCGCGTATCGCGGATACGTAATGCTGCGTGAACATCTCGCCATCCACAAAGGCGACCTGAACGTCGGCATCCTTGTCTTTCGCGGCTCGCCCAATGGCGTGAAGAAGATGCGTCTTTCCCAGTCCGCATCCTCCGTAGATGAAAAGAGGGTTATACTCCTTGCCTGGATTGCGAGCCACGGACATCGCCCCCGCATGAGCCAAACGATTGCTACGATCAATGACGAAATTGTCGAAACGATATCTTTCGTTTATGGAAATGAACGATAGATCGATATTCGGTCTGCGAAAGGGCTTAGGGCGAGGTGTTAACTCATGTGCGGAATCGTTTCTCTTTCCGGTTCTGACTCCGTCGTTTTTCGGATCCTGAGGCGTTGGCAGAATTTGAAGGTTGATCTGCACGGGCGTGCCCAGATATCCGCTCAAGACGCTTTGTATCTGATTCAGATATTTCTTGAACCACTCCCTGGCGAACGGGCTCGGACAACCGATGGTCGCCGTTTCGCCATCCAAAGCGATCGGCACCGCCGTGCGGATATAGCTTTCGAATGTGACCTTGCAAATTTTTCCGGAGAGAGTATGCAACGCGTTATCCCATGCTCGTCTTAGCATGAATAACTGTTCATCCTCTCCCAATTCCATTTGTTCGCCGGGCATCAGCGCACCTTCCGTCGTTTCTGTGTCGTTTGGGAATTATAGCAGAAGGAAATTTTGGAAACAACCTGCGCCGCAGGATTTTTAGAGAGTATTGCGAGATTGAATTTCAGCTCCTTGCGCCGGGTTGTT
>JAJZOL010000164.1 GCA_021811565.1 bacterium | reverse complement strand
TTCGAAAGAGTATGGCATAAAATAAAAATTCAGGCTCCCGCGTCATCTTGGCGATGCCCGAATGATGATGCCGCTTATTCGCCGCTTCGCCGTCATGCGAGTATTCTCGTCTTCAGTGTGATAGCCGGGAGGAATACAAACCCTTGCGACGCCGGAAATCGGTGTGATTACCCCATGGGATGCAATGATGGGGGAACGTGGATATGTATGTGAAGTTCTCCATTGCCAAGGTTGAATTCCACCTTTTCATTTAATCGAGGAAGTGCAAACCCAGAGCGTCTGTGAAAAGCTCATTCTCGTCGCACATTTTACTTTGTTCTTCATTTTGTTTGACTGAGGTGATGTCAACTCTCAACCATTGTAAATAATATTATTCACACACAACAGCGAAGAACCATAAAAATACTCCATGCTTTTTTACGCCCAATCTCGTTCAAGGGCGATGGTTTTATCCAGTGAGGGTAATGGAGCATGCCATCCGAATTACCACTAATGGTCGCGCGCCATTGATGGATGTGAAAAAGCGCGAAACTACCATGGTTCCATCATTGCCCGGTTGATGCAACAACATCCTCGCCGCTTTCGATAAATATTATATCTTGTGGTGAGAGGTGAACTTCCAGAGCAGTCATGCTGTCCCGTAGTTGCTCCTTTTTGCGACACCCGACGATTGGGATTGTTACAAACGGCTGTGAAATAAGATAACCCAAAACAATCTGGGTGATCGTCAATCCGGTGCAAGCCTTCAGCTGCATCATTCGCTCGTATCGTTCACTCGTCTCTACTGCCTTATAAAATCCGCGAAAACCTTGGTTCATTTGATCCAGCGTTCCGTTTGCCATCCTTTGAAACAACCCGTAAGCCTGAGACTGGTAGGGAATCATCGCCATGCCGGTTTCGAAGTGAAAACGAAAACGCTCCTCATCCATCCAACCGAGCGTTGCATCTCCGTAAGGCTGCCCAGCTAATACAGCGACGTTCCAGAAGGATTGATCCGCAACGAACCCGGTGATCCCATTTTTCCGAGCGAAGGCCGCGGCCTCTCTCAGTCGTGGCGTTTTCCAATTGGATGCGCCGTAATATCGAATTTTCCCCGCGCGAACCTGGCTTTCAAGCGTTTCAAGGATATCCTCCACAGGGCGATTCGAGTCATCCCTGTGCAGCCAATAGAGGTCGATGCGATCCGTCTGAAGGTGATCGAGGCTCTCGTCCACGTCCCGAATGATCTCCTCTCGGGACATTCTGGGAATGTGCATGGTTTTGAGATCGGGATGCGCCCCTTTCGTGCCAACCACAATTCGGTCCCTGTTCCCTCGCGCTTTCATCCAGGCGCCGATGGTCTTTTCGCTTGGGCTCTGCATACCTGGAATCCAGCTTCCGTAGACGTGAGCGGTGTCGAGAAAGTTGCCGCCAAGCTCGACGAAAAGGTCAAGAAGTTCGAATGAATCACGCTCGTTAATACCGGAGCCGATATCCCCCGTGCCAAGGCATATGGGAGACACCTGCAAATCCGTATTGGGAATTGTTTTTGTGGTCATCTGTTTTCCTTGTTGGTTCAGAGATTAAAGCACGCTCTTGAATGAAAAGCCACATGAAATCATAAGATCGAAGGTAGCCTCACTCCATATGAGATCGTTTGACTGGCAATCCAAAAGTAGGATGCGGGGCGAACTCCGGCAAAGAGAGGATAATATTACTCTCGGGACTTTCCCCTCTCAATAGAGCTGGAAGCAACCTTCGGACAATCACACCGCCCAAGTGCGCCAAATCGGTATCTTTGTACATGTATCCTTCGCCGTATAACAGCGGAAATTCCCAACTCCCCGTGCCTGCCAAGGCGATATCCCCTCTATCCCAGCCTATTTTCATCCCTCTCTTCGCGAGCAGCCTCTCAATAAGATGCCAGGTTCTTATTCCCGTACCCATGGCGAATGCGGTTGGGCGTACACTCTCGGGCAATTCGAGCAACCGCTCCACGGATCGTTCGATATCCGTGGGATTCTCCAAACTTGACAGTTCATCGTTCCCGGATAAAATAAACTCATTCCGAACCTCCTCGCCCAAGCAGGTTCGAACGCCTCTTCGAAACCCCTCAAGGAGTTTCTTTTCGTAAACGAGATCGTGTTCATAGCCGATATAGGCGATTTTTCCATGTCCCAAGGATATCAAATACTCCACGGTATGCTCCATCATACTGACATGATCAAAATCCACCTGGCACCAATTGGGATGATTCTCCTCGAAATGTCCTTTCACCACGAAAGGAAATCGTTCCTTCTCAAGAAGGATGGCGGGTTGCTCGGTAATCTGTTCCGGACCCCACAGTATTATCGCGTCGCATGCGGAGCGGGAAAGAAGATGGTGCATATGGTTCAGGCACTGATCCTGATCATTGATCACAACCACTAAAAGATCGTATCCCATCGCCGCCAATTGCTCCGCAAGGGATTCCACGATGGCTTGATGTCCTGGGGATTCAAAAAACACGCTGGCCACGACATTCGTCTTGCCGCTTCGGAGAGCTTGAGCGGCTGCGTTCGGATGATAATTCAACTCTTTGGCGGCTTGAAGAATACGCTTTCGATTTTCCTCGGACGCCCACACATTCGGACGATTGTTCAAGACTCCCGCCACAAGGCTCGCGGAAAGATTCAATTTTTTGGCTATGTCACGTTGAGTTACGCGCAATGGATGATGCCTTCAATATCGGATCGATGAGGTGAATTCTATCGAAACATTAACCATGAATGTAAAAAGGATGGATGGCATATTTTCAAACTGAAATCTCCCTTCCGTGCCACTCTTCACCGAATTTCGCAATCATGTCAATAGTCAATGTTATTACAAAATACCTCACATAATCTCACTTGTCAAAGTGTCATTTTACAATAATTCGCGTTGGAAGGGAGAGATGGAAAATATCAAAATATCATTGATCCGCGCGGGGACAAACAAAATGAACTCATTCACCACCATGCATCTTGAAATATATGTGACAGTACCTGAATGCAGAGGCATAAAGCCCACCCCAATCAGATTCCCGGGAATGAATTCATCGATGATAATTGAGCCGGAGATTTAGCTGTTTTCAAAGTCGCTCACGTCATCAACGCGTAAAATTTCATCCGCCGCGCACCGCAAAATCCAAGAATGTTTTAATGGGGGCGACGGTCACCGAGATGTTATCGCTGTCAAATTCCCCATTAAGATACGGGCTCCGGTAGGTCATCCACTGCCGCAGGTTCACCGGTTTTCCATTGATGCGAGGCATGGTGAAGGTTGTGGGACTGTCAGGAATATAGGAATTCATCGAAATTTGGTCACCTGTCGGTCCAAATTGGAACTCCACATCTTCGGGGCTAACATGCAAGCGGCTGGCCAAGACTATGGACTGAAATTTCGCAAATGAATCCTGCACAGTGATGTCACCGGCGCAGAGGAGGATACGCGATTTGTCGGTAGCTTTATCGAAGGGTTGAGGCGTCGCCACTCTAAGCAGTGTATCCCACGCATAGCCACCGTCGAGAAACTTCACTCCGACAAACGCCATGCCGTCGCCAGTAAAAATCCAGCCGTCCTTCTCCAGTATTTGCAACGCCTTGCCGCGAAAGGCGATCCCGACCTCCTCCGTGTTATAAGATCCCCGATTTTCGCCTCCACCGGGAGGTATGCGCTGAATAATGAGCACATTCTCGTGCTGCACGCTCCAAAAGGAGCGCTGCGGACGACCTCCTGCGCCACGCTTGATGAAGGAATGAACGGAACAGATTTCTTTGCGGGAAGGATTATCAAAGAGCATTCCGCACGCGCGTTCCTGATTGGAGATACCGGCATAATCTAGCGTGGGGTTTAGTAGAGTGCATCCGATGAGATAATGAGGCGTTCGATACGCATAATTGACAAGTGCGGAATCTCGGGCAAGCCATTGTCCCGATTCATTCGAGAATGAATCGCATGCGAGTTCTCCGAGAACTCGGTTTCGGATGAGGAAGGGCTTCGGCGCCGGAAAAGTCCGATAGCGCAACAGAATTGCTGCGGGAGGCAATTGATAGGAGCTAGTTTCGATAACACGCGAGTGAGTCGATCCCGCCGCTTGCCCCGGAGTAGCGTATAGCAAGTTCTTATAGAGTTCGAACGTATAAGGACCATCGTAATCCCCGCGGCTTAATCCACCGCCGCGTCTGCCTCGCACGGAAATCTGCTCTTCCTCGACGAAAGCGAGATCGAGGAGCAAACCGAAGCGATACCGTATTATTGGGTCAGGCGAAAGGTCATGCAAGTTGAAAAGGATTGGCCAGGAGTATTTCTGATAGGTGTTCGATCCCACTTCGACCCAAAGTCCGGTCTCCGCTCGGCAACGCGGCCAAAGCTGATAGAATCTCGTGTAGGCGGCTGCATGCTCGGTTACGGTGTGTCCATCGTCCAGACGTAGGTCTCTATATTCAGGATATTGATCCAGCATGGCTGTGATAAGGTAGTAGCTGGATCGGCGATTCAAATCAATATTCTCCGTTCCAATGAGGCAGAAGAGATCATCCGGCATCGCCTCGGCGATTCGGCTCTCATTTTTCACCCATATCCACAGAGCTCGCATCATGGCATTTTCGGTTTCGGGCGTGAGTCTCCCGGGAAAGTGAGAACTCTTCGAACTGAAAAGATAAAGGGTTCTCACGTAGTCGGCTAAGGAAAAGAAACTCCATGGTAGAGCCCCGACGACATACCCGGGTGACATGCGTGGTGCGTTCTTTGCGGGCTTCGATGCGATGTAAGCCTGCGCACGTCGAAGCAGGCGTGCATTCGCCTCGTCCGCTTTCACATTCAGGAACAGAGCCGATAGGCACCAAAGGTTATCGCCCCATACACCTCCCGGCCAGCAGATATCTTTGGAAACCGTCTTACGAAGAGACTTTTCACGAAGTTTCAGCGAAGCAGCGTGGATATACGCCACCAATTGGTTGACACTTGTATGGCTCTCCAAACTTTTCCAGGTTTGTTTCAGAGAACCTTTCCCTTCGGCCATCAATGGTACGCTTAAGAAAGAACATAAAAACTCTCTTCGCGTGATGACGTTTTTCATCGGATTTCCCCCAAAAGAACGTTTCCTCCCTTCCTGGCGAACTTCCATAACTCAGTCAATAGTGGCGCCTGTGACAAAAATCATCATTTCATTTTTGATTGGATGCTCCCCGACGTACATCCCCCACCGAAATGTGTTTTCACTGCCTGCAGGACGCGGAAAGGAGCCGGAATCCACCTTTTTTTGATTAAGGTAGACCTCGTAATCCAAACCGTTATCACGTACTCGGATGAAAAATGGCTTTCCAACCATGTTCGTGTCTATGATTTTGGACCTTGGTCCAACCACATGACCGGGACGATGATCCACGATGACATCGCCATTGGGATTCATATCCAGATGCAAAATCCAAATCGCCTTGTTGTTGAAAAGCTGGAAAATGCACGCCCCGCCCGGTTTGGCGATGGTGTAAGTGCCACTCCACTCATGCCAAGTACCCATTTGCCAGTGCAATCCGCTGAATGTCTCGACTCTGCCAGCGAGAGGGCGGCTGTTGCGTTCATTGCATTCCCCTTTAAAGAGACGGAATATTTGGACGTTGTCATCCTCCTGATACCATCGCGACCACTTTGGGAAATCCTTGCGTTTTATCGCACTATTCCCAAGAGTATGGAGAAGGATATTCTTTACGATCGGATGATGCGCGTTCGGCCCCACATCCACAAGGCGTTTATTGATGCGGATGATTGATCCAGTCACGCCGACAGTCGATTTTTCTCCCTTTTTCAGCATGCCTTTGCTCAAAATTTCGGCGAAAGTGGGGTCAGTTCCCTCCTGGGTGTAAAGAGGTTCGCATTGAGCCGGTTTTAGCGTCAAAAACGGTAAACTCCAGAGCAGTGAGATGACCAGCAGTGTCAATAACAATCTCATTGGTTTGAGTTCCTTTCAAAGCATGCTTATTGATAAGGGTGTATCGAAAAGAGGACACCCCTTAATCCCTCGTTCAGCCCTATTGTGGCATATTTGACATTGTGGCAATGCTCAATAGAGTTAATTGCAAAATTTGATAATATCACTCATTTCACGTTAGGTGAAATACTTGGAAATCGAATTTTGCAATTACCTGTGAATATAATGAATTTCTGTTGGAACATGTCGTTACAATTCCAAGGTTATGGCCGCCACCGGTAAAGAAGATTTTTCCCCCGCCAGTCCTCCTCCACAAGCAGGAGATATTCGCCATTCTTTCGTTTAATCGCCTGTATCGCATAGGGCATATCCTCCCAACCCCATCCCTCTCCAGTGGAATTTCCAGGTGAAAATGAGCCTACGTATTCTCCATTGGAGAGATTCATGACATGCACCAATTGCTTGCCATCGTTGGGCATTACCATTCCTGCGAACAGATATTTTCCTGCTATATCCACAGCCTGAGGCGTGAGCGGTCCCTGCTTTCCGGTGTTTCCATCACGAGGCAAGTCGATCGTCCATTTCAGCTTTCGCCACCCTTTAAGCCAGTCATCGTATCTACGTGCGGTTGCCCCAGCCACTCCCCATGTCTCCACATTTTGACCATCCAAATAGCCTGTCAGATACAGCGTATCGGTGGAACTGTCATACATCACCCTTCTAACCAGTTGCCATCCTTTCGGCCATTTCCAAATATGCGGATTATTCCAATCATAGATTGGGGAGTGCATCCCGCTCCATCCATCGAAGGGAAAATAACGAATGGTTTGATTCGGTCCATCCCCATTCCAAATTCCTCCATTCTTATCCACATACCAAGCCCATTGATTATCACCATGTATCCCATTCACCCGATGAGCCAAATATCCTTTGGGATTATCAAAGGTGTAAATATCATATCCGCCCGCATATTGTCCTATGGTATATAATACACGATGACCGTTTAGTCTGCGCAGTATTGCTGTGCAACCGTATTTTGCACGTGTGTCATTTGATCCTTTCAGGGGATTCAGGGATATTCCAATAAGTCGCCATTCAGATCCTGGAGATGTACGCTTTAGATCAAGATGAAAAACGGCTGTTCGACTGTAGACGGTTTGTCCATCGGAATTGGGGTCAAATCCAAACGTGTCCACAAAACTGAAACATCCAAGCTGCCATCTCAATTTCCCGTTGGGAGAATAGGAGCGTAAGAGCATGTTGCCGTTCGGACCGTTTCCGAAGTTCATGCAAACATAGACATTCCCTTTGGAATCCGTGCCCGCTCCACGCAATGCGAATAACTTCGCCGCCGTAACGACTCCGGGGACTCCGGAAAGAATTCCCCCTCTCTCGCCGAAAGCGCGAACCAATTTTGGTGAGTGGCGAACATCATAGAACAATACTTGCTGACGAGGTCCATTGTCACAAATAATTAGTCGCCCACGATTATCGAAGGCGACAACGGTAGGATTTCCGATACCGCTCACCTTAACCCCTGAAAAATCTCCCTCTTGCGTGTATCGTAAAACGGATTTCGCCTTAATGATCCACAGACTGCCATCGGGAGCGATGGTTATTCCCTTGGCACCGTTTATTGGAAAGGATTGGATTACACTCATATCCGATGCCTTACGTATCTCCACATCTTTGGGATAAAGTATCGCCAATTCCTGTTTCCGTGCCGCCATCCCTATCGCCATATCCGGTGTGTCAACCGCAGTTTCGAACTTAGCGGAATTGAGGATTCCTATTGTCCATGAAAATTTGAGGAGCTTTTTTCCCGTATTGGCTATATAAATATGGTCACCCAGGAACGCCACCGCATGATTTCCGGTATTCCATCCCCATGCACCTTCCCCTCCTTTCAAGTTCTCCGCCTTGAGAAGCACCCTGTTTGTTTTCCCATCCTTGTATAGTCCCGCACATCGTCCCGCCTCATCCCAATCCACTCCCACGAGTACCGTCCCGTCAGGAGAGACGTCCATCGCATTCGCCCCTTCCTGAACCCAGTACCCGTATCCGTTTGGCCCCCCGTTGCCCCCGAAGCTGTTGCCAACCCAGCTCGTTGCATACGCACCGGGAGGAGCGTGAAATTTTGTGATTGTCTGCGCTAAACATGGATGGCTCCAAACAAACATCGCCATGATGAGAACAACAAGCTTGATACGCTTATCGAACATCCCCCTCATACCTTTCTAACACAATCAACGCCGGAAATGGATCGGATATGTATATGCAACGTTACATATGTTACGATATATATTACCGACGCAAGTAAAATCTGTCAATCGACATGCTTCTTGGATGAAAGGATTACTTAGTCGTGAAATTGCAAAATACGATTTCGTTGAGTTATGAGAGTGACAAACCCTATTTTTGCATTTTGGTCATTACATCAGCCTCATTCGGAATGGTCGAAAGGGATAATTCGGCGTTCCGTCGGATCAACGATTGTGTTCGAGGGGACGCCGTCAATATTCAACCCTTCCTAATTACAAGGAATGCGTCCTCCCACCCCTGTGGACGGGAAAGGGTAAACGACGCGCCGGCATTTTTCATTTTGGATGCGGGGGTTCGCCCGCCCGTCTTTGGATCCAGCCATTGAAACTCAATCGTCGAAGGAAGACGGATGGAGGATATTTGAATGGAATCGTTATCGGGTAGATACGCCACAAGCAAGTCGCCTCTATCCGTAGTGGCAATCGGCATATATTTGGTGGGTTCCTTGGATTGGTTCATTACATATTCCGGACGCGGCTCCAACAACCACCATTTCAACCCGTTAAGGAATGTCGAGAGATGCATGATCTGCACGGACGATTCCTTGTTCATCCCTTCTCGCCAATCCCACTGACTTTCCTGAGGGTCGTTTCCTCCTTTTACTCCCCAGTTCCATATCCCAGCGCACCCGTACGTGTAACCCACGCAACCGGATAGGAGGCTCCAATATCCGCAGCTCCTTGGCATGCGTGCAAGTTGTTTCTCTCCGAAATCGCTGTCATATCTCGATTCAAGATTTACAACGGGTTTCACGGGTTGTAGCCGATAGAGGGCGAGGCTCCATTCCACCGCGTTTCGCGCCGCGATATCGGCGCTGATGGGATTTCCTCCCCATCCCGCTCCTGTCTGCTCGCCGCTTATATCCAAATAGGCTTGGGGTCTATATTTCACTGAGGCGCTTAGCCCCGTCCCGGGATGCTGCGTGATGAGATGCATGGAGGTGGATTCCCGGATAGTATTCCCCACTATGTTCGCCAACTCCATATACGGACTATCGAAACTTGGCGAGTAGATTACAAAATTACCCATTAATCTTGCCACCAGTTGCCTGGCAAAAGCCTGAGCCGATGGGGCGGTGGGGATAACGATGCACCGGCTCCATCAAACCCACAATCGCAATGGCAAGACCCTGCTGGTTAGCGAATTCGATTTTCTCCTCGAATTGGCGCCCGAATGGGGGATTGATTTCCATTGGGTTATCATTCAGGAGAGGCCGATTCCCTTGCCAATCCTGACTTCCCTGCCAATCCTCCGCGCAGGAAAGCTGAAGCAAGGAGAACCGCTTTTTCACCCTATCAGCCACATAGACCTTCCAATCATCGATTTTAGCATTCATAGGAGCCGCCCATGCGGTATCGCCAATCCATAGGTAAGGCGTTCCATCCCCGTAGGTAAGGTAACGCTTGTTCGGGGAGACTTTGAAATATCCTCGACCGTATAACGGATTGGATCCCCGATAGGGCTTCACATCCACCGTTCCGCGTTGATTGTGCAATCCGCCGTCGCTAGTATCCGAGCATGATGTCACCCACTCCCATTTTCCGGCAAGAGGGAACATCGCCCTTATTTTGAATATCCTCCCTCCATCCCAAAAACCCAGCCCTTTTATAACTCTTCCCTTTGGTCCGCGATATGTCACGTATAAAATCACATCCGTTCCGGGGTTTGTGTAAGATTTCGAGCTTTGAAGGGTGTGCTCCCATCTTCTCCACGTTTGAACCGGGGGTTCTTTCGCTTCGGATAGCAGCGGTACGCTGAGTAGGGATATTAGAAACGCTCTTCTCGTGATGACGCTCTTCATCGATATCCTCCTTAAGGAATGTTAGTGTTGGGCGCGAATGCTCAAGGCGATGTCCTCGGCGTAATCCGGAGAGGAAAGCGTCACCACTCCTCCATCACTCCGAACCGATTCGCTTTTCACGTATTTTCCAGTTTTGGTGTCCAGCCATTTCACCTCGTATTCGCCGGCGGGAAGAGTCAACTTCAAATCAGCCTGAGTTCCGCCCAGCAGATAAGCGGCGTATTGCTTGCCTGACTCAGCGAGAATGTGAATTCTGGCGCCATCCGGCACTCCACCCTTCACGATCGCATTGTCCGGCGTCATATGGATAAAATCGAAACTGTAAATGAATCTCTTCAAAATGCCGAGTTGGCGTCGCAGTTCAGGACTTCCGCCTCCCGGAGATGCGTAGTCGAAAAAGGTCCCGTCGGGATGTGCGCAGGTGAAGGAGTAATCCAGGTTGTTATACAGCCCACCCCCCGCGAGAATAAACTCCCAGCCTTCGGTACGATAAAGAGAATCTTCCTTACCGCGAAAACCGGTTTCGTTCTCTCCGATGACCTTGTCCAGCCCATAGTTCATTCCCACGGTGACAGGAGGGGTGGCGTAGTGAAAATTGAAGATGGAGACACCCGGGACCGGGTCGGTGATGAGATCCTTGTCGTTGGCGATATTCATGGAGATGAGGTGCTTTTGCGGGAAGTCCTTTTCCGCATCCTCAATAACGCTCACGATATGCCGCTGCCAGTCCATTGTCACTCCCCCGAAATAGGGCTCGTTGCAAACCTCGTAGTAGAGGTTGTCGTAATCCTTGAGCGCTTGCACGATCTTTCGCACCATCTCATCCTGAACCTTCAGCAAATCCGAATGCTTCATGGTGTATGCCTCATCCGCCGGGCAATTCCCCACGCTATTGATGTTGTTCCCGATATACATCGGATTGGCTTTCCAAAGCGCGTCATCGTAATTCGGACAGAATAGGTTCATCTCCACTACCACACCGTTTTTGGACGCGGTATTCATAAAATCTTTGAGACGCTTGAAATACTCGGGGTCCCATTGGGTGAGATCGAACTTATTACCACCGTCAAAGTATCCTGGAGTATCGCTGCGTTTCCAGGGGCAGATGTAGCGATTGGGAAGCGGTGCGAGCGTGTTGTCGGTGATGCCGAAGGAGCTCTGTATTTCCCGGTAAGAGCCCGACCAGGTGCGGGTGAGGTTTAATCCATCCTTGTGGAGGGTCTCCAGATACTTGTGATAATCGAAATCCAGGTTCAGCACCGCTCCGTAGTGTTCTCCCGAGGTGATCAGAATAGTGGGCTCTCCCCGAAAGAGGAAATAGTGTGGGTTGACGGGATTCAAAGCCAGGAAAGCCTTGGCGTGGCGATTTGTCCTTTCCGATTCTTTAAGCATGTTAACTCCTTTTCGTGGGTTTGTTTGACAATGTGCGCATGAAGCGAACGATATCAGCGAACTGATCATCATTATTGTAAAAAACGTTGCAGGATTGCATATCGAACGATTGCATGTGGTTGAATGGTGCATCATATATGCTCCTAAAGGATCGTTAAAGGAAAGTTGAAAACGCATATGCATCGTAACATATTCATATTAACCCTATTTTCGTTGACAAGCAACCCTTTTGGAAATCGTTCGCTTCTTTGGATATATCGCATCCAGTGCTCATTTGCCTGGGATTGTAGTAAACTACGTTATCGCGAATACGTTACAAAAGGAAATGCCATGAAGGCGACTTGCGTGATCCTATCAACGATTATCACATGTTTGTTTCTATCCGCACCGATACCGAAATTATCCCGATGCGCCAATGCAAGCATCCTTAAGAACACCGCTTTGAAAATGAAAGAGGAGGGGCGAGCCATGAACACCCGCGCTTATCGCTACTCAGTGGTGCATTTCCCCGATGCGCCTCGCACGGTCATCGGTGTGGTCTATCACTCCGGGGACACCAAATCCTTCATGCCCTTGGGAGGATTGGGAACTGGAACCCTAGGGATGAACAGCCGGGGCGAGTTTGTAAATCAATCCATCTCCAATAGTTACCGCCCCCTGCCTCTGGATCCTCAATCCTGCCGTATTGAGATTAAATCGGGACGTACGGGGAAGTGGGAGCCGTTAAGTGAATGGACGAAGACCTATCTTGCTCATTTCCCTATTGCGGATTACGGGTGTGGTCAAAAGGAATCACCGATAAAAATAGACCTTCGTGCATTCAGCCCCTTCATTCCCGACGATTCACGGGATTCCGCCACCCCAGTCGCCCTGTTTCGCTTCCGGGCGCATAACGCAGGGAAAACCGCCGCAAAAATTGCGATACGGTTCCGATGGAACTCCCCTCTCTCCGAGATGGAAAACGGGGTGACATCCTCCGGCAACGTGGATGGATATCTACGATGGAATTTGGGCGACATTCAAACAGGCGAACAGATGGTGGTGCCTGTGCTGTTTCTCGCAACGAACTCGATGCGAAACCTGCACGCACTTTTTCGGCATCCCCATGGAGATATCACTCTTGATGAAAACGGAGCATTTAACTGGGAGAACACAGGTCGGCAGTGCCTTCACACATCGGCAGGCGGATGCCTAAGCCAGCACGGCTTTTTCCTGCATTACACCCTATCAGGGTCGAATACTCCATCCCGTGCCGGCGATTTGATCACGGGAAATGAGCCGACGGAGAACCTGGTTCGAGTCTCGCAAACCCCGGAAAAAGTGGAGTTGAAAACCGAGGACGGGGCGCTCGCCGTGGAGGTGGATCGCGGGGACGGGGTTCTCACCTATCGCATTCGAAATATCGGTTCCATGCCTGTGCGCAACCTTCAGCTCTCCGTCTACGCCAATCTGGAGGCGAATCACACCGAAATGGATGATCACGGGTGGCTGGACGCTAACCGAGGCGCACTCATTGTGACCGATTCATCCGGGGCGGCGTGTGCTCTGGCAAGCGATATCCCACCCTCTGCGGGTTGGTGCGGATTGTGGGGAGGCACCATTCAAAGGATGGTCGAGAACCAGGCGATACCTGTGAGCCAATGGAGTTCCGAGGAGAATAAAATCACCTCGGTTTTATCCAAAGATTCCGAGGATGTCATTCTCACTCAGGAGGGGGAGGATCATTCCGGATGCACCCTCCTGGCGCCGCACGAGGATGAGGTGGCCATGGAGCCGGATTATCAATCACACGGCGCCATCTCCTTGGTGCAAAGCGTCATTCTTCCTCCAGGAACCTCGCGTGATATAAGGTTCATTCTTGCATGGTATTATCCGAATGCCAAGGACAGCGACGGGAAGTTTGTCGGACATCAATACGCGCACTGGTTCGGAAACTCAAAGGAGGTGGCGTTATACGCCGCAAAACATTGGAAAAATATACAAAGACGAACCGGGGAATGGCAGGAGAAGATATACGATGATTCTCATCTTCCCAATGGCTTGAAGGATCAATTGGTCAACTCCCTCTACTCGCTAGCGCGCAACACCTGCTGGCTTTACGACGGTCGGTTCAGCCATAGCGAATCATTCATCGGATGCCCGATTACCGAAACGATCGTGTGCCGTTTTTACGGAAGCCTCGCCACGGCGTTGCTGTTCCCCGATCTGGAGAGGAACACCATGCGGCAGTTCAAGCACTGGCAGCGTCCGGACGGCGCCATCCCCTTCGCATTCGGGCAGGGGGAGCGATGGAATTCGCCCTATTACGACACCCAAAAGGTGCTGGACAGCGCCGAGTTCGTCCTGATGGCGTGGCGGGATTACACACTTTGGAAGGATCCGGCATGGGCGAAAGAGGTGTTTCCCGCAGTGCGAAAGGCGTTGCACTACGCGACCAGCCTAAACAAGCCTGGCGAAAACCTGCCCAATGATGATCTCTCCATGCAGTACTACGACTGCTGGCCGTTCCACGGCGTATCCGCCTATACCGGAGGGGTGTATCTCGCAGCATTGAAAGCGGGGACGGCGTTTGGCGCTTTATTGAACGATCAAACTTTTGAAAGGGAGTGCGCACATCAATTCAGGCTCTCCCAAGCGAGTTACATTCAAAGGTTATGGACCGGCTCCTATTACCGCCTGTGGAACGATGACACGACTGGTAAACGAAGCGACACGTCCCTCGCCGCGCAACTGACCGGTCAATGGTATGCGTCGCTCTGCGGATTGGGAGATATCCTGCCGCGCAACCAGATGATCACGGCGTTGAGGCATGTGGCGAAGGTGAACGGCGGAGATGGCGTATGGGCGCTCGTCAATGGCGTCACGCACGATGGTTCACGGGATCACAACGGAACCAACGGTCAGTCGGACACCGCAACTCTGGGTGAGACTTGGTGTTACGCAGCCACATGCTATTGGCTGGACAAACCGAACCTCGGTTCGCCGTTTGTCAAACGACTATGCGAGGATATCGCCCTCAGGCAAAGGGATGATTGGGGAACCTCCTGGAACATGGATCCGGATACCGGCGCGATGCTTTGGGGAGGGGAGTATTACAGCGACATGTGCGTTTGGAGCCTCTGGCTGGCGATGAGACATTAGCCAAATGTGTCAACTTACAAATCCACAGTAATTGGTATGGGCAGACCGACACGCATAAAGTATCGAGCAAATGCTTGTGAAAGATGTTCCCGATATGGCGGATTTAAGCGTAGTCTTGGTTGCTTTCTGTGTTTTACAAGGTTATCAAGAAATAAGCGGGGAACCGTGTATACTTCGTGGAAATCAACAACTCTCACTTCAGTGGATAAAGGATTTCCCGCTTCCGAATTTAAGAGGGAAAGGTTCCAAATATATCCATTTTTAATGTCGTCACAGAAATTCCGCCAGCTTCTCGCAGTGGGATTCTGTCCGCGATCCTTAAAGCTATTCTCCCAATCAATCTTATAAGAAGATAAGGGAAAATGTGGACAGAGGACGACATTCGACACTTTATTTTGTTCAAGATCGCAAGCCTGAGTCATTATAACAACATCAACACTAATAGGGGAGACAGCCTTTTTTAGGATCTCATTTTCATCTTTAAGGGATATTTGGAAATCGATTCCTTCATCCCATCTGAGAATAGGACAATTAAGGATGATATCCCCTTGAGTGAGGGATTCATTGGATGCGATCTGTTCGTACCATGTGTCACTATTCATCGTCTCGGAGTGAACGCCATTCTTCAGGGATATGTGGTTTCAGTCGTGGAAGTTCCGAGGTTTTAAACTCGACCTCTTTCGTGAAAAGTGACTTATAATGATGCTTAATCGTAAATGTGCCGCGGAATATCTCATCAGGCGAATTCTCGTTTTCATGAATAGGCTGTGTATAAGTTGAAATCGTTTCTATATTGATCTCAGTAATATCCCTTAAAGATGTTATGACGAAATTGCGAGATATGAGTTTATTGATATTTATATCCACAAAATAACAGCCCTTATAACATGGAGGTATATATTTTGTTATCGCTTCGACATCCTTGCTAGAAATTGTTTCCGGATCCTGTTTATCCAAAACAAGGGAGGCACTTGTCTGTCGTTCTTCTCGTAACCAATTATTACGGTTTGAATATGAACTTTGTAACGCCATATCTAATTCCTCCTACGCCAGATAGTGCGTTGAATTTCATCGCTAGTTAGATCGGCAAAGCTTCTTACAATAACTTTGTGTGCCATGTCAAACCATGCGTTCATGCTTTCCGTTGAATCATCGTGCTCCATGCCGCGTACGGTGAGTTCCAATACGAGTTCATCAAGATTGTTGACTTGTGATGATGCGTTTCGGATGATAACATGCAAACGTCCATTCCCATCCGGTAAATGAAACGAGGTTCGCCAATTAAAATCTTCGACTGAGGAAATAAACCGGGGCACATCACTTCGATAAGCAAAATCAGGAAACACTTTTCCGATGTCTTCGAAGGTAGCCCATCCTTCATTTCTCCGTACTTGGTTTACATAAGTCATTTCATATTGTAGAGGTACAACAGATTGAACATCATGCTCATTTAAGAAATGATTAAATATTTGCAGATAATAACGGAATTTTGCCGATACATTGGCGTATCGAGGATATTCATCGGTAATTTTGGTTTTCCGCCAATTATAAAGAAATCGATCACGCTGGATTTGAATAAGACCGGTCTGATCTTTTTGAATAAACCAAATCCTTGGTTGCGTCATGCTAGCATTTATCTGTTGCTCCGAAGGTTGAGTGCCTCCTGGATTTTCAATAATTGGAAACAGAGGTGTAACTTCCTTGCAAATAGGATAATCCTCACGAAATTCATTCCATAATAGCCCTACGTAAGGAAGCAGGAACTGATCAAGAGGCTGAAAGAGAATTCCGCAGACCACTTCTGTAACCGGTGGGTTATCATACTCAGGCAAATCATGCACCTCTTGGTTACTCAACGGATCACCCTTCATTTTCATATTCCTTGTTGAAGTTGAACGATATCATCATTTCAGTTGCAAGGGCACCTATGATAATTGTTCTTTCCATATCTACGATTGATGGTACGATTCATTCTTTCAGGATGTTTTCAATCTTGAGGAATCGTGAAGGAACATGTTATAAGTATACGCCGATGCAACAGCGAAATGTCAATAGGATAGAATGATGGCAAGGCAAACTTTCAAGGTGGTCGTAAATTAGTAACTGTGTCTCTCTTGCCGCAACGCTGTGAAAGTGGTATCCTGGAAGATATGGTTTCTTGGATTTTTATCACGACATTCGACCCCTTATCTCACCGTTTCATAGGAGGCAAAGATGTCCGAATCTCTTTCCAGACGCAAGTTTCTGCAAGACACACTCTCCCTGCTAGCCCTCAGCGCCGCACCGATAGAGGCTCTTGGCGCCTCTCCAAAGATTCGTAAACCCTACGGCGCCAATGAGAAAGTGAGAATCGCCGTTTTGGGGGTTCATGGCAGGGGGCTGGATCACACCGCCGCGTATTTGGCAATGCCCGACGTTGATGTGATCGCCATCTGCGACCCAGACACTGCCACTTGGGATCGCCCGGTGAAAATGGTCGAAAAATCGGGACGTCCCACGCCTAAGACTTATCAGGATATCCGCAAGCTTCTCGAAGATAAGTCACTGGATGCTGTCTCCATCGCCACCCCGAATCACTGGCACTCGCTCGCCGCCATCTGGGCGATGCAAGCGGGAAAGGACGTGTACGTGGAGAAGCCGGTAAGCCATAACGTAGCGGAGGGCTGGCGCATGGTGGAATGGACTCGATATACGAAGCGTATTTGCCAGGCCGGAACGCAATGCCGCTCCAGCAAGGGACTTCAGGAGGCGATGCAATGGCTTCACGAGGGCAACCTGGGTAAAATTCATCTGGCTAGGGGGTTGTGTTACAAGAGACGCAACTCCATAGGGTATGTAACCACTCCGCAGCCTCCCCCGCCCACAGTGGATTATGACATCTGGCTTGGCCCGGCTCCATACAAGCCTGTTATGAGGGAAAGATTTCATTATGATTGGCACTGGTTCTGGGATTACGGCAATGGCGACCTCGGCAATCAGGGACCGCATGAGATGGACAAGGCGCGGTGGGCGTTGAATAAAACCGAATTCCCCAAAACGGTGCTGGGGCTGGGAGGACGCTTCGGTTACAAGGATAACGGTCAGACACCCAACACCATGCTTGCATTGATGGATTACGGGGATTGCAAGTTGATATTCGAGGTGCGAGGCTTGAAAACTGAGGAATTCAAGGTTCGCAACATCCCGGCGGGGGCGTATATCGGCGATATCATCTATGGCGAGAAGGGGGTCATGGTGAATAGCAATTACTCTTCCGCAACCGCATACGATTACGACGGAAACCTTCTGGCGAGATTCAACGGTGGGGGCAATCACTTCCGAAACTTCATCGATGCGGTGCGCAGCCAGGATCCTTCCATTCTGAATGCGGAAATTGAGGTGGGTTATCTCTCCACGTCGCTCAATCATCTGCCCAACATATCCTATTTGCTGGGCAAACCCACACCCTTCGAGCCGATGACATCGGAGTTCAATTCGGACAAGGACGCACTGGAAACTTTGAACGCCTTCGCGGATCACTTGGCGGCGAACGGGATCAATCTTGAGGACAGCAAGTATTTTCTCGGGCCTTCGCTTCGCATCGGACGAAACGCCGAGCGCATAGACGGTAACAACCGGGCGAACAGTATGCTATCGGCATCTTACCGCTCTCCGTTTACGCTGCCCGCCAAACCGAAAGCATGAAATACCGTCATACATAAATATTGGGGGTGCATATGATTTTCAAATCCATTTTACTATCCATAGCCGCAGCGCTGATATTGCAATACGCCTCGGCGGAAATTCCCAAACCCGGCACGGTGGCATCGATGGGCGTGAATATCCATTTCACGGATCCCCGCCCCGGGGAGATGAAAGAGCTATCCGCAGCCGGATTCAAATGGATTCGGATGGATTTCAACTGGGCGGGCATCGAGAAATCCCCAGGCGTATATGATTTCTCCGATTACGATATCTTGATGCGAGCGCTGAAGCGATATCGCATTCGCCCGATCTTCATTCTCGACTATTCGAATCCGCTCTACGACGATAATCAATCCCCCCATTCCCCGGAGGCGATCGCCGCTTTCGCGAAATGGGCGGCGGCTTCCGCCGTGCACTTCAAGGGCGATGGCGTTCTCTGGGAGATGTACAACGAGCCGAACGGAGGCTTTTGGAGACCTCATCCTGATGTCAAGCAGTATGCTCGTCTGGCTTTCGCCACCGGAAAGGCAATCAAGGCGGCGGACCCGAACGCCATGTATATCGGACCGGGGATGGCAGGGATGGATTTCCAGTTCGCTGAGTATTGTTTCAAGGAAGGTTTGTTAAAATACTGGGACGCCGTATCCTGCCATCCCTATCGACAATCCAATCCGGAAACGGTCTCTCCGGATTATCTAATCCTCCGCAACCTAATCCAACGTTACGCCCCAAAGGGCAAGCATATCCCCATCATCTCCAGTGAATGGGGGTACTCCTCCGTATGGGGGAACATGAATCCGGACAAGCAGGGAAGATATCTTCCGAGGGAGTTTCTCACCAACATTTCCAATGAGATACCGGTCTCCATCTATTATGATTGGCATGACGATGGCTTGTCACCCACGGATCCGGAGCATCATTTCGGCACGGTTCTTAACCCTTATCATGCGGGTGCTAATCAGATATATGATCCCAAGCCAGCTTACATTGCGGCAAAAACGCTCTCGTCGCAATTGGAGGGTTACTCATTCAGCAAGAGGCTGATCCAAAACGATCCGGATATTCAATGCCTGCTTTTCACCAAAGGCAAATCCTCCAAGCTTGTAATCTGGGCCATCGGCAAGGAGACCACCATTACCCTACCTGGCTCCTACAAAGGGGTCAATCACCTTGGCGAACCCCTTGATTTGACAGAGGGCGCTGATGGAAAGACGGTGGTTCAGGTCACCGACGCGCCACACTATCTCACCCCCGACCGACCTGCGGACTGGCTCAAAGCCGCATCGGGATGGGAGAGGGCGCCACTGGATGTGATGAGCGAAAAGGGAGATGTGACCCCGCTGACCCTTCGCTTTCACAACGAACTAGGCAAAACCGTGAAGGTGAGGAGCAGCGGGAAATGGATAACCGTTCGGTCCAATCAGACGGTGTACCTTCGTTACGATCTCAGGAATAATCGGGCGGTTGAGTTCACCACCGAGACGCTCCCGCTGGAGGTGTTGGGAGTGGGAAGTTTCAATCAGCAAACATCCCTTGTTATCTCAAATCCGATTCAAGCCACGTTGGAACCGTTGGGGTACCAGGGATTACAGGTACAGGTGCAAAACCCGAGCGGCGACGAGGAAACCCTGGAAGCCATGCTCAACATAGACTCCGGATCGAATGTGGGAGTGGATCGTTTCCCCATCATTTTTGGCAAGAATGAGAAAAGCTTCACGAGATTTATCCCCTTTAACGAGCAGTCCGACACCTACTCCGCCTCTCTAACCATGAAGGATATGGAGGGAAGGATTGTCGCGAAATTACCCGACCAGCAGTTCAGCGCTTTAACCTCCCTCACGGAATTCTACGATGTTCCATCCATGCCGTCCGCACTGAATCTGCAGGTGTATCCCGATGGAGATCCGAAGATCGGCTCCACGCAGGAGCTCTCCGACGGAACACCTGAGACGATTATCCCGGGACATCAGTTCAAAACAGTCAAAATCACCTACACAATGGACACGGGCTGGAAATTCCTGCGCATCGGGATCGCGGACGGTAAGCGGTTACCGATCCAGGGGAAACCTATGGCATTCGGCATCTGGGTGAAAGGGGACGGGCAGGGAGCTCTGGCACGATTGCGATATACGGATTCAAGCGGGCAAACCTTCCAGCCTGGAGGTCCGAAGATTGACTTTACGGGCTGGAGATATATGCAATTCCCCATGAATGGCAAAGATTCCGGACACTGGGGGGGACCGAACGATGGAATCGTTCATTACCCCATCCATTGGGATTCGATCTTTCTGCTTGATGGAGGCGGAACGGCGATGAAGGGTGCGGTGGAGATCGCGGCTCCCATGCTGATCTACTCCGGCGATGCGGAAAAGTAAGAATAGATGGTTTTGCGGGTAACCGAAAAAGCGAATGAAAAATAGCGGCATTACGGATTTGATCTCTTCCGTCTAAGTGAAAGGATTTCCTCTTGGATGCTTTGGGCATTCCGTTCCCGGAGCCACGGGATTAACATCTCCACGAATGACGAGAGCGCACCACGGGATAAATCCCGAGGTGCACGCTAACAAATGGCGTGAACGCCATCCAACCCTCAAAAAACCCACACACCTCCCCATGCCATTCATGGCATTCGTGAAAGTGTACCCCGTGATTTATCG
>JAJZOL010000018.1 GCA_021811565.1 bacterium | reverse complement strand
AGAACAACGGTACATCCTGAGAGACTATCTCACGTATCTCTTCGTGACACTCGCACTGAATATAAAAACGGATTTTTTGAAACTCCTCCCGTGTCATCGGGATATCCCTGTCGCATCTCAAATAGCATGAATCACATCCATCACAAGGTTTGAGATCGATCTCCTTCAGGAACTCCGTTTCAACCGTTTCCCAATTGCAATCCGCCGTCTTACTGCACATTCAGCGTTGACGCTCCGCCGGAGGAGTTGCCACCGCCGTTAAAGGAGTAAAGCTGCAACACCTTTCCTTCAGCCTTGATTTTTGCGACGTTCACTATCGATTGATAGTCCTTCGGAACCGCCACGATGTTCGGGTCTCCGTCGCTCACGTATCGCATTTGCGGATTTTGCTGGAAGAATTTCAGCCAGTACTCCAAGGTTCCGCATACGTTGGCCTGTTTCGGGTTTGGCAACACACGCTCCAAACGATAAGGGTTATAGGGAGCCATCCCGCCGTAGATTTCCTTGGAGTGAAGTATCTTGGTGATTGGTGACATGACCGGACGCCATGCCGCAAGCAGAACGGCGTGCATATGATAGGATGTACCGTTGTTCTCGCCAGATATCAAAGCTTTTTGCGCCTCCGGAGAGGTGGGAACATTGCCATATGGAAGAGCAAGGCACTGCATATTGACATTGGGATTGATCGCTTTGAAATCACGGATGGATTGCGCAATCTGCCACTCGATTTGCGCGGGAGTGTAGTCTCGCATCGAGGGATGCGTGGAGGTGTGGTTGGCTATTTCATACCCGTGTTTTAGAAGCGTCTCGATCTTGTCGGCGACATAGTCTCTTTGGTAGAAGGTGGGCGGGAAGGGTCCCTCTTCGGGAAGGCAGAAGAACGTGCCCTTGGTCGGCCAATCTGGATGTTGTTGATGGAACGTCTCCATGATACCGACCGCGCAATTGGGATCTATCTGCGGGGTGCCGTTCGCCCCGATTATCACGTTGAACTGAGATCGACGCGAATCATCGAAGGTAAGGGCGATGGGGGTTTTGCCTGCGGGAACGTTCATCGTGTCGTCCACGATATCCGAAACGTTCACGGGGTAGTACCCCTCCTTGTAAAAAGTCTCGAGATCCTTGCGGAATTGGTCGGGGGTGCGGTTCATGGGCCCGTTTGGTTTACTTGGGTTAAATTCATGATACATGACGATCATGATCGCACCAGCCTCGTTGGGCTTGTATAATTTCAAATCCACTTCGCTCAGCAATTTCGGCGGAGCAGGTGTTTGAGAGAGGATGGCATGGCTCTTTTTCGAGCCGCAACCGGATAAGCCAAACAGAGCCATGAGGGAGACGAAAACAAGAAACAACGGAGCGATATTCCTGCGCACGGGATTTACCTCGGAAAAATGGATTCTTAATCGGATTATACTGCAATGCCGGTATAGTGTCAATTACGTGATTCCGTTACTAACTCATTCCAAGGAGATTATTCAAAAGAGGTAATTGCAAAATTCAGGAAATGTGGCTATTATCGCTCATTTCACGTTCGGTGATGTACTTGGAAATCGAATTTTGCAATTACCTGAAAAGATACGGATTAAAGCTACTATAATGGCTGATTGCAAGGGAGTCACGACGAAGGGAACGAACAATCCGCTCCATAAACAAGGAGGGTCATCTCGTCGCCGAGCAAACCCTCCTTCAATACGTCAAAAAACGTGATATGTCATGCCTGAAAGCTCTTGATTTACACCTAGTGCTTTTGGTTTTGAGGTGCGCCTCCGCCTAACGTCGGTAAATGAACGGGTATGCGCTTATTGGTTACAAAGATCGGATGAGCTCCTGCAGTGGGCGGAGGAACCTTAAACGCATCGGCGGGAGGCGCGGGTTTGTGAACCATTGAGAATACGACCGATGCGATGGCGGCGATGATCACAACGACAAGAACGCCAATTACAAGGGACTTATTTTTCATTTGTTCAAACTCCAGAGATATTGTGATTCGTCCGTAATAATGACACTTGTATAACTCATACCGGGATGCCAGTTTGTTCCCGCCGCAAGCTGCCCGGGGGTGAACACCTTCGCATGCCCGTCGCACATCAGAACAGTCCCCATCTCATTATGCCGGGGCTTGAAGAACCCCATCGTGGTGTTGCCGGAGCCAGCGGGATACCAAAGCCCTCCATTTGTTCCCCATCCCCCCCCACTGCAGTCGTCCGGTGCTGTCTGAGTTGCAGGTGAATACACAAGGGATGTTCCAACTCCGTCATCAGGTGCATCCTGCCCGTCCTCTGCAAGACATACAGTTGCTGCAGGGGATTGCACGGCTGCGAGTGAGGTGGGAAGTCCAAAAGCATGGTTGTTCTGACCGGTGGTGGAGCAGTTGGGATCGTTGTTCAAATAATCCGCGTTAAAACCGTATTGCACAAACCATCGCCAGTTCGCCCACCATTCATATTGCGGTTGGCTCCAAGAGGCGATCATCCGAGGCCCGCCCGACGGACAGTACATAATATCCCAGCTTTTCATATAGGGCTGAATGGTATCCGACCAATCAGACCAAGGATTTCCCCATGTCACTGCCAGAGGATATAACTCATCATAGTCCTGAGTGTACATCATCATACTTGTGCCTAACTCCTTGGCGTTGGAGACACAAGTGATTTCCCTTGCTTTTTCGCGAGCTTGCGCGAAAACGGGGAAAAGGATCGCGGCAAGAATTGCGATAATAGCGATAACAACGAGTAGTTCAATCAAAGTAAATGCACGTTTCATCCAATTTCTCCTTTCACGGTTGGGGCATTTATTGATACAAACACGGAAAATTTCATAGCCGACATTGCATTTTATACCTTTTAACTCGTACTGTCAATACTTTTTTTAAAATATCAAACAGCAAGGAAATGCAAGAAAGGGCGTGATATGGGTTGATGGTGGTGCGTTATATTCGACACCGTGAGAACTCAACCCATCCTATATGGCATAGTACATTTTCGCTTTGCAATATAAATAAATGCAATTTTCACAAACAGGCAGAACAAAACAAAAAAAGACGTGTCATATTTTTAACATTTATAAAATATAACTCGCCCTCACGTCGGGATGATGAATTGTATGCAGATAATTGCCATGGTCACCATTGAGGACAAACCAAGCGTGATCCTCCATTATTGAACGACTCCGTTCGCAACACACGCCGATACGCCTTCATTGGACACTTTCATTGTATCACAGCATGAATATAATGTCAATATCCCGAATTGCATCATCAAAAAACCACACGAAAGGGGATCGGCGCCATAGGAAAAAACCCTGACATGATCACTTATTCAATTTCTTGACATCCGGATTGTTCCGAAATATCGGATTATCAACGCGAGGAGGCGCAGCCTGCATCGGCTTTGCTCCAGGTTGGTAAGATATCTCCTTATTGCGCTCCTGAACATTGCCCTGTATGGAGCGAACCCTTCCACTTAACAACCCCCTGGTGTGGCACCATTGGCAGTATCCGTACTTATCCACGCCATCGTAACAGCAAATATTGCCGCACCCGCATTTGAAAAAGGAGCGATTGCGGCAATAGGGGCATCCGGGATATTCATATCCTGTTGTGATTTCTCCATGAATCTCTTTGGGCGTGATTTGTGGCGTCGGATAGACGGGTGGAATGCGAGGGGTGGTCACCACCGGAGGCTTTTCCTGGATGACGAACGTGTTTGTCGCTTGCCATATACCATCTCTAAACTCAAATTGCATTCCAAACAACCCCCCATTGCGGGTGCATCGAGCGTTCACGATTACTTTTTCGAATTCCGATGCCTTGTTCATCTTATTATCTCCTCTTGATATCAAACCCTCTTGCCTTTTTGTAAAATTCGATGAGTCAAGAAGTTAATCGCATCAAAAGCGGAAAAGCGGAAATGGTTCGAAGAAAGAATTAGGCTCCTCGCTATATCGCGTGGATAATATTATTTGCTATTCCTCGCTCTATTACACGGGTAACCCAAAATCGAGTTTTCCCGCGATCGGGTAAATGATCGTTTTGAGATATCGGGGATTGCGATAACCTCTGGTCTTCGCCTTGGCAGGTTGGATAAGAGAGTCAATCCCCCTCCATCAATCCTTTTTCAAGATGATCCTGGAGGTAATTAAGTATCCGCACGGCATGAGTTTTTAACGTTCTCGCCAGACTCTTCGTGCTCGACCCAATATCGCCACTCGAAACCCATTGAAAAAAGGAAACTCTCTTTTTTTACCAAACGAACCCAAGGATTCTTCGGAGATGCAAAAAGTCATCCCGCCTTGGATGAAAAGCCGATCTTATCCGATTCGTTTTTCATATATAGGTACGGCAGCACCCCGTTTTACTATCTTTTTTTGAAGGCGAGGGCAAGAAATTAAAAATTCAGGCTCCAGCGTT
>JAJZOL010000119.1 GCA_021811565.1 bacterium | reverse complement strand
CATGGGCGCATGGGGCGAGCTGAGCGGTGTGACGGGGAATCCCGGTCGGTGAGCCAGTCGATCCGCCAAGCCCCGCCGATGTCAACGAGAGCCTTCTCGCCTCGTCCGCGTACACCGCCTACGGGACTCCAATCGGCGCTCCGCTCCCGTCAACCCCCCATCAGGTGGCAGGGCCAGGCGGAATGCTATTCGGACTCCGAGACCGGGCTGGTCTTCATGGAGGCGCGGTATTACTCCCCCGCGCTTGGAAGCTTCGTCAACAGGGACCCCATAGGCTTCGACGGCGGGATAAACATCTATTCGTACTGCTACGGGGACACGTTAAATTATTGGGACCTTATGGAATAAATGTCCTTTTTATAATTGGAGAAAATCATAGTGATCCTAGCTTTATTTCAAGGTAGGCTATAGGTTATATGTTTCAATAGCAAAATCCGCGCAGATATTGGATCCGCATTAGGCAACAGATTATAGATATGTTTGTGGGGTTTATAATTTCAATTTTGGCTGTCTCATACGGCGAACATCAGTAGAATATATTCGATAATGTTTTATTGCCGAATGAATAATAGATTGCGATCCATTTCCTGAGGAATAGATTGAGATAGAAAATAAGCGATTATTTATTCACTTCGGGATCGGAAGGTTTAAGGAGCGGTAGATGCTTTCGATAAGCTGTTTGTAAGAGGCTGCGTCGGAGTTTTGAGGGTCGAGTTGCAAGGTGCGTCGGAAGTAGCGCAAAGCCATGCGATAGCGAAACTTTCTATCGGTCTTCTGGCTCATCATCATTGCGTAGCCTGTGTGGAAATTGGCGTCGGCGGTGCGCTGAATCAGTTCCTTGTCATTCGGCTTGACTTTCAGTTCCTTTTCAAGTTTTTGCACCTCCGCCGTCAACCCCGGCAGCTCGGCATCCGTCGGAGCGGGCTGCGTTTTGGGAGCCATCGTGAAGCCCTGAGGCAATGGCAGGGGGGCGGATTTACGGGTCGCGATTTGTTTTTGCTGCGAGGAGCAGCTAACCAGTGCAAACGCCGCGAAACAACTCAAAGCCGCCAACCGAACCCGAGCCAAGCCTTGGTGTTTGAAAATTGGAATTTTAAGCTTCGTCGTTGTTAGTTTCCGTATCTCGTTCGGATTTGTTGGGGTCTGCCTCTTCCGCCTCCATAAGCTCCTCCTCGGAAATTGGAGCATTCAGTACCGCCTTGGCTTCATCCGCCTTGTCTTCCAATACGTAAATATCCATGTCATCAACATCGTCATTCACTGCGAAACTTTCCTGGGGCAACACGAAATTCGGAGAGCCGGTGAATGCGGCGATTCCCTCCGCCTCAAGGGTTGCGATTACCACTTTCGCTTCATTCTCGGAAGAGGCGTGATAAATTAAAACCGGCTTGCGCTCCAGTTCGGATTCCAGTTTATCCACAAGCGCGGAACCGCAATCGGCGCATGTGGTTATTCCATCGTCGTATTCCTCAAGACACTTTGGGCACCAAGGCATAATCGTAAGACCTTCCTTTCAGTTTTTCCCCTCGGAGTTTTTACGAACACATAGCTCCTTTAGTTTCCGCCTTCGGTCGCGCAGCGCCATGGACACTTTGCTCTGCTTGATTTTCCCATCATGTAACTCAGCGGAAGCCGAGACAATCATCTCACGCATCGCCTTCAAATATTTGACGCTTTTTCGGGGTTTGCGAAGCGCCACTTGATCGAGCAGAATTAGATCGCATAGGATGATGATTCGCGCCAATTGACGGCTCATTCCATGCGACAGTTCGGAGGAGTTCTCCCCTTTTAGCAGATCCTGCGCCTGATTCATCAATTCCCGAGCTATCGTTGTCACCAGTTCTCTGTTGGATGGAGCGACCGTCGCAGTCTCCTCCATCGGAGGAGAGCTAGGTTTTTTGACATGCTCCTGAATGTAATCAAGAATCTGCTTCGCTTTCACGAAAGTAATGCCAGGGATTCGACTCAACTCTTCGGCGGAGAGTGACATGATATCGTTCAGTGTGCGCAATCCCGCTTTGTTAAGCGTTCGTAGCCTTATCGGACCGAGATTGGGAATCCTCTCCGGTGAATCCTCGCCGACCAACGGAATCTCCTGCGCCGGATGACCGGGATGCTCGATTTCGCTCATTATGTTTTCCTCCTCTCCCTTCCTCCGCTTTTTGCTCCTTCATAATATCTCGTATCGACTCGAAAAAGCCTTCCGCTCTCAACGATTTCCAGTACGCTAAAAACTGGCGGTACTTGGATTTGCGTTCATCCCGTTTTTTTCTGCACAAAATCAGCAGTCCCATTGCTGCATCGTAATCTCCGGCATAGACACCCTTGCGCAGGATATCCTTTTTCGATATTCGCAGTGAGCTTCGCAGGTGTCGTTGCATTTCCGGCGCCAGAACGTCGGCATCGTGGATATCCCCCACAGCCTCCTGGACATTCTTAACCTTCTCAATGGCGTCCTTAAATGCCTGTCCGTAAAAAGGAGCGAAGAGTTCCATTGTATACCTAAGCCTCTTGGCTGCGATGCGCATTTGATGCAACTCGGGAACGTTCGCCGGGTTGGTGATGAATTTCTCCCAAACTAAAAGATCCGCCACCCTCGCAGGTATGATCACTTCTGCGTTCTCCTGAATCGTGTCGGTGGGATCGATGCCGTAGACCACCCTCTGTTTTAACATGTCTCACCCCCGCTTTCCTCGTGCGTGTGGAAGTCTCCGGATAATCCTGAGAGGGATGAATTCGTATGGTCTCCTCTTGCGATCTCTTCGAACCACCCCACCAAATCCCGGTTTTCCAGATGATCGAACGCCCTGATCACGTCACGCTGGCATTTCATCCGCTCGTCCTTTTTAATATCGATGAAAGACTCCACGCCGCCTTGCTGCATTTTGGGCAGCGATTGCTTCATTTCCTCAAGCGTGAGGATCATGACATCCAAGTCGCGAGCGTTGGCGAGAGCATCGGTGATGGCTTTAATCTCGCGTTCGAAACGGAGAAACTCCTGCGAGATGAAGACCGATTTGAATACGTTCAGGGCGGCTCGGAGTCGTCTCGACGCAACCCTCATATCGTGGACCGCTTCGATATCCTCGCCTCGCCGCACTCCCCGCATGTGGGAGAGCATTTTGATCAACCTTTCGCGGATGACCTGTACTCCGTATTCTCGAAATGTCAGTTGCTCTTCCATCTTGATTACGCTCTCTTCGGATTTATGCATTCAATCTCATGATAATACCGGATGTGTTTCGTCTTGAATCTCTTCGATTTTAATTTTCAACTCTTCAAAAATGGCGTGAGGGTCGCGGTTTGCGTCCACGGTCACAAAGCCATACTCCGTAGCCATTTTATCGAACTGGGCGAGCAACCGAGTTTGATAGAGGCAGAAGCTGTCGTAAAGATCATCGGCAAGTCCCATATCAAGTCCCGCCTCCCAGTAGTTGAATCCGCGCCCGTTTACAACTCTTTGGATAAGATGCTCCAAATCCACTTTGAGATAGAGAACCAGATCCGGCACCAGTGCAAATCCATACACCCCTCGCACCCAATTGGGGTCCGCGCCGCGAACGATATCTCGTGCGCCGATGGAGTAGAAATAGCGATCTGAAAGCACATAGTAACCCGCTTTCAATGCGGGAATGATCTGGTTTTCCAATCGGTCCGCGAAATCCGTGGCGTAAAAGAGACTGAAAGTGGTTCTGCCGAGAGTGTGTCCCTGTTTCGCCGCATCCAGACCCGGTTGTGTCAGCGGGGATCGGCTCAGTCCGGTGTTTGAGACTGCGTGCCCATTCTCCTCCAACCAACTCTGCAGCATCTCTATCTGAGTGGATCGTCCTACGCCATCCGTGCCCTCCAGCACAATTAACTTGCCAGGAAGATGGCCGAGGGGCATGTATGGATAGCCTTCGCCATAATAACTCGCGATGCTCATTTGCTCACCCCCGCCATTGCCATGAAATCTTTGGGAGCTTTGTGCAATCGGGTGGAGTTGTCCAAAACATGCTGTGTGATGGATCGCATTTTCCTCTGCTGTTCCTCTATGGGACGGGTGCCGTCCATAACCGTTAGATTGAATTCGTTGATCATATTGTCATATTCGTGCATGATTTTGCCTTGGAATAGCTCGAACGATTCCCTGATGTCGTCGGATAGCCCCAAATCCATCCCGGCCTCGTAATATTTTATTTGCGCCCTCCCAGTGAGGATACGGCTGACGGACACTTCCAAAGGGACCCGGAAGTAAAAAGCCAAATCAGGCTCCACCGCGAAATCATAGAGGTTGCGAACCCAGCGCTTCGAGACACCACGAGCCACGTCTCTTGCAAACGCCGTGTAGACATACCGATCCGCCAACACAATCACCCCCGCCTTAAGTAAAGGGACGATACGGTTCTCCATGCGGTCGGCGAAGTCGGTCGCATGGCTGAGACTGAATGTCGTCGGGGTGAACATCCGTTTTTTCTTGCCCATCTTGGTAGTGCTTTTCACCAGGGTCGAGGAGTTCCATTCGCTGAAAAAGACATTGTAACCTTGAGATTGCAACCATTTATAGAGAAGATCAATTTGCGTGGATTTTCCCGATCCGTCAATTCCCTCCACGATAAAGAGCCGCCCGGGATAATTATGAGGTTTCATCAATACGCTCCAAGTGCCATGAAGTTAAGTAAAAAAGCGTTTCCATCGTATATACAGCTTTTACTCGTCTGCGGTTTCATTCGTAACGCATGAATATTATTCATAGTATGAGCGGTATTTGCAAAATAATCCTCAAATATTGAATCGTGATGGAAAAATATATCACAGGATTTGCCAACCGTATACCTTCTCATGCCTCTTGCGGTGATTTTCAACGCCATGGGCGCATATACTTCCCCCTAAGAGTTTGGGGTATCATTCCCAAAAATATGGGAGTGAGAGCATGAAATACCATCCACGATCGTTTGGTTACATCACCCTGATACTGATCCTTTCGTCTATCGCGAGCATTGGAGCCCCCGTACCGAAAACCGTTGGCCCCATTGCCATTTTGGGCGCCCTTCCCAGCGAGATCCGAATGCTGAGCGGTTCCATCCATGGAAGGAGCATAATGGTGGCGGATGGCTTGCAGGTGTATGGCGGATATCTGGAAGGTCACCGAGTAGTCCTTGCGATGTGCGGCGAAGGAAAGGTCAACGCGGCGATGGCGACGACAGTGTTGAAGGATTTTTGTCATCCCTCCATGCTCATCTTCACCGGAATCGCAGGCGGTGTGAACCCTCGTCTACATCCAGGGGACATCGTTATCGGCGCCAAGACGTTTCAGCACGATTTCGGCTACCTTACAAATGCCGGATTACGCAACGACCCGACGAAGAACCCCTTCACGGGTGCGAACAACCCCTTCTTTTTTCAAGCCTCGCCGGTTCTGCTCCGAGCTGCGGAACGCGCTATGCATATCGTGCATCTGAAAACCATCATCGCCGGTGGTGTGGCGAGAACCCCCGCCATCCAAGTGGGCGTCATTGCCACCGGGGATCAGTTTATCGCTTCATCGAACAAGGTGGCTCAACTCCGCTCAAAGTTCCATGCTGACGCGGTGGAGATGGAGGGCGCAGCGGTCGCGCAGGTTTGCCATGCGCAAAACATACCCTGTCTTATCATCCGCAGCCTCAGCGATTCCGCCAATGAGACCGCCAAACAAGATATCGCCCGGTTTTATCAGGTGGCGGCAAATAACTCGGCGACTTTCGTGAAGGCGATCCTTCGATCTCTTTCGGCAAAATAGGTTCCGAGCGCGACCGGATCAGCGTTGTGAGGCAATCGTCTCAGCCTTGAATTGCTGTAAATCCTAAGGTTTAGGAGGGCTCGCCGTTCGCCTTCACCATCAGCCCCGGGGTCAGCATCCATTCCAGCAAGCCCGCTCCGGGCTGTATGATGTCCGTCTCAATGGAGATGATTCCGCCTTTCTTGAGTTCGATGTTCCCTCCGCCGATCAGTTCCATCGGCACAATGCTGAAAGACGGGTTGTGTCCCACAAAGAGATATCTCCCTCTTCGGTTTTTGTCATGCATGATGCGAACCAAATCCGACATCTGAAAACCCGGCGCCAAACCGCTTTCCACCGTGAGTCTGTCCATTTGCCCCAAGGAGTCCGAGATGATCTCTGCGGTTTTCAACGCTCTTGCGTAGGGGCTGGTGCATATCTCCTCGAATTTGAGTTTTAGCCTATCAAGATACTCCCCGATGGCGCGTATTTTGACGATTCCCTCCTTCGTCAACTGTCTATCGCGGTCATCCATTCCGAAACCGCCGTCTTCGGCGATCCCGTGTCGCATGAATACCAGTTTCATGTTTGCGTTCAACCTTCCTTCTGGTACAATAGCCTAGTCGAATGTATATCCTTCCCGATACAAGGAGCGTGTATGATGAAACTTCATTCCTGGTTTGGCTTGACCGTACTCATTGCGTGCAGCCTCATGGTTGTAGGGTCCCGAGCCGATTCCCCGTCACCGTCCAAGATAAGCATGGACGGCATGATCAGGAAGGCATCCTTTGAGTTTTATTACGCCTTGGTTTTCGGCGACCAGGATGAGTACATGAAGAACGCCAGACTGCCCATCTATGAAATCCATGACGGCGCAGGAGTCAAACTGGACGCCAAGAGCGTGTCGCAAGTACTCGCCAAGTCAAGGGAGATGATCGCGAAATTGAAGATCACGCCCGATCAGGAGAAAAGTATGCTCGGCGATATGCTGAAAAACATGGATGAAGCCACCGTGCAGTTCAACGGCGCCAACACCGCCAACATCACTTTTGTCACAAAGCGTTCCAAAGACGGGGATTCCCTCGCCACCTTCATATTGTATAAAACCGATGCTGGGTGGAAGGTGATATCCGTGATCTCGGATAGTCAAGCCGTGCCGCCTTCCTATTATGATGATCTCATTCAAAGTTTGCCCAAAGTGCGGCAATAAATTATCGTACCTGATGCGGCGGCTCCACCGGGTAATCCGTGGATGCGCTTTGTGTTGACGCGGGAGTGAAGCAGTGCTTGTCGATATAGGCAAGGTAACTGTCGGTTTTCCCGTTTTTAGTCAGATCGTCATATGAGAAAAGGCAGACGCCGTTCACACCCATATCCATCACCTTTCTAATTTTATCTACGGTGTCCTCGGGCGAAAGGCGCCATGATCCCAAGCCCGCGTAGACTTTATGACCATAGGCGGCTGCGATGTCCTCCTGGATTTGCTTCAGCACCAAATCAGTGTTTTGGGAATACGCCATGGGGCATACGGCGTCGAGATATCCCTTCTTCATCCAATCGCTCCAATCCTGCCCTTTGCCCACTGCGGCGGTTTTCGGATCGGGGAAGACGGCGGCGGAAATCTCTATGTTTGGCTTAATTCGACGTATTCCCTCGGATACGCGTTTGACCAAGTTAGTCACCTGCTGGGCGCGCCATTTCACCCATTGGTCGGGGAATGTGTGCACATAAGCCAGTTTTCCCCCATCCTTCTCCACAGCCTCCCTGCCGGATGCAGTGATACACTTGTCCATATATTTCTTAAAGCGGAGCAATGTGGAATCGGAGAAATCGTAATCTGAGTTCGGATATCGGATGAAATCGAAATGGATGCCATCGATATCGTAGCGTTTGGCGATATCCATATAGACCTTGTAGAGATGGTTCTGAACCGCCGGGTTGCTTGGCTGCAGGTACGCGCCCTCCACCCTCCCATTGTCCACCATGCTGAAATGGCCCCACTTATCGCGGCTGATCCAATCGGGGTGAGCGTTCATAATGTGATTTTTAGCCTTGGGCAGTCGCTCCCCCGTCCACACGAGATAGGCGTTCACCCAAGCGATCACCTTTATTCCGACCTGATGCGCCTCCTGGATAATGGTAGCAAGCGGATCGAAGCTGGCGGGCTGATCCGCAAGGGCCTCCGCCCTTGGTTCCAGTTTGGATTCATACCAAGCGTCACCCCTGCCACGCACCTGCACGAAGAGAGTGTTGAAATCGGATTCGTGCGCGAGCTGCACCACTCTTTGCACCTGTTCGGGCGATGAGAGACTATAGCGCACCACCCACAGCGCACGAACCTTTGGGATGAGATTCTCCGGTTGCACGGCGTTGGATGACAGGGAAAGTGCGAGGAAAAAGAGTGACAAAAAAACGACAAGAAAAGTACCGCCTCCGAATCGCATAACACTAAATCTCCTTATGAAAGTGGTAACTGCGAAATTCACTCATTTAACGCTTCATAAAAAGAAGATGCGTGGATTTCGTAATTACCGAGATGTGCCGAATATATCAAGCATTCTGGATGAAGCACCGTTTCGATGTGACGGTAACATAACCGCAACACTTTTTCGGTTTAGCGCGTTGAGAGAAATTCAATTATTGGGTATTGTATCATAACCTTCGGAACATAACAATCTATTTTTCGCTATTCGCATCATAATTCGCCGAATTCCATTTGCGAATGTAGAGCAATCCGCGATATAGGAAGGATTAAAGATGAATTCATTGATCGTCCACGCCGACTTGGGCGTAACAAAGATATCCCGACATATTTACGGTCATTTCTCCGAGCATCTTGGCAGATGCATCTATGAAGGACTCTGGGTGGGGGAGGATTCCCCTATTCCAAATACGAATGGTATTCGCAACGATGTCACCGAAGCGCTTCGAAAATTGAATCCGCCGAACCTTCGCTGGCCGGGCGGATGCTTCGCGGACACCTATCATTGGAAGGATGGGATCGGTCCGAGGGAGAATCGTCCATCCATCGTAAACGTGCATTGGGGAGGGGTCACGGAGAATAACCATTTCGGAACCCATGAATTCATGGATCTCTGCGAAACTTTGGGGTGCGAGCCCTATATCTGCGGGAATCTCGGCTCCGGAACGGTGGAGGAGATGTCTCAATGGCTTGAATATCTCACCATGCCCGAAAAAAGCCCAATGTCCGATCTTCGCAGGTCCAATGGCAGAGAAAAGCCATGGGAGGTTACCTACTGGTCGGTGGGGAATGAGAATTGGGGTTGTGGCGGGAATATGCGCGCGGAGTATTACGTGGACCTCTATCGGCGTTATTCCACTTACTGCCGAAACGTCTCCGGCAAGAGGTTGTACAAGGTGGCGTGCGGGTTTCAGGATGAGTGGAACGAGGTGATACTTCGCGAAAATCATCGTCTCATGGATGGATTAAGCGTGCATTACTATTGCATGAGCGAAGGCTGGGAGCATAAGGGCGCCGCCACCGGCTTTCCCGAGAAACAGTGGCACTCCCTGCTGAAGAGCGCATTGGGAATAGAGGAGTTCATCAAGCGAACCGCAACCATCATGGATCGATATGATCCCGATAAGCGGATTGGGATGATCATGGACGAGTGGGGTGCATGGTATGATGTGGAGCCGGGAACCAACCCGGGATTCCTCTATCAGCAGAACACCATACGCGATGCACTGGTGGCTGGCGTGACCCTCAATATCTTCAACGCGCACGCGGATAGGGTGCATATGGCGAATATAGCGCAGACGATAAACGTACTGCAGTCGATGATCCTCACGGACGGACCCCGAATGCTCCGTACGCCGACCTATCACGTATTCGAAATGTACAAGGTTCATCAGGACTCCACCTTATTGCCGACGAACCTCGCCACGGAGGAGTGTTCGACGGATGGGGTCACCATCCCACGTCTCAGCGCATCCGCCTCCAAGAACAAGGAGGGTGTCATTCATATATCCCTGTGCAATATGGATCCCTTAAATTCTGCGGATATCACATGCGATATTCGCGGGGATCATCGCTCAAAGGTTATGGGACGCATCCTTACGTCCGAGGAGATGGACGGACATAACACCTTCGATGCGCCGGATACGGTTTACCCAGCCCCATTCGAGGACTGCAAACTGGATGAAAACGTCCTTGCGATGAAACTGCCGGCGAAATCGGTGGTGGTATTGGAGCTAAATTGAAGATTATCCTGCGGATAAGAAAGAGAAGAACATGCGCGAACTATCATACGCAACATATTTGGATAAAACCCTAGGGTGTTGGATTGGCAAATCCCTCGGCGGGATCATAGGGGCGCCGTTCGAAGGGCATAAAATTCGAGGGGAGATGACGGCGGATAACTGCTGGCCAAAGGAGATAGCTCCCAACGATGATTTAGACATTCAGGTGGTTTGGCTGGAGGCTTTGGAGGAGCGAGGGCCTCTGCTTACCCAAGCCGACCTCACGGATATTTGGCGGGATCGTTGCTGGTATAACTTCGCGGAATACGGCGCCTTCCTCTATAATGTGCAGCGGGGAATCCATCCGCCGCTCTCCGGAAGGTTCAACAATGAGTTCTACAGGGAATCGATGGGCTGTCCCATTCGCGCGGAAATTTGGGGGGCGATCTGCCCTGGGGCGCCGGAGGTCGCGGCGGAATATGCGCAACTCGACGGAGAACTGGATCATATCGACAATTCTGTTTGGGCGGAGCGGTTCTGGGCGGCGGCATTGGCGGAAGCCTATTTCGCGGCGACGCTGGAGGAGGCTCTTAGCGCCGGGGTTTCGGTGATCCCGGAGGAAAGCGCGATTGCGCAAATCTATTATGAGGTGAATTCCCTTCTTGAAGCGCACTCGGATTGGCGGCGAGTTTGGCTGGAACTTATACGGCGATACGGGAACCGGGACGGATCTAAAGTGCAGATCAATTTTGGGTTCACCCTGCTGTCGCTATACATAGGGGACAGAGACCTGAAGCGCACTCTGGTCGCCGCCATCAACTGCGGGTGGGATTCCGACTGCACCGCCGCGACGGCGGGTGCGCTGGTGGGGGCGTTGCGCGGTGCGAAGGAGTTGCCGGAGGATTGGAAAAAGCGAATGGGCAGTGTGCTAACATGCGACGTGGCGGTGAAGCACAAAAACGCTCCGCTTGATCAGTTTGCCGGAGACACCTGCAAAGTCGGCTTGGAGACGATTATTACCCGAACCTTGCCGGTCAAAATAACGGGGGTTCCACGCGCGTTGATGGATGAGGTCGAAAGACTCATCAGGAACCGGCCAACGCCATCGCCTATTGCTCTTTCCGTATCCTACCCCGCCGGTCCCGTCTTGTATCCCGATAAGACATCACTGGTGAATATCCATGTGTATAACGACTTAAAAACTCCATGTTTTGGTGAGATGGAGATCATGGCTCCCGAAGGCGTCAAGGTGAAACCGAACACCATATCCTTGGCGGTTCCGGCGAAGGCGTCGAGCGAATTCAAAATCGAGGCGTGTTACAAGTCCAAGCCGGAGACGGTATGGGACAAGAACCTCTTCTCCGTTCGGCTTCAAGCAGGAGATATTACGCAGGATTTCTCGTTCGGACTGACTGGAAGCCGTTTATGGCGCGTATACGGGCCCTATTGGGACGCCTGGGACACCACCCGGTTCAGTGAATGTCCCTACCGCAACGATCGGATCATTTCCCATCCCGTGCATATACAGGGGTGTCAGGAGATGCTGGTTCACGAGCACGCCCGGCTTGATCGTCAGTATCTTAATGAGGCGGAATTGATCAAGGGCGAATTGCAAGAGGAGGCTCCGTTCCTCGTGGAGATCGGAGAGGATTTTCTCCATCATGACGATCTGGGCGGCTTTTTGGGGGAGAGTTGCTACTACCTCACACGGGAGATCGTATCCTCCGAGGAGAGGAACTGCGCGGTGAGCCTCGGCTCCACTGGACCTGTGGCGGCTTGGTGGGATGGCAAAGAGGTTCTGCGAGCGGATAACGTGGAGAGCCATTTTCTTACCGAGCATCAGTTCGGAGTGAGGCTTGATTCCAATCCGCATCGGCTGGTGGTGAAGTGCCTGAGATTGGCGGATCTTTTCCAGTTCTCGCTGCATTTCATCAAAGAGAACATCCCCGGTGATAGGACGGTTGGGGTATCCTATTTCCTGGACTGTACCGGCAATCGGCTCTGACCGATCCGCCCGATCCGCCCGATCCGACCGATCCGCCCGATCCGACCGATCCGCCCGATCCGACTGATAAGATTGACTGCAAAGGATTAGAAAGCATGAAATTGAAATTACTTGGCACCGCCGCAGCGGAAGGCTGGCCGGGGATATTCTGCGCATGCGAGGTGTGCCAAAAGGCGCGGGAATTGGGGGGAAAGAATATACGCACCCGCTCCTCCATGATGATAGACGAATCGGTTAAGATAGACTTCCCGCCTGACACCTACCACCACGTCCTCACTTACGGTATCGACCTGCGCAAGGTGCGGTATCTGCTGATCACGCATAACCATGACGACCATTTCCTACTCGCCGACATCCTGTATTGCGAAGCGCCGTTCGTGGCCGGAGAACCCGCCCCGCCTTTCATCGTCTTGGGGCCCAAGCAGGTGATTGACCGTTTCATGCCGCGAGACGAACACAGAAATTCCCCCCTGACCCCAATGGTAATAGAGCCATACGAAACGGTAACGATGGAGGAGTGGGGGTTCACTCCCGTACGCTCCACTCATATGAATTACGGCGAGAGCTACAACTACCTCGTGAGCAAGGACGGCAAAACCATCCTTTACGCCAGCGACACAGGATGGTACAGTGAGGAGACATGGGAGTTTCTGGCTGGTAGAAGGATTGACTTCGTGGTGATGGAGTGCACCTCCGGCGGGAAGGAGACCAATTACTCCGGGCACCTGTCCATTACTGGTTTGCTTAAAATGCGGGAGAAGCTGATCGAAATAGGTGCCATACAATCCGCCACTCCCTACGTCGCCACCCACTTCTCGCATAACGGCGGCTTGCTGCATCACGATCTCGAAGCCCGCCTGAACCCTCACGGCGTGGAGGTGGGTTATGACGGCTGGGAGGGGGAGGCGTAGAAGAAATCTTCGCGACTACGCCACTCATACCCGGAGCGCGAATGCCGCCGTGAAGAAGCTGAACTCATTTTTTTGTTCGCGTATTTTCTGAAGCCCTCCATTTTTGGGGGTTATTGGCGACCTTTTCCTCAAACTCCGTGTATGTCATCGCATCGGAGGGGACGCCGGCCTGGCCCGGGAAGGCGTAGCCGAAATTACCGTATCCCTGCGGAATATACAGGATGTTATTATATGGCACCTTCGTAACCGTTCCGTCATCCCAAAGCACGATGTAAAAGCCAACCGGATTCGATGTCGTGCGATCACCTTTGTAGTAGCGTACGTTTTGATGAACGTACAGGTCGCTGTACGCCAGGACGTCACGCGCGCCGGGCGGTTTCGGACCTCCCACGGCGTTTCCATCCGGGCGTTTATCGGAGATGATGAATGGAATGGATCCGCTTGATTTCGGGAGATTCCGAAGCGCGGGGCTGTCAGCGTATTTGAAATCCGGGCTGTTAAAGCTATGAATGAAATCGACGATTTTCCACCAGCGAGCCATTCCATTCAATCCGACTCCAATTCCGTAATATTCGGGATGCTTGTATATGTCCAAATATAAATCTCCGGTTTTTTGAGGATACATATCATTGTGATGTTTTCGATAAGCTTGAATTAATTGGAACAGACGCTTGGCGTCCTTAATTTCCTTGTCTGGATTGCCGGGAACCTTGCCGTGCGTATCGATCTCCTCCGCAATTCGCTGCGGCGGGATATAGCGCACACCTGGATATCCACTCTCGTGTTGTCTCAAATATTGATATCTGATTAAACTCAAAATCATAAAAAGCAAAACAATTCTCAGTTTTATATAATTTATTTTAAATCTCATTTGTCACTCGGTTTCTGCAATTGCAAATATCTGAAAATAAATAGTATATTGTTTTTTTTGTTAGTTCAACTAAAATATATGTAAATTGCATTTTGCAATCACATTATTATTTTTTTACAATGAATTACATACCACGGGCGGATTCCCGAAAGTACAGTCTTTCGTGATCGAGCAAGGGAAAGTTGTATTTGTTGTTCCATTATTTGGTGCCGGACATGTGATATAACATGTATAATCTTGCCATTGACAAGTTACATAATGATAAATACCATCTCCATCATAATCTTTACAACAAATACGTTTTCCTTGAGAATCTAAACATAGAGTTGCTTGGCAAGGAGATGTTGTCGAACATCCTGAACACCCATTAGGATTTCTATCACAATGTGATCCATATCCTACTACTGCTACTGAACATCTAAATGCTGACAGGTGAAATCTTAACATGATGCGATTATAATATTAAACAAGAGTAATAATATTAATATTAAAAAATTTTACGATCTTTGCATTTGAACCCAACAATAATACGCCTTCCCGATATCCCCGTCATTTTTTATTTTCAATCCGGCATGATCCTCCAAAAGTTTTATCCCAGTTTCATGATTTGCCCCTCGTCGCAGGATAATCGTATCTCGCCCGATATTGATGATGCCATATGACGGATTCGTTAAGATCGTGACGGTAAAATAAATATCATAAAATGGTGGCAGAAACGTGACTGCGGAAGGATGCAAAGCAATATAGTCCACTTCGATGAGGAAATTTTTTTTTCAAGCTCTTCTCGAGTGGGAAACGGACTTTCATCCCCTAGCGATAGATTAAGAGCTTGAGGGTTATTTCCGTATCCGATCGGATAAAAGGGATTAGGTAACAAGTAAACACAGGTGCGATGGTCCAAATGCGACACCAATGGTAAGTCTGCGGCTACCGAGGCTGTTGGAGGAATGCATCGGATCATGCGTATGGTTTCTTCGGTATCTTGAGGAGATATCGGTGGAACTAATCGAGCATTCGGGTTCCATAATGGACTCCACGTCAAAGTGGAAATATTGATCATGAAAAGGAGAAATAGCATTGCACCCGTAGTCATACGATTCCCCCACTTCGCCCATCGCTCCAACCCTACGATTGCGGCTACGAAAAGGATAGGCGTAATAAATGCAGTGTAATGATAATAGATGGTTGTCATTTGCGAGCGACCGCTTAACATGTTCGCCATGAGTGCCGGGATCGCGACAGCAGAGACCTCAGGAGCCAGCAATGGTAGAAAGACTAGCGGTTCCAGTAACTGAATGAGATATCTTTTATTCTCGCCGCGATCCAAACTGCGAAGGATCCATATAGGATGATGGATGAAATTCGCTGTCATGGATGCCATATTATTCCCATATGCGGAATACAAGGACCAGTATTGTGATGGTTGCCCGTGGTTGAAATATCTTATTGTCGCCAGCGCCACCGTCAAAGCCATCGCCCCAAATCCAATGGATATCACGCCGATTCGCCATCGCCTCACGAGCAACGCATAACATCCTAACATGATAATAACAAGCCCGGCGGTTTCCTTGGTAAAAGCCGTTAAAAGGATCATTAGAAAATACCATCGACTTTTTCCCGAATAGAGATAATAGAATGCCGCCAATAACATTGGGGTTCCGAGTGTTTCCGGATGGAATTCGAAAGCGTTGGTCCATTCCATTGCCGGATAAATGAGATAGACTACAGCCATCGCGAGGGCGAATGAAGCTTTTCCGGTTTTCATGCGTGTGATCGCATAAATAGGAAGAGCCCCAAGTCCTAGAGCTATGGTTTGAATTGTTAACAGAGTTTTTGGGCTATCCCAGATCCAGTAAAGAGGAGCCAGGAGGTAGAGGATGATACTAAAATGATCTGCAAGCAGGGGCATGCCACGAACCGTGACAAACGCAGGATGCCCGTGGCTGATAAGCCATACCCCTTGGTCGAAAATGCCCAAGTCGAATGTAGTCTCAGCGAATCCATCGTATTGCCGAAAAGTGAACGAAATAAAATAGAATATATAAGCGATAATCGCAATCCATAACCCTATGAGGCAAACAATTTCAATCTATTTTGAGCAAGATGGGTGGATTGCATCATATTTCTTTTTTGCATCCATGGGAAGCCTCCACTCTCATGTGTTTTTGCGCTTTGGCAAATTTCGATCTTTCATGAGTTTGGCAAACGATATGGTATGCAACTCTTTGTACGTTATTACATTTGGAGAGGATGCCCGTCTCCCTTCCGTTCGCGATTACGGAAGCGCCACGGCGACTAACGCCACAGGCGTCCCCTCCTTGTTGTCGCTGGTGAGAATGCGGACCACATTCTCGAACCCTCCGATTTTCCCCTTCGTATCCACGCTCGCGCGCAGGGTGACAGATTGCATTGGGTAGAGTGTGAAGGGAGGGGTTTTATTTATTGTGACATCCGTATGTCCGTATTCCTCCGCAATGCCAGTGACGGTGACCGGCCAGGGATGAAGGTTGCGAAGGGTGAACTCGCAATCCAGCACGCTCCCCGACTTCACAAGCTTGAAATTGTGCGTGTAAGTACGGGCGTACAATTGATTGGAGAATATCGGGTACCGAAAGGAGAGTATCAGGAAAACCACGGCGAGGATAATCAACAGGTTCAATGATATTTTCCATGTGCGGTAACTCTTGTTCGATTGGTTTTTTAACATGAGTCTCACCTCTTTTCGACCCCTCATGGATATTCTCCCGCTATTGTTAGCTTGGATGCGTGAGGCGATTTCAAGGGTCGCAGGCAAGGTGTCATGCATCTCAGCTTATGTATGAGATTTGGTTCCAAACACTCCATTTGCTATTAAGTCTACAACATATTTCACATAAAATGAAGTGGAGAGAAATAAGCCTCGAATGAATTCCGAGATTGATGAGATGCAACGGGAGGTTTTTTGGATGACGGGCATTGTCCTGGACTCCTGCCGCCGTAGAGCGCATCGAAGAGCGACAAATTTTTGCGTTGATTATGTTTCGCCGTTATGTTATAATGAAAATAAGGATATTGTATTTGACCCTATCAAGCGGTGAAATGCCGCAAGTCCTTCGTTCCAAGCAATCCCTTTTAATCTAGAACCACAGGCAATCGCAAAATCGATTTTTGGCGTATTTTTACCATTGTGAAATGTACCGTGCACGCCGCATTTTGATGAAATTCGCAATTACCTTAAAAACATCATATAAGCTGTATCTTCAGGTAATTACAAAATTCGTTTGAAGGTATTTAGCCGAGCGTGAAATGAGCGATATAAGCCTCATTTTCTGAATTTTGCAATTACCTCTCTTGTTATTTTTTTTGATCATTTCGTTGTATAGACCCAGGCATCCGATAACCATGGCATGGCGGAGGTCGAAATGAACAATCGGTTTGATACGGACGGCCTCCGGTGTCAAGAAAACAGGAGGTTGTCTAGCAATGAAGATTCGTTTTATCACACACTCACTTATTGCAGCATTCGTGCTATCAATGCCTCTCTTGGTGTGGAGCAGCTCGAATGCTTCCGTAAACCCCCGTCATAATTCGTATATTCAAAACGCCGGTGTACGCAAGATGTCTTCAACAATGCTGCGTATCGCCGCATCCGATCCATCCCAGTCCGGGGTAATCGATAATTTGGGTGATGCCGATTCCTCCCAGCGTATAGGTACACTCAACCATAATCGCCCCATACCCACTCCCGCACCCAATCCGCGCGAGTCCGTACGGATCCCGGGGCATATTCCTTATCGGTTGGTAGCTCGATCCCGTATGATGGGAGCGGTAACCCCTTCCTCCACGATTCATCTCGCATTCGTATTGCCAGTGCGAAATCAGACAAAGCTTACAAGTTTTCTGCAGGAACTTTACAACCCGAAGACCCCTCTCTATGAAAAATATCTCACTCCGACCCAGTTTATGCAGCGATTCGGTCCCACCGAGGGACAATACGAGGAAGTGGAGCATTACGCGATAAGCCAAGGGCTGACCATAGAGCATACCCACCGAAACAGGTTGTTATTGGATGTGTCCGGGTCCGCCGCGACGGTGGAAAAAGCTTTTGATTTGAAACTCTTAAATTACCGTTTGCCCGATGGCAGGGAATCTTACGCGCCAAATAATAATCCTTTGGTTCCTCGGAGTATTGCAGGGGTGTTGGTAGGGATTGTCGGTCTTGATAACATGATCCGCCTGCATCCGCAATATGTGAAACGCCCGGTGTTTTCGAGAATTGTGGCGCAACAAATCGGCACGGGACCGCAAGGCGGTTTGTCCCCATCCGATATCAAGACCGCTTACAACCTGGCAAATATGCCGCTAAATGGCGATGGCGAAACGTTAGGTCTTCTTGAAATGGATGGGTACGATAGCGCGGACATCACCCAGTATGAAAACCAGTTCGGATTAAACGCTCCCTATTTGCAAAATATTTCCGTGGATGGGGCCTCAGGCGTTCAAAACGTTGACGGCCAAACGGAAGTGACATTGGATATAGAGATGATGATCGCCATGGCGCCAAACGCATTGGAGATCGTGGTATATCAGGGACCAGATACCGGATCGGGGATATTTGATACATACACGAAAATAGCCGATGACGATATCGTAAATGAAATAAGTTCCTCTTGGACGATCAATGAAACCGATATTTCTTCCTATCCAGTTTTTTATAATGGGGAGAACCAGCTGTTTCAACAAATGGCGGCACAAGGACAATCCATGTTTGCCGCAGCGGGTGACACGGGGCCATATGCCCATGATAATAATGGAAAACCGACTTCAATTATTACTGTGCAAGATCCCGCCTCACAGCCTTATGTGACCGGTGTGGGCGGCACCAAACTCTCGGTGAGCCACGCTGGGGGGCCATGGAGTAGTGAGACCACTTGGAATGAATTGAATATCAGCGAAGGAGCAGGCGGAGGGGGTATCAGCACGATTTGGCCGATACCCAGCTATCAGCAACCCGTTGCCACGCCAGGCTGGGCGCAGCTTTCGCTAGGGTCCACCACAATGCGAAACGTGCCGGATGTCTCCTTGAATGCCGATCCAATGACGGGATACTCCATTGTTGTCAACGGCTCTTGGGAGATCGTCGGAGGAACAAGCGCCGCTGCTCCGCTGTGGGCGGCGTATACCGCACTGCTCAATCAACAACGCTTGGCTAACGGGAATCCCCGCTACGGCTTTATGAATCCTCTTCTCTATCAGTTGGGACAGGGTTCCACTTACAATCAAACCTTCCATGATATCAATGACGGAAGCAACAACGGATTCTATCCTGCGATCAATGGATACGATGACGCCACCGGTTGGGGATCGTTCAACGGTATAAACTTTTCATGGATCTCCCCGTTATATCTCACGATCTACCCGTCGGAGGTGATCGGAGGAACTTCCTCGGCGCTCACTGTGGCAACGCAAATCCCGGTGATAAGCCAGCACGGTCTGAATGTCGCACTTTCAAGCGACACCCCCAGTCTCACAAGCATGTATACCGGGGTCATCATTAACAACGGACTGACAACAAGCCCTCCGGTCATCATAACGACATCCCCTGTGACAACTCAGACCACGGTGAACATCACTGCGAGTTACAAAACGACCAATGGAACGCAGGTAAAGACCACAGGCTCGCTTATTCTGGACCCAATACCCGTGATTTCTTCGCTCGTTATCAATCCCTCGGAAGTGGTCGGCGGATCGGTGGCGAAGGCGACGGTGAATCTTCAGTCTCCGGCTCCTCCAAGCGGCGTCACCATAACTTTGTCCAGTGACACCCCTTCGGTTGCAAGCATCCCCGCAAGCGTCTTTATCCCGGGAGGGGAATCCTCCAGCCCGCCTGTTATCATCACTACGCCGTCGGTGGCGTCTCAATCCACCGCCAATATAACCGCCAGTTACGTGGATTCGAGCGGAACGCATAATTCGGTGTCGAGCAAGATCATCGTCGACCCAACTCCTGCACTGGCTGGAATAAGCATATCACCGACCTCGGTAACGGGAGGATCCGCTGTTACAGCGACGGTTTCATTGAAGGGCCCCGCCCCCCAAGGCGGCGTTCAAGTCTCATTGAGCAACGATAACCCCACCTTCGCCAGCGTTCCCGTGAGCGTCACCGTTCCGGCGGGATCGTCCTCGGCGACTGTCAATATAACCACCACCACCGTGACGACGCCGTCAACGGTGAACGTGACCGCCAGTTACACGCCTCCGAACGGCGGAGCCAACGTTTTCACGGCGACATTTACCGTATATCCTCAACCCGCCGTTTCAACGTTAAGCGTCTCTCCGAGCAATGTCATAGGCGGAGCCACGGCGACCGCGACCGTTGGGCTCAACTATCCCGCTCCCCAGGGTGGCATCCAAGTCTCCTTGGTCAGCGATAATCCATCGGTCGCAAGCGTTCCCGCCAGCGTCACCATACCGGCGGGCGCAAACTCCGTCCAGGTTTCCATCACGACAACGTCCGTGACATCCGCAGCTTCGGCAACCATAACAGCAAGCTATGTGGATGTCAATAAAGTATCGAGCAGCGCCCAAGCCAAGTTGAATGTCTACCCGGTGCCGCACATATCCGGGATCACCATCAGTCCGAACGAAGTGCCCGGCGGTACGGCGTCAGCTGCCACCATAACGCTTCAATCGCCCGCTCCTCCTGGAGGGGTGACCGTTACGTTATCCAGCGACACACCCTCCGCAGTGACTCCCCCGGCGAGCGTAACCATTCCCGAGGGGGCGACAACGAGTTCGTCGGTCAGCATTCCGACCAATGCGGTCAAGTCTACGGTTAACGTAAACATCAATGCGGAGTACATCGCGGGCGGGAAAACGATCAGTTCGGCGTCCGGCGCCCTCACAGTTGTGGCTCCTTTGTCGCAATTGACAATCACTCCGAATGTGATCTTCTCGTTCTTCGGAGCCACGGGAGAGGTAGTGCTGCCCGGGCCGGCTCCTACGGGCGGCGCGAACATATCCCTTGTGTCCAGTGATCCGAGCCTGTTGGCGGTTCCGTCAAGCGTCACCGTTCCGGCGGGGTCCTCAAGCGCAACGTTCAATGTGGTTGCAGGGGGGACATTGACAACGACCAATGTAACCGTAACCGCCACATATGGATTGGCGAGCAACAAGATATCGACAAACGCAACGGTTCTGAGCATTCTCTATGGTTTCCTGCCCCTGTTCTATTAAAGGGATGGGATTGCATAACGATATGATATTATCCAAAGGGGCTACACCATGATCAAAGGTCG
>JAJZOL010000157.1 GCA_021811565.1 bacterium | reverse complement strand
TGACGGGCTTTTCGATCGGATGACAAGGAGTTACAAGCTTCCACAATGAAATAACTTGTCCGGTTGGTAATTTAAAAAAGCAATTGCGCAACACACTCAAAGGTTTTACGTTAATTGAGTTGTTAGTCGTCATCGCAATAATAGCGATTCTGGCCGCAATTCTGTTCCCTGTTTTCGCGCAGGCTCGTGAAAAAGCTCGCGCCATCACCTGCGTCTCCAATATGAACCAGTTGGGACTTGGTTTGCTAATGTACCAACAGGACTATGATGACAATTTCTGCCCGCCTCTTGCTTGGATGCCGGTAGGAAATTTCGACCCGACCAATAGTCCGATGACTTGGGACCGCCTTATCTATCCGTATACAAAGTCGGTTCAGCTCATTACTTGTCCCAGCGATATCTATTCCACCCCCACTGTGACGACCATGGGCACTTTGAAAAGGTCTTATACAATGCCGGGGAACATGGGATGGTGCTGGTTCTGCGGTAACGGAGGAATAGAGAACAACTATTCGTGCAGCAACGGAGGGAGTTTCGGATGCGAGTTCACCGTTCCCACGGCGGCGGCGCAGTATCCATCCATCACCGTTATGCTCTACGAGCGTGATAACTACGTAGGGAACGGCGGATGGTGGAACTGGGACTGCGTAGGAGATGGCACAGATGAAATGGCGCTCAGGCACACAGGAGATTCCAATTTACTCTATGCCGATGGTCATGTTCATGTTGTGCATGGATATCCGAACAACGATTGCTGTTGGTCAGGTTCAGGGCAATATCCGATTTTACCAGGATACACCTGCTGGCCGCCTACAACATCCACTTCGGCATCCCGATGGTCAGGCAACTGGCACGATGTTATTCCGGAGCACGATGGCATAGACGTATCATGCCCGGGAGGCACGCAGCATACTCCGGGAGTGGACTAATTCCGTCATTGAACGATTCATGCGCCCGGAAAGAATTGATTTATTTTAGATTTATTAGACAAGGAGGTATGTGAATTATGAATAAGCAAGTGTCAGGTCCGGTGGTTGTAGTCATTGTTATCGTTGTTGTCATTCTCCTGGTGTTCGTGGGATACAAGGTGATGAAACCTGCAGGTTATCAGCCCTCCCCGAGAACCCAAACCGCTCCAAATTACGGAGCGCAGCCAAGCTCTTCGACTAATGCCGGCGGAGCGACAAGCCAGGGACGACAATATACAATGCCACCGAAAGGCGCGGAGTCCGGAGCGCCAGCAGGCTACGCTCAACCATCGCATTCTTCGAACAAGTGATTTTCGGCGATACCGAAAAGAATTATTGCAACGTAAAAGGCTAATAAACAACCCCCCTCAAAAACAATCGAGGGGGGTTCATTTTGCGAAGCGATTGGTTCGCGCTTGATTGTTATTTGTTACCTTACTTCTCCTTGGAGAGTTTCTTGCACTCCTTGCTGAACCATTCGCAGCATTGCTGAACCAAATCGTAAAGCTGGCTTCCGGTCGCCGAGGTTTCATACTCTATGGAAAAGACACCATGGAAATGCTGGTTTTTAAGCCATTGAAGCATTCCTGCGTCGTCGCATTCGCCGGTACCCCAGGGTACATCCTGCATTTGCTGATTAACATCCTTGAAGTGCAGGCTGATGATGTGACCTTTCAATTCCTTGAGACAATCCAAAGGAACCAAGCCCGAGCGGTACCAGTGTCCCACGTCTGCGCAAGCTCCGATGCGGCTGGAACAGCCTTTGATGGTTTGAAGCACGGTCTCCGGGTTCCAGTAATAATCCGGTTTGGGATGGTCATGAATGGCTACGTTGATCTTATACTCGTTGCATAGTTTGTTAATCAGCGGCATCGCTTTTGGATCAGGTTCGCTCACAATGGTTTGCAATCCAAGTTTCTTGGCGAAATCGAAAACCTTTCGGTCATCCGCCTCGTTGGCGCCCAATCCCACCACCCCGTAATTGACTGGAGTGATGCCATCGGCCTTCAGTTTGGCGATCACTTCGTCCACGATGTTTTCCGGAGCGTTCTGATCAAACCCCATCGGGTTGTCGGGTGATAGGCGTTGTCCCGGGTACATTTCGATGTATTTGATTCCTAGCTGTTTGAGAATATCAATTGTCTGAAACAGGGAGGTGCTGCGGAAAGTCCATGCCTGGCAACAGAGCTTCCAGCCAAGTTTGTTCATTGCCGCATAGTCCAACTTCACCGGCGCGGCGGAGTTGTCTTGCGCTCGCACCTGTTTCACAGGGGCGAAAAACGCCAATCCGCACAGTGCAAGTGTCAAACAAACGACGGAACGCATTTTCAAGTCTCCTTTGAAATTATTTACGAAGGTAATTGCAAATATTGGCATTCAAGCGTATCACGACGATGTTTAGCCTTGAGCAATAAATATGATGGTGCATTTTGCAATCGCCTGTCTTTGGATACACTTGCATTATATACGAATATGACGGGATGATGCAAAAGAGATTTCGATCGGATTTGCACAAGCTCTCACAAATCAACCATATCACGCGGAATTCGCATCTCTGAAGGTAAACTTTATCCATGCATGGGTATTGCGAAATACGCTGAAGAGCGGCTCTCTCAGGGTTCACGCAGGAATATGTGTGATGAACTCTCGCCGCAACACCCAAAGTAACGACAGATTTGTAATTCGTAAAACCAAAAGGATGAATTCGAGGAAAAATCATGCCAAGACCTGACGGACGCGCCAATAACGAAATGCGATTCGCTCGCATCACTCCCCATTACATGAAGTTCGCGGAAGGCTCCTGTCTGATTGAAATGGGGGAGACCAAAGTGGTATGCACCGCTTCGGTGGAGGAGAAAGTACCGCCTTTTCTCAAAAATAGTGGGAAGGGATGGGTCACTGCGGAGTATTCCATGCTACCTCGATCCTGCCGCGAGAGAACTCAACGCGAAACGAAGGGGTTGGGCGGAAGGACGATGGAGATTCAGAGACTTGTGGGACGCTCCCTGCGAGGCGTGGTGGAAACCTCTATGCTTGGAGAGCGAACCATCATGATGGATTGCGACGTCCTTCAGGCGGATGGTGGCACCCGAACCGCGTCCGTAACCGGGGCGTATGTGGCGTTAAGCCTTGCGGTTCAATGGCTTTTGAAGGAGAAACTTATCAAACGCAATCCGATACTCGACATGCTTGCCGCCATCAGCGTCGGAGCCGTGTCGGGGGACGAACTTCTCGATCTCTGCTACGAAGAGGATAAAAACGCAGCGGTGGATATGAACGTCATCATGACGGACAAGGGAAGATTCGTGGAGCTCCAAGGCACGGCGGAGGGCGCTCCGTTTGACAGAGGCCGCTTGAACCGATTGCTGGACTTGGCTCAATCGGGTATCCAACAACTGCTAAAATTGCAAAAAGAGGCGTTGCAATTGAAATAGACATAGGGGCGACATGCGCCGCCCCTGTGGTTCGTTTTGAAACCGCCTTTCTGTGAATCAGGCTTGGAGATTCAACCTTCCGCTGGAGCTTGGCTTGGTTTCACCTGAGGGTGCGTTGCTGATTTGCTCCATTGAGAGTTTGCGTTTCGCCTGCATATCGCCCTTTTGAGCCTCCATTTTTGTCACGCTCAACGGCTCGGATGCCTCTTCCGCCACATTTGTCATCGCTTTGCTTATGGGGCTGGCATTGCTCACCTGTGCAAGAGCCGAAGACGTGATGCTGGAAATGTTCATAATTACCTCCTAGAATAACAAACCAGAGTGACAGTTAATGTCCTAAAGGTAATGGCAATATTCGCTTCATTCAACGAACATGTGAACATCGATGTTCGCGTAATTTCAGTTTTGCACTTACCTTACTTCAATATCGGTTTTCCGGAAGTAATCTGAATGGCAAGCGAGTATATCTTAGAGAACTCTTAACCGCAGGGTGCGAAATTCCGTAAGAGCGATGAAAATCACACATATTTTTCAGGGGCGATAATCCCATCGCCCCTGCATCTCCCCTATTTGTCGCTCAAATGTCCGAATCACGCCTTGATGTTGAGAATTCCGCCCCCGTTGGAGCTATTGGGAGAGATACCTTCGCTCGCCAATTTCTGAATGGCTTGCTGATCCCCCTCCTTGGCCTCGTTTTCCGTAACGCTTAACGGTTCCGTCGCCTCTTCGGCGGCGCTGGAGCCTCCCTTGGCTGAAGCTGCGGAAATGGATGATGGATTGATCATCGCGGATGAAATGCTCGAAATACTCATTTTTTTCTCCTTGGTTTCCATAGTTCCGTACGATACGAAACTTACATAATATTTATCGGTATTTAGTATTGTAAACTATATCCTTTTTTTACTTCCGATACGATCCTTTTTCAGTGGCGTAGTAAATTCAAGGCTGCAACCCTCATTGGGTAAATGTATGAGACTGAAACTAAAGAGATGATATGGACCACGGCGAAATA
>JAJZOL010000187.1 GCA_021811565.1 bacterium | reverse complement strand
GATCATTTACCCGATCGCGGGAAAACTCGATTTTGGGTTACCCGTGTAATAGAGCGAGGAATAGCAAATAATATTATCCACGCGATATAGCGAGGAGCCATATTTACATACATTAGAAAAGAGCGAAAAATGAAAATAATCACCAGTCACATCTCATTATAGATGAGGCAATCCTATTAGATAAAGAATCACTCGTGCTTAAAAAGGTTCATCTCATAGAAAATGCACTGCAATAGGATAAGGAGTGTCTAATGTCCCTCACTCGTCGCGCCTTTATTCAATCATCCGCCGTATCCGTTGCCGGACTAGCATTTGGAACGCAAGCCTCGAACGCGCGCCGATCCAAAACTCCGAATTCACGCTACAGCATGGTGCGTCTGCGCGGACTTGGATCCCTCGCCGTCAATCCACGCATGGATGGTCGCGCACACTCCAGTTGGATCACGCTCACAGCGGAGACCCCCGAACTTGCGAGAATGTGCGGCTCCAAGTTTCTGGCGGATTTGCTCGGATTTGGGGACACAACCTTGCACACCGGGGGAGATTTGCCCGCAACGGCGGTTGCCTTGGAGAATAAGGTTTGGTGGGTCATCGGCGTAAAAGGGAGAGACTGCCACATCCTCTGCGCGCGATCCAAAAAAAAGATGATCGCTTTGGCGAGGAAGGCGAATGCATCGCTTTGGACGTCGATTCCCACCAATATTCATCCTCCCTGGCTGGATTGCATGGATAACGCCGCGCTCGGCTTTTGGTTCCTTGGAGGTGGCGCCCTGCCTACGGATGTCAACGCCGATTTCGCGCAATTTCACCGTTTCGACTTAACCGCATGCATGGCTTCGGGAGTGGATGAAACGCGGCTGATCGCCCCCGGTTTGCTGGATACCACCGTATTGGATTGGTGGCGCACGATTGCAAAGGAAAATCATACACCCTATCGCATGCTCTTGAACTGGACTCAACCCATGCAACCACCCATGCTCTGGAACCGAACGCCCCTGCCGTATGTGGAGCCTGAGAAAGGGGCTACACCCTTCGACAATTTTCAGCACGCCTCCCTTCAGGTGTTCGACGCCTTTGTGCCGGTGCCGAAAGGAGATCCCTATACATGGGATTTGCGCCGCAGGGTGGCTTCGCACGCCTCGCAAGACCCCTATTTCATGGGACATCACGGATCGGCGGAATTGGGAGGTCAAACTCTGGTCGAGCTATCCAGATATTCCGGAATGCCCTCCTGCGCGGAGGCCTGGCATGATTATCTGCGGCAAGACCTTGGCTTGAACTTGCAGCAGGTCGCCTTGAGGCACTTGGGTAATCGGGAAGGCTACAAGGATTGGAACGAGGTTCCCGTGCCGAGCGTAAGGGATTTCATCGGGTGGGGCGATAACGGCCTTGACCTGTCCGGCGACTGGGAGGGGCGCTCCGATCCGAGAGGCGTGGGCGATAAGGAGAAGTGGTATGCCGACGAATCGCCGACGGGCTGGTCCCAAATACGGAATAACGATGTCATTCTGCTGGAGTTCGCCGGAGACAGTTCGCCGCGATTCTGGCTTCGCAGGAGCCTCACCCTTTCCGCAACTCAACTCAACGACTTAAAGTTTCTGCATATTGCCCGCATGGGATGGCACGCCCTCGCGCCACCGACAGCGATGGAGGTCTACCTCAACGGGCAATTGTTGAAGGATGTCACCGTGGATCATCCCATATGGCCCGATCAGGATCAATGTCTCGAATTAGGCGACACCGCAAGAATTGGCGAAAACCGTCTGTCAATGAAGGTGCGTGGACCGCTCTCCTACGTCTTTCTCAGTTCCAAGGGGAGATGGTCTTATCCTTCTGAGGATCCACATAAGAATCTTTTATGGTACGACGCGATTGATTTCACATGCGTCTACAAACTCAAAACGGTTGAAAACAACCTCAAAGCCATCCGCGCTGGCGACGCCACTCGCCCAATCAAGATCATGGCGCCGTGGAATGTGATGGACCGTCTTCCGAAGCTGTGTAAAAAATACGGAGCGTATCCCCACGACACCGGTCAGGGCGCGGCGTGCTGGGGACCCTGGATGCCGCGGTATGTCTCCTGGATGGGCATCCCAACCAGCAGCGAGCCGGGGGGTCCAGCAGGATCGCCTCAAGAACTGCGGCAATTTCTGACCTTCTTCCTCATGCTTGGAAACAGCATGGTGGATGTCGTCTTCGATTTCAGCGAGTACGCCGGGAGACCGGATATGGCTCAATGGATGAATGATAATCGCGAGATGATGCGCTGCATCGGGAAAATGGCGATGCGCCAACCTCAAATCGCCGTTTTGCGCTCTCTTCGGTCCGTGAGGCTGAATTTCCAGGCGCCATGGAGTTGGGATGTCGCTCGAGGAGAGGTGCAAGCGACGGGCAGAACCGCCGATTACGTGGACTTGCCGGATTTTCACTCGGGCGAGGCGCACCGCTTCAAGGTGATTTTCGACGACGGCACAGCGGTGTTGACACAGGAGGATATCGCAGGGATTGAAAGGTTCGTCCAAGATGGCGGAATCTTCATCGCCATGCACCTCACCGGCATGCATACTCCCGATGCCGCCTATTCCTGGCCGATTTCAAGTTTGACGGGATTGAAGGTGATGGATCGCAAGCCCCCCTTCGGAGACATCGCTTTCTCAGAGGAGCAATCTCTGTTACCCTCTCTTCGCGGACGAACCATAAAAGGGGACGGCTTGGCTCTGGACTGGATGAAGGAGAACGAAACGGGCGCATCGCTCGCCCAGAGCGTCAGAGCCGACGGCGTTCAAATTGTCGCGACTTGGAGCGATCGAAGCAAGGAGGAGGGAAATATCGCCGTCGCCACGCGAAAAATCGGCAAGGGGATGGTTGTGACGCTCGGTTCCTCCTTCTGGAGAGGGGCGCAGGACCATGACGGACACTGGATGAGCCGCGCAAGCCTTTCCAGCCTTCTGGATGAACTCTTCGAATCCCTTGGAGTTCCAAGGCAAAGCTGGGTGACCGGTACGATGGATGTAAACGAGGAGATTTGGGCGGAACAGTGGGTGAGCAAAAACGGAGTCTACGATCTTTATCCCGTCGCGAGGATCAACACCGACGCCACGCAACCACCTCTATCCGCGCTTATCCGCATCCGCTCGAATAACCCCGTGAGGAATCTGCGCGATCTCTCCGTTCCGGGGCATCCGGCTGTGCGCATCGTTTCCGATTCCTCCTCCTTCTCCCTGCCGCCAATCGCGCTGGAGCCAATGGAGTGCCATGTCTACGCATCCATTCGACCGGACGCGGAATACGCCGCACTGAGATGGCTCGATATTCAAAAAAAGCAATGGGGGGAGTTACCCCGGGTTTCAGTGCGCGATCTTCCGCCCGTTCCCGATTCCGCTTCGGACACGATATCTTTGGCGGATGACTGGCGCATGGCTCCCGCCAAGCCGGAGGAGGGCTGGAAACTCCCGAATTTCATCGATCGTAAATGGCGAGTCGTCAAACCGGAAACCTTCGCATCCCTAGGCGTGCCCGAGAATTCAGTGGTGCGGTTCAGACGCACCGTCCGGATTCCGCGTCCATGGAAAAAACGGATCGTCACCCTCTTTTTCGACGCCCCGTACTGGTTTTGGGGGTTCAAGGAGAGTGTGAGGATGTGGATTAACGGGGATGAGATATCCTCCAACCTTATTCCGACAAACAATAACGGCGCTTTCTCCATCGATGTGACGACGTATGCACGGACGGGCGCCATGACCATCGCCATCGAGGTGGACGGTCATCTTCCCGTAGGACAAAAACCTTGGCGCCCCAGACCCACAGGCGTCACGGGAACGTTCTACCTCCAAGCCACCCCTTCGCCGGTGCGCACGACGCCTCTCAATGAGTGGTTGATAGCGACGGACGTGGGAGTAATGCAACCGCCGGCGGTGGGTTCTCCGAGGAAATATCTCTATTTTGAAACGCGGTTCCACCTGCCAAAGAGGTGGGGCGCGAAACGGTTGTTTCTGAAATCGGACCGATCCCTGAATTGGGTGATGCTGAATAATCATGTCATCGCGGTGCCTGCGCTTTATCATACTCTTGATATCACTCGATTGGCGCAGCGCGATGGTGAGAATATCCTCCGTTGGATTCCGGATGTGAACGCCATCGAAAATCCTGCGGGGGTACGCGAGTTCTTTGGAACGATCCCCCCGTTGACATTGGTCTGGACGACATAAATTCGCGGCATCCGATGAATTTCGAAAGGTTGGATTCATCCGACTTAAAAGGAATTGACATGCATAATATTCTCATAGCGATATCCGCGGCATTCATCGTCGCGCCCTGCTTCGCATCCATGGCTGTCACACCAAATCATTCCGACGATCATGCGAATGCCGCATTGCACCCGTTGCATATTGTGGACAAAACGCTTGTCGCATGAGTGAATGTCGCCAATCTCACTCAACGCAACGGAAGCGCGCTCACCATCGAGGACACAAAAGCTCTTTTCGATGGGATAATCTTCGGTGAACCGTCTCCGGGGAAATGGATGGCTGGGAGCGAATTCTACAACCGAACGTAAAAGGATCAATCCGATTATCCTCCGGAAAACGCGGGTACTGAAGAATACTGACATAAATGCGACAGGAAGATTCCGGTGAATCGCTTATTGAACCGACTCTGCTTAACCACCTTCGACAAGATGGTTTTGACAATCATGCCGCACGGAGGATAATCCGAAAATGAACGTGCTCTTTTATCTAAAACAATTGGGCGGATCGTTACTCGGCGTCCTTTTGGGGGCAATGGGGTTGGGGGCAACGTACCTTTTCATCAAATACCTCGTCGAGAGCAGTCTCTGGTCCATACCGTGCGCGGTTTTGGCTCTTCTTTTCCTGATCGCAATGTCCAAGGTCTTTGAGAACCTCCACTCCCTCCACGCCAACGTCATTCGACACGATCTCGTCAGGATGGAATATCTTCTGGAAAACAGCTCCGACGTGAATAAAACGGGGCGAAAGAAACGCACCGCCCTCATGGTCGCGACGGCGAGAAGCGACATCGAGGCGATGAAGCTCCTTTTGGAGTATTCTCCAAAGCTTGATGCACGTGATGAAAGGGGCGACACCGCACTCACATTGGCGTCCCATCCGGAGGCGGCGAGACTGCTGCTTGCCAATGGGGCGGATGTGAACGCTAAGGGGCGCCTCGGACGCACGGCGCTGATATTCGCCTCGGAGGCGGGAAGCCTGGAGACGGCGAGGGTCTTGACGGAGCATGGCGCGGATATCAACGCGGCGGACGATTACGGATGGACCGCCTTGATGTGGGCGTCCGACGCCGCGATGGCGGAGTTCCTTGTCGCCAACGGGGCGGATATCGAAGCGCGCGATTGCGATGGCTGGACTCCCCTGATGGCGGCGGCTTTGGGGGGAAGGGAGGATGTCGCGCGGACGCTGATGGCGCACGGGGCGGACCTTGCGGCGACGGATAAGTTCGGGGTCACGGCGAAAATGCGAGCCGAACGAACCGGTCACGATCTTGTGGCGAAACTATTATCCTCCTAACTTGAAAATCACCCTCCCGTGCCGAACAATCAGGCGATGAGACTCCGCCATGCGCCAACTTCTCTCGCTTTACACGCTTCCGCATCGACTTTATAACCATCCGTATTGACTTTACAATCGTTTGCAATAGCTTTTGATCCGTTAAAATCAGCTTTATAGACATTTGCGTCGTTCGCAATCGTTTGTTAAGCAAAAACAATTCATTGAAAAGCGTAGATAAAAGCTTACAAAGCGATGGCATATATCAGTAAAGCATAGACAATATTCTGTTAAGTGAAAACAATTAATTGTTATGCGAATACAATTGCTTGTCAAGCAAAAATAATGATATGAAAAGCAAATTTTATTGCATTCAAAGCGATTACAACCCATTGCAAAGCGATTTCTGACTTCATTAAAGTTGGTGGGATCGCTCCCATTGTCAAGGAAATCTGCATATGAGCGAGGAAAATCAGTTTATCATCAAAGAATTCCCATCCTTATGCGAAGAAAAATCGTACACAAGGGATTGAAATCGGTTCATAAGTGGAGTAAAAAGATTCATAAGCGAAGAAAATCGACGGATTCGCGAATGCATGCGGAATATTCGTCGTTTCTTTCGCCACTTTCTCTTGTGCGGGAGCCGCATTCGTAGAAGGAAGCTCCCCATTAGCGACGGGGACGCCCTGATCGTTGCGCCATGCCAGGAGCCTGCCGCAACGACACCTTTTTAGATGCGGGGGGATGCGCCGTTGGGATTTCTCATGGCACGGAATTCGATATCACGGATCCTTCACAAGCGGATGATCACGAGATGATACACGCCAGAGACGCCACGAAATTCAAAAGACTGTTCAAGTACCGCCAAACTCCGGAGAAAATCGGGCGTCATGTCGCCGACGATGGGTATGTCTCCTTGGCGGATATTCTGATTCATATGTTCAGATTCCTCGAGTACCCGTTAGGCATCCCGTTAATCGTCCATCAATTTTACCAATGGGCTAAAAGTTCGAGTTACGATCGGAAAATCAAGGAGGCGATTTCCAAGGGGGATGCGGACTTCATCCGCCATCAACTCATGCAAGGCATGGATCCGGGATCGTTCAAGCATGGGACGGGAGCTCTCACCCATGCCATGATCCTTGGTCAGGAGGAGATCGTGAAACTCCTGATTCTATACGGCGCTGACCTCAACGCGAAAAACATGCAAGGCTGGACCCCGCTTATGTGGGCGACGGAATGCGGCAGGACGAAAGTCGTTCGAATGCTCCTCAATCACGGCGCGGACGCTCTCGCGAAGGACCATGACGGGGATACGGCGCTGATGATCGCCGCTTATCACGGAAACGAGGAGATCGTTAAGTCGCTTCTGGAGAAGGATGACAGGGTGAGTATGAAGGATTACAACGGAAGAAACGCCCTTTCCATAGCCAAAGCGCAGGGGCATGAGAACATCGTGAGGATACTCGAGCGCAAGTGAGGGTATCCTAAAACCAATTGGTGCATGATATCGCAATCAATCCAAAGCCTATGTTTCTCAGGGAGATGAAAATGATGCGTCAAACCTTGCAATGGTTCCCCTTTCTCGCCGTGTATTTCGCCGCATGTATTCTGATGCTTCCGCAGCCCCGCGCCTGCGCCGCAAACGCCCCGCAGGTGGGATGCTACTATTTCGACGGCTGGGCGGATACCACCTCGCACAACTTCCACGTCGGCGACATGCCGCAAAAATGGCAAGAGCGCGAGCCATTGAGCGGGTGGTACGACAACACCGCCAAGCTGGTCCACCAACAGGTGGCGTGGGCGCGTCAGGCGGATATCAGCTTCTTCATTTTCGATTGGTACGACGCTCGACGCGATGGAAACCCGTCCGATCAGACTCTCAACACCGCCGTGGACTTCTTCCGCAAGGATCCGCACAAAATTGGCATGAAGTACGCCCTGCTCTACGTGAACAATGGCTCCTTCTCCATTCCGCAATCGGAGTGGACAGCGGCGTGCGACAATTGGATCAAAAGAGACTTCAAGAACCCCGCCTATTACAAGATCGACGGTAAACCGCTGCTTGTGGTCTTCAGCGTGGGGGACATGGAGCGAACATGGGGCGGCGCCGACGGAGTGAAGGGCGCATGGGATCAGCTACGCAAACTGGCTCGCAAGGCGGGATTGCCCGGCGTGTTCGTGGTCGCCTGCGCCACTCCCGGTCCTAAAAACGGCTGGACGAACCTCAACACATTGGTGAACGAGGGGTACGACGCCTACTCCGCTTACAACTACGCTGGTTTCGGCGGCACGGTGAAGGGAGCGAACCCCTATTCCATCATCGTGAAGGGGAGCGAGGGGATATGGAACGACTTCGCCGCCGATGGCAGGAAACCTTACATCCCCATCGTGACGGACGGCTGGGATTCTCGGCCGTGGAATGAAACCCCGTGGTGGTACGAGCGCACTCCGAACCAGTTCCGAAACTTCGTATCGGACGCTTTGCGCTGGTGGCATGCGAACCCCGCCATGCGCGTAATGAAAAACACGCCGTTGATCTTCGTGGAGGCGTGGAATGAACTAGGCGAAGGAAGCTACATCGTACCAACGAAGGGTACGGGATTCACCTATCTTAACGCTTTGAAGAGAGGATTGGAGATGGGGATGGCTGCGATTAACACTAAGGTGAAAATAGACGGACCATGGTCAATAGAGGTGGAACCCGGCGAGATACATCTTCCCGGGAAAACGGTGCGCGTCGCAAAGCGTGCGGTTTTGAAAATCAAACCGCCCGAAACGGTGCGCATCGTGAATGAACAACATGCAAATCTCCCTGTGTTCAACGATAACACGGGTGGATGGATGAAAGGCGCGAAACTGGACAAGCTCGACACGGAGGAATGCACCGCCACAGGTCTTCTGGAACCCGAAAGCGTCGTGGTGAAATCCTCCCCGGACAGCACTAGTCCGTATGTGGCGGGAAAGGATTACCAATTCGATCCGTTTTGGGCGACCATTGGGCGTCTCCCCGGCGGCGCGATCGGTCCGAACGATCCGGTGTATATCGACTACTCCTACACTCCGGAGCGACTGGACTGCGTGGTTGTGAGCAAAACCGGGAAGGTCTTCGTTGTGGAGGGGAAACCGGGGGTGGGGGCGATGGATCCGCCCGTCCCGCCCGCAGGCGACACCGATATCGCCAACATCTGGCTGCCAGGGAAGGTGGAAAGCCTCACTGACGCCAACCTCTACCCCATCGAGCCACCCCTTCCCCCCGAGAAGCCGAAGGAGAGCGTGGCGGAGAGGCTACTTCCCCGAACCCTCGCGAAGTTGCGAGATGGGGGACACGTCACCATCGTGGCGTGGGGGGACAGTGTCACGGCGGGAGGAGGAGTGGGCGGCGACCCTGCGGAATGGTATCAGAATCGTTTCGTTACGCTTCTTCGCAAACGGTTCCCCAAAGCCGATATCACCCTCAAGACGGCGGCATGGCCCGGCGGGAACAGCAGAGGGTATCTCGATTCGCCTGCCGGTTCTCAATACGATTTTCAGAGGGACGTGCTGGATCCGAAGCCGGACCTGGTGACTGTGGAGTTTGTCAATGACGCCTACATGAACGAGCAGCAGGTGTTCTCCGAATACACGGAAATCCTGAACAAACTGCACTCCGTCGGGGCGGAGGTCATTTTAATCGCACCGCATCTTGTGCGTCCGGACTGGATGGGGGTAACGGGCCTGAAATTCGATCAGGATCCAAGACCCTATGTAACTGCGCTGCGCAAATTCGCTCGCGACAACCATGTGGCGCTGGCGGATGTTTCGGCGGCTTGGTGCCATCTATGGCGTGAGGGGATACCGTATGTCACGTTGCTGGCGAACTCCATCAACCATCCTGACGCGAGAGGACATGAGATATTCGCTCAAACGCTTCTGAATCTTTTCCCGAAGCGTTGAAAGGGGGACGCGCGACATGAAATTGCTTCTTACACTTTTTGGACTGTGTATTGCCTTTCCCGCCATTTGCCAACCCATTCATCACGGCGGGATGAAGAAGCTGATCGAATTCGGGTGGGATGAACCGAACACCGCCTACCTTAAAGCCCATATCGCAGACATGGAACAGATGCCATTCGACGGCGTGGTTCTCGATGCGGAATACACCGATATGCAAAATAAAACTCAAAACCTAAGCCAGGATGATTTCGGCAAGGACGAAATCTCCTGGGTTTCACTGAAAACAGCCCTGAATAACCTGCGCCAAACCCATTTCAAGCGTTTCACGGACAATTTCCTGCGCTTCAACACGATCCCGGGATCGATAGACTGGTTTGATGATTTCTCCCCCATTCTCCATAACGCGGAGATCGCTGCGAAGTTCTGTAAACAGGCTCATCTGAAGGGAATACTATTCGATGAGGAGCCTTACGGCTTCCCCATTTTCAACTATTCCAAACAGAAATATCGTGACCAACACACTTTCGAGCAATATGAAGCACAAGCAAGACTACGCGGTCGGGAGATAATGGATGCATTCCAAAAGGGATATCCCAACCTCACCCTCTTTCTCGCATTCGGATACAGCGCGGCGGGAAATCCAAAACACTGGCAAAACGCGGGATACGGACTTCTCCCAGCCTTTCTAGATGGAATCATCCAAGGGGCGAAGGGTAAAACGAGCATTGTGGACGGCTACGAAATGAGCTATCCCGGACGCACAGCAGAGGATTTCAATCGATACTACGACAATATCAAGGTCCAGAATCGGGAGCTATGCATCAATCCCGACAAATACCAGAAATATGTATCGGCAGGGTTCGGGATCTGGATGGATTTGAATTGGAACCACACTGGTTGGCACACCAACAATCTATCCTTGAACGCAAGAACCCCGGAAGACCTTCAGGAGACCTTGGTGAATGCGCTCACATGCAGCGACCGCTACGTTTGGCTCTACTGCGAACAACCCCGTTGGTTCCCGCCCACCAGACTGCCGAAGGCGTATATTGACGCGGTGATCGCTGCACGTAAACAGGTCGGCATGCCAAATCCCTGACCAGGAGGAGGCTGTTAAATTGGGTCGGATTTTAAATCAATTGGGTCGTTATTTCCTGATTTCCGCGATCAAAATGAGTATGTAATCATCTAGGAAAGGAATACTCGGATGATTTTCAATTCCAAGGAGATTGAATATCTGAGACGCTTTGTTCTCGGATTGCTATTCATTATTTTTGTAATGGGGCTCATCATCGTGCGTCTTATCCTAACCGACGTTTTTGGGCTCTTTACACAACCGCATCCGCGTGTCGCCACGAATCCCTCCGCGCGACAAGTTCCGTCGTCACCTATTCCCGTCCCTTCACCAGTTCCATCACCAGCCCCAATTCCCCCCAATGTGTCCGTCACTCCTCAAACGACACCCTCCAACGGAGTCAATTCGAATGCGGATGGGAACTCGATTACATCCGAAAAGACGGCGGTGCAGCAAAGCGCGGCGAATATTCAGAGGCTGCAAAAGGAGGCGGAGGCGCAAGTGGCAAAAGCTCGCGAGATGAGCCGCTTGATGTCGCAGGAGGCGGCTCGGATTCAACGCAATGCAATTCAGTCTCGAAATTCCGAGAAAGGAGCCCCGATCTCTCGCCCGACAACGGTTGTTAATATGCCGCCTATGCCAAATCCCGTTCCTCCATCCCCTCAGCCCGCACAATCAGGATTGAATGCGGATGAAATCACGAATATCGCCAAGCAGATCGGTGACGCCCAGGCGCAAATTGACAAATATCGCACCCAATCGAAAAACGAGGATGCCCTCGCCCTCAAATATCGGCAGCAGTATGAAGCATTGAAACATCAGGCGGATTATCTGTTTTCACAATATAACAGATACTCAAGTGCGGCTTCCGATGCGCAAAATCAAGCCAACATCCTGTCGCAACAAGCGAACGAATTGGTGGCGAGGCACGCATGGTGGGGCAATCCCGATGAACTATCCGCCAAATCCAATTACTTCCAACACCAAGCCGACGCATTGAACTATCAGGCGAACCAAATACGCGAGGATGCATATAACATCCAATCGGAATACAATGCGGATCTAAGCAAGGCGAACTTTCACGAAAATAACGCAAAATACGCCAATCAGCAGATTCAGTACTTTCAGAACCAAATCAAATCCCTGAACGAACAGCTTCATTCAAAGTAAAACGGTACGCCACACAACAATAAGGATCGGCGCCAAATCCACAAGCTTGACGCCGATCCTTCACTGAGCTGTACGCAAATGTTTTAAAGCCCCGAAATCAGATGGTTTACATCGGGACTGCCTAATCCGGTATATGTGTTGTATCCAACCTCAGAAGAAGAGATCAAGATGTCCCTAAAATAGGTTGCGTAGTTTGTTGTTGTCCCCGCAAGCCCGTATAGTTCGGGTGCGAGAGAGCCTCCCAATTCGGTTCCCAATTCGGTGTTGTTAAGCTTTTGATTGGCGAGAGCCGTTATCGCCGCCCATTGAGGCGCCCCGCAGCTCGTGCCGCCCACCAGATACCATGAGCCACCATACAGCACGGGAAATCCGGTGTTGGGGTCCGCATCATAACTAACATCCGGCACATCGCGTTTACCATTTGCCGAGTTAAGGGCGCCGGCGTCGGTCTTATTTCCCTGGGCGAAAGAGTACTGCCAGGTGGGTTCGCTCTCATACTGGCTTGTTCCGCCGCCGCTATCCGACCATGCGGTCTCGCTGGTGACCGTAGTTCCGCTCATAGTTAATGTGGTTCCACCCACCCCAACCACGTAGGGTGAGGATGCAGGCCAATCCACAATATGATTATCTCCGGAAGCAGCTATAAATGTGACTCCGTTCACATCGAAATTGGAATCGTAACTATCCTCCGTGGAGAACTCGCTCCCACCCCAGCTCATCGAAACGACCGTGGCTTTGGCTTTCACTGCAGCCTCTACTGCGCCTAATAAATTGGACAGCGTGGCGCTCTTCGCCTCCACCAATATAATATCGGCCACGGGAGCCATCGCATGCGCCCACTCCACATCCAGGGATTCCTCGGTCGCCCAACCGCTATTGTTGGAGGGCTTTCCCTGCGGTTGCAAAATCTTGAAGCTGGGCGGGGCGGGCAAGCGGAAATAGGAATCGAATGCGCTTAAATCCGAATTAATATATGGGTCGGCGTAAGCGTCCACGATTGCGATGGTTTGACCGTATCCATTTATGTTGTTACCGTTCTGGATATAGGGATAATTATAGGCGTTATAAATGTCTGTGGGGGTATAGCCGGGGGCAGCGGACAAGGTTCCACCACCTCCGCCCCCTTTGCCCTTGTTATCGGAGATGATGGGATATTTAATAAAGGGAGTTCCCTTGCGTGGAGGACCGAGAAACTTTCCACGCACAATAAGCGGATGATGCGCCGTCCAGTTTGAAGGGGGGACGGGTTGCGACTTACCACTAAGGATTGATCCTGCAAGAAGGGCGAGCGCCAGCGCGGCAATCGTCTGTTTGCCTTTGAAATAGTTCTTTTTCATGGAATGATTTCCTTTCGAAACTTGAACTTTACAAGTGAGATAGATAGTCCGCAGATATGAAAACATGCGAAACCTCTTAACATCCTATAACGTCGGGCGAGATAGGTCTAATGAATGAAGGGGTCATGATAGTGAATAAATCACAGAAGAAACCTTGTATCCAAAACTGCGACATTAGGCTGATACTTTTACAATAGACGCAAAAAAAGCTTTGAATGTTCCATCCTCCGTGCGATGTTGAATTGCGCCTTTGTGATATGAGCTGAGGTGTAATTCACACATGGTGCGCCGCAATTAAAATGATATCGTTTTTGGAGCAATCACATGATCTCCCGCCCATGCAGCATAAGTGATGAAACGTATGGTTTTGAGTGATTTACCAGAAATGAGGGAAATTGACGACTGATACATATTCCTGTTTTGCTGTCTCGCACGATAGGAAAAAGAGGATCCCCATGGAATTACCTGCCTGATATGATGATCCATCCAGTTCTGACGGGAATCGGAAATGAGGGGATGGTTCCTGTTGGTGTGAGCTGTTCGCGCCGGTCAAATCGATGTTTCATTGAATGCCATGGAACTTCGCAGACGACAAGTCAATTTCAGTACAACCCTTGAATTTGAAACGGAAAAGGGGACCCCTTTGGCAAAGATCCCCTTCACGACACCATCACTTTATCCAAGAAATTCTCAGTGGCTCCAATATCCCAGCGGGATAGAGTTTATAGTCCAAACTGAACGCCTCTCCCTCGGTGATCCAATTGCCTGGGCCATACCCCGAAACGCGAATGGGAATCTGGTGGAGCGGACCAAAGGTGTTGCGCCGTGTAAGGATAATCTCCAATTCCAACTTTCCCTGAACTATCATATCTGAAGAGATTTCCGTCTTCCATGGCTTGAACGCAATGATCGCATCCCTGTTTTTTCCGCGCACTTTAAGGCAAGCCGCCTCAAACCGACGCGCTTCCAACTCCATAACGGTCTCCGCATCAGTATTCGACGGCAACTCCACATGATAGACAATGGCTCCGCTATAGAACGGGAACCCTTGTACCGTAATGTCCCCGATGTTCAGTTTTTTAGGTCTGGAGATCAGGGAGGCTTTATGCCCTTCAATGCGCACACCGAAATCTCCGAGCAAATAGACCGCCTCAAGGTTCGTATCCTGATAAAAATCCACACCCAATCGCAACAGGTTCCGCCCGATTTTTAATGCCTCCTTGGGGATTGGAACTTTCTGGAATGCGATATCCACCCACCAATCCTGCGGCGTGTTTACGATTTCCCTGTCGTTCAAAGCGATGCGAAAATGTCCGGGTCGCTCCACGGCGAGAAAAACATCTCCTTCGGGAATAACCTCCATATCGAATTCAAACTCAAGAGTAACTTTGCCAAGACAATCGCTCTCAGGCTGAAACTTCTTTCGATACCAGGGCTGCACCATCTCGCCTCCCCTATGAGGCACGCCGAAACAGGTGCGAACCCTCTGATCCACCTTCAGAATCTCCGTCGCATCCTCCCAACTCTCCTTACCGATTCTCCATCGCGCGATATCCAGCACGCACACGTTCGGCTCCATAAGTCTATAGTCGAAAGGTCCCCTTACAACCAACTCTTCTCTTTTTTGACGGCGGGAAAGAGAGGAGGTTTGCTTTGACTCTTCGGGAGCGAGCAAGTAAATATGCTCTTGAGAAGGGACGTAATCCACATGAAACTCGCTGTATCCTTCAGAGTTCTTAGCGGGGATTGACCAACGTTGCCCATTCCTGCAGTTCCATTCCTCCACGCTCCAGACACCGGGAATTCGAATGATCGCATTCGGATGCGCTCTTTCCGGGTTTACATTGAGAGTGGCGAGAATCCGATACTCCCCTGCATCCCTCATTTGGCAAAAAACATCCTTCAATGGCTTGCGATCCTCTCCATCGAATAAATTAAGGGAATAGTCGGTTATTTGCCTGCATTTTTCAACCAAACGCTCGCCATCCCATGGCAAATGGATGCAATTTTCGGCTATTTTCGTGGCTGCGGAAGAGATGATGGCATCCACGTAACCGGGGGCTTCTCCTAAGAAAATCACATCACCCCCTGCTTGCTGGAAACTTTCCAACAATTGCAAAGTAGTGGAACGGACTGTCGTCATCCCACCAAGAATGACCGTGCGATAGGACGCCTGACCCACTCGCAAAACAGGATTGCCATTCTCATCCTTCTCGATGGCGGATAGTCTTCCCAGCATCTCCTCGTCCCCGTAGTCGAAATCCAGATGCGCCTCCTCAAGCCATAAGAATAGCTCCCGATATCTGCGTTCAATCTCCTGAATCTCAGCCGTGGTCGGGGAGAGTCCATTCGCCCATCCCGAATGGATCTGGCACCAGAGGCTCTCGATAGGATTGACCACCAATATATCGCAACATGGCTTGCCTTGGTGCATCAGGAATCCAAAACGGGTGAAATAGCTTTCAACATAGTCGTAATCCCGCCACCAAGCGGATTGGTGCGATATGCTTGCCGGATAATCACGCTTCGCCTCGCCCTCCATGGTGTACCACGACAAATGGTGACAGCGCAGATTAATTCCAAAGAGAGCCTGCCAGTCGCCGACCTCCTTGTGACCTTGAAAATTCATCTGCCATCCCGTGCACCCGTAAAGTTCGGATAGCAGCCACTTTTTGCCCAGTTGCCGCGCCACGGAGGTTAACTGTTTGACGATCCAATAGTTCCGATTGCCCTCGGTCAATACATCCACTCCCGGAGCGTGCATCCATTCATAGAACCTCATCAGCGAGCCCTGCATCACCGCCTGGGATGTCAGACTGTCCTCATGAAGCACGTGCCCGGTCAGTTTCAATTTGTTCTTTTCGCACCAGGCGTAAATCGGCTTTGTATAGTTCTCCAAGAAGAGTTCCTGCAAAAGCTCCATGTAATGCCATTTCACTTGGGAGATTCTGCGCCCGTTAGGCTGCAGAAACAACTCTGGGAGCAACGAAATAATGTCATACCCGAACCGTTTCAGGAACTCCTCGGGCAGTTTTTTAGTCCATGGTGTCATCTGAAAACGGTTTTCATTCGAGCATCCAAAACCCGCCATCACCGCACCACGATGGGGCTCATCCGTGAAGATCCCCTGGATGGAGGTTCCGAACTTGTCGCCGCAATGCTCCTTGTACTTTTCATGCGTCAGTTCGATATACCGTTCGATAGCTTCCCGGTTCATCGTATCCACATAGGTATAGCCATTATAAAAACTGGAGGGTTCCATCTCCTCGATGGTGAATAGGAGCACCGACTGCCCGGCATATGCGGCTGGCGGAGTGGACTCCTCCAACCGTGCGATATCCTTGTAACATAATCCGGATAATGTGCATGAAAACGCCGCGACGGGGTCATCCGTCCAATGAAAACGATCCCCAGGAACGATTCTCAGGCATAGATAATGCATTCGATACTCCGGGTTAACCGTCACAATCCCTCCAGCCGTGCCGCTGGGCCAGCGGTCCTCGTCGTACAGCCACGCCTCCATGTTTAGCTTTGCGGATTCCACAGCGCAGCGATTCGTCAATCGAAACCATTCCTCCCCAAGATACTCGGTGGCTAAGCCCGTCCGTGAGTGCATGAAAAATCCGCCAAACCCCATTCTCTTCAGGTTGTGAATCTGACGGATTAGTTCCTCCTCGTGCAACTCTCCGTTCCAGCTCCAGAAAGGTTTGCCCCGATATTCGTTGGGAGGAGTGAGAAATTGGTCATATAAGTTTTGCATGGGTATCCTTGTATCCATTATCGAGCATCGGCTCGAAGCGTATCACACGATATCTGGTTTATAGCGGTAGACAATGAAAAAGTGATCGCCCGCAATGTCTGTTAAGATTTGCAGCATATAGAAACGTCATATAGCAAACGTGTGATATGACTTTCGGATTATAGCACCGCGCAACCAAAGTGTCAAGCAAATATTTATTTGTCAGACATAAATTATAATTCGGATTAATTCTTCGCTCGCAATATCAGGATCATAGAGGATAGGAAAGCCGTAAACGCCTGTTTAAATTGAAGGATACACCAATATGCATTATAGACACGCAAATAACGCCGTTCGAGATTGCAAAAAAAACGGGAGTTAGGGTTACAATGAAAACACATCGCCATTACAGAGGAGGATCACATGCATCTCTTCGCATCAAGCAACACAGAGAGTTCGCTGCCAACTCTCTCAAGTTTTTCATGGATATGCCTATTCTTCGCAATTTTCGTGTTCGTATCAACAGTTTCAAAGGCGGATCTGAGACTATATGTATCACCCAACGGAAACGATAATTGGTCGGGCAAATATCCCACTCCCGTTAAAAATAGCCTGAATGGTCCATTCGCAACGTTGACCGCAGCTCGAAACGCTATCCGAAATCTCAAGATGGAAGGCAAATTTCCCAAAGGCGGAGTGCGGGTGATCATGATGCCCGGAACCTATGCATTGAATGAAACCTTTCAACTAACCCAAGAGGATAGCGGCACTCAACGGTCCCCAATCATCTATGAATCCGCTCCAAAAACGCAAGTGATCCTTAGCGGCGGAAGGGAGATTCACGGATTCCAACCGGTGACAGATCCTGTTGTCTTGAAACGATTTCAACCGGAGGCTCGGAACCACATACTACAGATTGATTTAAAAAGCCAGGGGATCACGGATTATGGAGAGATGACTTCGCAGGGGTTCGGTAAAAACGTTGAACCCCTTCCTTTGGAACTTTTTTTCAATGAAATGCCGATGCAATTGGCGAGATGGCCGAAGACGGGATGGTTACGTATTCAGAGCGTCCCGAACGGTCCCAACGGGGGCGAATTCACCTATGCGGGCGATGAGCCTCAGCAATGGGATCCAAACCAGAATCTATGGGTGTATGGCTATTGGAACTTCGACTGGGCGGACTCCTATGAAAAGGTGAAACGGTTGGACGCCAATAATCACACGGTATACACCGTGGACCCCAGCGGACCATTCGGCTACACCGTTGGCAGGCGTTTTTACTTCCTTAACGTCATGGAGGAGGTAAGCCAGCCCGGTGATTATTATCTGGATAAGACTTCCGGAATCCTCTATTTCTATCCGCCAAGCCCCATCGAAAACGGGCAAGCGGTGGTTTCCATGCTTTCAACCCCGCTGATCTCCCTTCAAAACTGCTCCTGGGTGACTATAAAAGGGATCACCTGTTCGTACGATCGGGGGGATGGAGCGTCCATTCAAAACGGGGAGCGAAATCTTTTCAAGGATTGTGTGTTCCAGGATATCGGAGACAGAGCCATCCTGATAAACGGCGGGGATTACAACGGGGCGGATCACTGTTCGATCCACGATGAAGGAGAGGGCGGCGTCATTTTAGACGGCGGAGACCGCTCCACACTCACACCTGCCAATAACTTCGTAACTAACTGCGATATATGGGATGTAAATCGATGGGCGCGCACCTATCATCCATGCGTGGCAATCAACGGTGATGGCAATATCGTCGCACATAACATCCTGCACGACGCACCGCATGCCGCGATACTTCTCAGCGGCAACGATCATTTGATCGAATACAATAACATCTACAAGGTCTGCACGGATACCGCCGATGCCGGTGCGATTTACATGGGCAGGGATTGGTCGATGCAAGGAAACGTCATTCGATACAATTATATTCATGATTTGGTTCGTCAGGAGAACGGAGAGGGTTATAATCACGTAATGGGAGTATACTTGGACGACACATTTAGCGGTGCGAAAGTTTATGGCAATATCTTTTACAAAGCGGATATTGCGGTGCTGATGGGCGGGGGAAGTTACAATCAAATAGACAATAACATCTTCATTGATTGCAGCACCGCCATTTCGGTGGATGCGCGAGGAATGGGATGGGCGAAGAAATCCGTCGTCCCAGGCGGAGATTGGCACATGTACTCCAAGCTAAGGGTTTTGCATTACGACCAACCACCCTATAGCACCCATTATCCCGATCTCATAAAAATGATGGCGGGAAATCCAGCCATGCCGACAGGTGACCAAATAATACATAACATCTGTTACAGTGGTAATTGGTTGTCGCTCGGGGATAATTTAAAGCCCGATCAAGTTGGAGTGGCGGATAATTACGTTGGCGACGCACCCGGGTTTGTGGATTATCCCAAAGGTGACTTCCGGCTGCGCAAGAACTCGCCCGCTTGGAGATTAGGGTTCAAAGCGATCCCTGTGGATAAAATAGGTCCGGAAAAGGAAAATTCAAACTGAATGAAAATTGTTCTGTGTTTGCTGGCGTTGCTAGTTTTGATCGCACCGGCGTATGCCGATTACACAAACTCCCCGGAGGCGAAATTCGCCTCCGGTAATGGGAATATCGCCTACCTTACCGTGGGGGTGCTTATTCCCTTCGTGGAAGATGGACGCAATGCCGATCCTCATGGCATTAGAACGTTGGACGCCTTGGGAACTAGCGTACTTCTCGAACAGGCGCTGAAGTTGATCGTCCGGGAACCGCGTCCGGATACGGGTTCCAGGAATAGCTTTCCCAGCGGGCACACAACCGCCGCATTCGCAATCGCAGCAATGGAGAGCAATTACCATCCTAGCCAAGCACCCATTTGGTATACCGGCGCAAGTCTGATCGGCGTCTCGCGCATCGTGCTTGATCGTCACTGGGTGCATGACGTGGTTGCAGGAGCTGCGTTAGGATACCTCACAGCACGGTGGGAGTTGCAGAACAGCCACGGACTTGTGCTGGCACCGTTCATAGTTCCAAGCTCTCATGCCGTTGGCATGGAGGGTTGCATCCATTTTTAGGCTTAGGCTGGTGCGTCGCCCCAATCGGGAACCGATAGTGACTCGCCATCTTTCATGGAGGATTTGTGCGCCATCACTCCTGCGGCGGTGTACCGTACAGCCTCCCATGCATTGATAACCGGCATGCGGGAATGCACGACGGCGTCCACAAACTCATTGACCAGATACGCATGCGACCCACCATGCCCTCCAAATACGTTGCTTTCGCCAAGCGCATTGCGATACGCTTCGTACACTTCAGAGGGCAGCGGGTCGCGAATTTCATCCTCCTTCAGATTCACTGGTTTCTCCTTTTCGAACCACACCCCGTTCTCATAAGCGCCGTGAGTACCGTATACCCGGAAGGTTTCGCGTATGATGGCGCATTCACGGTGTTCGCAGATTCGCATGACGGACTGATTGCTCATCTGAAACAGCGCCGTCACATTGGAGTAAGGCATCATCATCTCCTCAAAATATCGCTCCTTGGTGCGGGGTGGCGTTCCCCAAGCGGACACCTTCACCGCATGCGCCTTCATCACGCTCATCGGACCGGACATGGAATGCGTCGGGTAAGACATGGGGCTGTCGGTGTCCCCTCTTTCGCGATACCTCTTCAACTTCTCCACCCATTCCTGCCCCGCCTGACTCGCGAAGCGGCTTTTATACACTTGGCGGAGATCGCTGGCATGACTATCGAAACTATGCATGTATTCGCCCTCTGAGTATATGAAATCTCCAAACGCGCCTTTCGCCGCCTGACGTCTGCAGAACATCGCATCAGCGTGATAATAGGTGGTTTCACCAAGCATGTAAAATTGCCCCGTCTTACGGCATGTTTGAATTAAATTATCGCACCACTCCAGCGTTTCGTCGCCGCTGGGAATGGAGATCAGCGGAACAGCGCTATAGACATGCTTGCCGCTCTCCATAGCCTGGATGCACTGCGGTGCATGGAGCCAATGCTGGGAGAAAATCGCCAAGGCGTCAAGGTCACTGCGGCAAATCTCCTCCAAGGATGCAAAACCGTCTCGTGGATGGAACTTATCCTGGAAAGACTCCTTCCTGGCGAATTTCGCGATGCGCTCCGGTTCGCGATCACATAACGCGATTCGATCCACCAAGGGGTGCTGTTTGAAGAGATCCGCGAATACGGATCCGAAACTGCCCAGTCCGACCAATCCTATGCTGATACCCATTTCATCCTCCTCTCCATATCCTCTTTCCATGGATATGATACTCGCAAATAAAAATGATTTTTGTAAGTTCCCTCGGGTATATTGAAATCAATCGGAGCAACCCTTTTAGTTTTCTCATAAGG
>JAJZOL010000063.1 GCA_021811565.1 bacterium | reverse complement strand
GATCCAGTGCGGGCTGGACATAACCCCGGTGATCACACATCGATTCCACTATACGGAATTCGAGGAGGCGTTCCAAGTGATGCGATCCGGGATGTCCGGTAAAGTGGTTTTGACATGGAGCGAAAAATAGGAGGGGATTATGTCCAAAACTTTTTTGAGATATCTTGCGGATCAATTGGCAGATCTCAGCGGCAAGGGGTTGCTAAAAGGGGAGAGGGTGTTGGGGACGCCTCAGGGGGCGCACATTCGTGATAACAATGGAAGAGAGCTTCTCAACTTTTGCGCCAACAACTATTTGGGATTGGCTAACGACCCTCGAGTTATAGCAGCCGCGAAGGAAAGCTTGGAGCATTGGGGTTTTGGCTTGAGCAGTGTCCGTTTCATATGCGGCACGCAGGTGATTCACAAGCAACTTGAGCGTAAACTGTCGGAGTTTCTCGGTACGGAGGACACGATCCTATACAGCTCCTGCTTTGACGCCAATGGAGGTCTTTTCGAGGCTTTGTTAACCGAAGATGATGCCATTCTCTCCGATGAATTGAACCATGCAAGCATCATCGATGGAATTCGATTATGCAAAGCGAAACGATATCGATACGCCTTCCGTGACATGCATCAACTTGAGGAGAAATTGAAGGAAGCCTCCTCTTGTCGGTTTAGAATGATCGCTACAGATGGTGTGTTCTCCATGGACGGCGTGATTGCGCCTATCAAGGAGATATGCGACTTGGCGGAACGCTACGACACCACCGTGATGGTGGACGATTCACACGCTGTCGGCGTGCTCGGACGAAACGGATGCGGCTCCCACGACTATTGCGGTTGCAAGGGAAGAGTGGATATACTCACAGGAACCCTGGGCAAGGCTCTTGGTGGGGCGTCGGGAGGATATGTCAGCGGGCGGAAGGAGATTGTGGATTACCTTCGGCAAAGATCTCGTCCCTATCTTTTCAGCAACACCTTGGCTCCCTCCATCGTGGCGGCGAGCATCGCCGCCTTGGATATTCTTATGTCGTCCGATGACCTGCAACAAAAGCTACTGCGCAACACACAACTGTTTCGCAATGGCATGAGGGAAAAAGGGTTCCAAGTCTCCGATGAGAATCATCCTATCGTTCCAATTATCCTCGGTGATGCTCGTGTAGCGGTTGAAATGGCTCAGAAACTCTTCGACGAAGGCATATACGTGGTGGCTTTTAGCTATCCCGTCGTTCCGATGGGAAAAGCCCGAGTGAGAGTGCAGATTTCCGCCGCCCATAGCGAGGAGGACATTCGATACGCCATTGAAGCGTTTGCCAAGGTGTATGCTTCAATAAGTTAATCACGCACCACCATTTCCCATCGAAAGGTGCGATTGGCATGACCCATATATTGAGCGGGGAATTATTAAAAGGTCGGATGAACCTGATTATCAGTGCGGTATTGCTCGCCGCTTTGGGGCAGCCTGCTGGAATGCACGGTAACACGGTTAACCCTCCTGTTTTCACATCCAGTCGCGTCATAAGAGTAAGCGGCTCAAGATATAGGATTCGAATAATCCGATGCCAACTGAGTCAGGTGAAGATAAAGGTTGGATTGGCGAGAGGTTGCGTGGGGCGCACCGAAAGTTTAGGAGGTATTGCATCGCGTTACCATGCCATAGCCGCCATTGACGGGTGTTTTTTCGAGGCTTATGATCAATCACTCTTCAAAAACCCCGATCACACTCTCATAACCGACGGACAAGTGGTTCACATCGGAAATGTGGGAACACTCATCGGATTTGAATCCAGTGGCAATGTTTTCATGGGACCATTGCCATTGCATGTACTTGGCGAAAGACAATGGGGTGCCAACCACAAACTCGGATGGTTCGCCTATTGGATTAATCAATACCCATCATTTAGCTCGACCATCACGATATTCACTCCTTTTTGGGGAACTTCGACCGAAGTTCCCGGCGGAGTGCAAATCGTCGTAAATAACGGCATAGTTTCTCATATCGGTTACGGTCCGCAGGCGATTCCGTCGAATGGGTACGTAATCTATCTTGGCGGCACCTGCGAAAACATGGCGAATGAGTTCTACGAGGGGCAATCTCTCAGCTATTCCGTCCTTACGGAAAATGGGAAGGATGCCACACTCTCGAAAATTCAGGAAGGACTGGGTTGCGGACCATGTTTGATTCAAGACGGCAAAATCGTGTTGGATCCGGAATCCGAAGGGTTCTCCAGTCCGAAAATCCTCTACCAGTCAGGACAGCGCAGTGCGGTGGGCGTAACCAAGAATAACGACCTCTTGCTTGTCACCTCGGATGGCACTATGAGGGATATGGCGCGGATCATGCAGTCCTTGGGATGCCAGCAAGCGATGAATCTGGATGGAGGCGCATCCAGCGGCTTGTGGTACAAGGGCAAATATCTAACCCGTCCCGGCAGAAATATAAGCAATGCACTGCTCGTAATTCCGAGATAACTCTTATCGCACGATACCTTCAGCCTGCATGGTAAAATCCCTCACGTCGCGCATGGTTGGTGCATATATCCAAAAGGAATCCCCGTTTTTGACCGCAGTAACATTCAGAGGTTTTCCATTTAAGCGTACACGCACCTCGCCTGAAGCAAACGGACCAATCCGCACCATCATTGAGTGGATTGCGCCGTTGGAACCAAAGGAGAGCGTCATGCCATTCTTTGTGCGCTGCAATGTATAATGCACTCTGCGAATCACGTTTTTCCCATCGGATGTGATTGTAAGCAAAGGATAATTGGAGATATCCATTTCATTCCAGCCAATTGGTAGTCGTGGAATGAGTTGATCTTGACCCGGACGATCATCATCCACTCCGATCACCAGACGAAGAGCCTTGACGGTTTCCCCCTCCTGAACGCCATTGCCCAAATCCCCAGTACGGCGCCAATATCCGCCGGATGGATCTAACTCGCATCCCTCGGGGGTGATGAACGGTTTATAATAGGGATAGTATATCTCTCGCGCCATCCAATGAAGCATTGTCGTGGCGTCCTTCATTCTATCCAGGAGCAGGGCGGATTGAGTCACAAAGCCCTGCCCGTACCCCATGGCGACTCCATAGTACCCAAACGGCGCGTACTGCGAGATCAAACGCCTGTATGCATTCACATCCCGTATTCTCCAGCCTGCGATATTATTATCAGGCGCAAATCCTCTGCGGTCGGCTAAAATAATGAGCGGGCCAAGGTTGGTGCTTTGATTGGGCCAACCTGCAGGTGATGCCGTCCATGTTGCGCCCCATTGAGGATCGTTGAGATAATAGGTCTTCTCCATTCCTTGCAACAAACGATCGGCAGTAATTCTCCACCTATCGGCGGTCTGGCGGTGCCCGATGGAATCCGCCATGTCGGCGTATGCGCGCAGCCCCTCTTCGCAGAGAAAATCGGCGTATTTGGCGTTCCCGATCCCTCCGGCACACTCGCTGTCGGTCATCAAAACATCGGTGGCGCCGGAAATCTCTGGATGGGAAAGCTGCCACTGAATCCAATCTCCCGCCGCTTGGACGTCCTTCCAGCGAGCAAGCAACCACGCACTCCGATTCGGCTCTCGCTGCCAAAGTTTGTAAGTGAACAACATGATTAATCCGTGCCCATCGTTCTCAAAGACGCCGTCTCCCAAATGGGGGGATGGCATATTGACGATCCTGCCCCAATGCGGTGGGAGTTGAACACCCCGGTATTTCAATGCAGGATCATCCGCCCATAATTGAGCATCCTTAAAACAATAGTCAGCGCATTTTTGCGCTTTGTTGAGATATCCTAATTCCGTGATCTCCTGCAAGCTTCTGCCCAAATCACGCGACCAGGATTGAGAGTAGTAACTGTTCGCATTGTCGCGCCACGTGCCGATACCCGTATAGCCTCCCCAACTTGGCGCATTCAGCGTGGAGGTATGGTACATCCCCGATGAATCCACCTTGTCGAGGATATCCTGTACATCGTTGTAAAACACAGAAGTCAACACATCCGCGTAAACGTCTCCTTGAAACCGAACTCGGGGACCGACATACCCTTTCGGTATGCTGACGGGTATGTGCGAACGAAAGTCGCGAGGAGAGGTGTAGAGAAGGTTTTTTAAATGGCGGAGTGCCGAGAGGATTTTAGCGTTGCGATCCGCGTTCGGCTTTAAGGCATGTGCATTCATCCAAGCCAACTCCTTGGATGAGGGGCGGTCGTGAGGCAAGGCGGGCAAAAGGACTGGGGAGGGTTGCCTCGCATTTATGGTGATACCCGAAATCACAGGTTCTCCGGCCTTGTCCGGATTGTCAACGATTCGAATATCCTTCAGCGGCTTCGGTTCGGGGTTTATCACTCCCATATAAGCGCCGCTGTCACCTGAGCCGGTGGGTAGGAGCGAAAGCGCATCGGACAAAATCGTTCTAGACTTCTTGCTGGATTGGAACGGTTCAGGCGCGCCTTGAATGGGTTGCCACCACCAGGCGCTATAACCGTATAGGAGCGGGTATCGTTGGGAGGTGCCGTCTGCATAGTCAAGATAGATATCGCCCAACTTATCCCCAATGAAAAGTCGATGATAGTGGTCGTTGGGATTCTCCCAAACCTCTTCGCCCTGATCGAATGTACCCGTGAATCCTGCCATATAGAGGCGACGCACGACAAGATTCAACGGAATAACGCAACTTCCCCCTCTTTGCATTAACGATCCCTGCGTGCAAAGGAATGGCACCCCCCAAGCTTCCACAAATTGTTCCTGATTTGATGAAACAGGAGTCCAGTTTAACAGAGAGAAGGAACCAGGTTTTTCAGTGCCGAAATTAACGAAATAGCTGGGACGGGCGTCCACCATTCCCAAACCCATCCATGAGAAGGAGGAACCGCTATCTGTGTCGACCAACCGCACCTTCACCCTGCGACCTTTCCATGCGCTCACATTCCATTGAACGGGATGAAGTGCGTCGGAAAGCGGGGGAGGGGATTGAATCAGAGGTTTATTCGTTTCGGCATCGATTAATTGGGCGTATGAGGCATGACGCTCGCCGTTTCGACCGGACCATCCGCAGAGGGTTACCGTGATGACGCTTGATTCTATCCGAAACGCTGGGGATTGAATCACTCCGACTCCTTGTTCCCCAAAACCCAAGGAGGAAAGGTAAGGAGGGACGGTTCTATGCGCACCATCAAATGTGAGTATCTGCCAGGTGGATTGAGGCGAAGGCAGGCGAATGGGATGAAGATGACTTTGCGAGGCGGGCACATCCAAGGAGAGCATTTTTAAATGATCGAACCCAATCCAGGCGAATCCGGGTCCGGCGCCGTTCTCGTTATTGTCTCTGTCAACCGCCTCGAAATACACTTTTTCTCCTTTGAGGTCGGATACAAGCCATGTGATTTTCACGAAAGCATCCTGATCCGGCGGGACGGTTTTACGCAAAACAACGTTATCCGACGCTCTTTTCAGAAAAAAACCGTTAAGTCCCTTTCCGCCATATCTGCCATCCCAACCATTCGCCATGAAGGTGATGATATCCCCGTCAATGGTGAAATCGGGCGAACGAATTGTTCCGACCGCAGCCTCTCCGCCCGCTTGTGATTCAGGATGAGGATGCAATGGTTCTCCTGCGCGAGGAGTATGAACGATCCCCCACGCATCCCCCGTGGATGTCCATGGAGAGATACCCTTGGTAAAGACACTGATATCTTTGTTCAATCTCATCGCGAACGCGTAATTCATCGCACATAATCCGAAAACTATCAGGATGCATGTTGAAAGATAGATACCAAACCTTCTCACTCGCATGGATAGCTCCTTATTTTAAGACAAGCGGTTGATTAAAGAGTATTTTCCTCAAGAAAGCGCCAGTATAACTTTCCGGAACCATCGCGACCTCCTCCGGAGTTCCTTGCGCCACGATGGATCCTCCGTCGTCTCCGCCTTCGGGTCCCAAATCCAATATATAATCAGCCGATTTTATCACGTCAAGATTATGCTCTATCACCAACACGGTGTTGCCCATATCCACCAATCGCCCCAGCACGCCAAGCAGCTTTTCGATATCAGCGAAATGCAGACCCGTCGTTGGTTCATCCAAAATATAGAGGGTTCTGCCTGTCGCCCTTTTTGATAGCTCCGCCGCAAGCTTTATCCTCTGCGCCTCGCCTCCGGAGAGCGTGGTGGCTGGCTGCCCTAGCCGAATGTAATCCAAACCCACATCATGCAGCGTTTCCAATTTCTTCGCGATTCGCGGCGCGGCGCTGAAAAAAATCAACGCCTCCGACACAGTCATATTCAAAACTTCCGAGATGTTTTTTCCCTTGTACCGTACATCCATTGTTTCTCGGTTATATCGACTGCCTTTGCAAACCTCGCATGGTACATAAACATCAGGGAGGAAATGCATCTCGATTTTGATAATCCCGTCTCCTTTGCACGCCTCGCAGCGTCCCCCTTTGACATTAAAAGAGAACCGACCGGATTTGTAACCTCTTACGCGCGATTCCTGAGTCATCGCGAAAAGGTCTCGAATGAGATCGAAAGCGCCGGTGTAGGTGGCGGGATTTGAGCGGGGAGTGCGACCGATTGGGGATTGATCAATATCGATCACTTTGTCAATGTTATCGATTCCCAAAATATCGTCATGCGATGCCCAAGTGAATCGAGAGCCGTGAAGATGATTCATCAATCTCGGATAAAGCGTCTCCTGTACTAGAGTGGATTTGCCGCTGCCGGACACTCCCGTTACGCACACGAAAAGACCCAGGGGGATTTTCACGTCGATGTTGCGGAGATTGTGGGCGCTCGCCCCTTTGATTTCCAGCCAACGATCGCCCGGAGCGTGCCTCACCGCTGGAATCTCAATTCTGCGCTTGCCTGATAGATATTGGCCAGTGAGGGATTCCGGGGTGTTTATGATATCCTCCAAAACCCCTTGCGCCACAATTTTACCTCCATGCTCCCCTGCACCAGGTCCGATGTCAATCAGCCAATCCGCTGCATGCATCGTCTCTTCGTCATGCTCCACTACGATGATGGTGTTTCCTATGTCCCGTAACCGAAGCAGCGTTTCTATTAATTTGGCGTTGTCTCTCTGATGCAATCCAATGGAAGGCTCATCCAGTATGTAAAGCACCCCCATCAATCCTGATCCTATTTGCGTTGCAAGTCGAATGCGTTGCGCTTCGCCCCCTGCTAACGTACCCGCTGTTCGATCCAAGGTGAGATAATCAAGTCCCACATTGTTTAAAAACGTCAGGCGGGCGCGTATCTCCTTGATGATCTGACGTGCGATGTGCTCCTCGCGAGGCGAGAGAGTGAGCGATGCAAACCATTCATCCGCCTTTGCAATCGACAAAGAGCTGACTTCGGCAATATCTTTGCCGTTGATCGTCACGCACAAAGCCTCCGGCTTCAACCGTTTTCCATGGCATGCCGGACATGGACGCGTGGACTGATATTTCTCCAACTCCTCTTTGATCCACTCGCTGGAGGTATCCTGCATACGTCTATCAAGCATATTAACGACGCCGACGTATTCACTGTCAAAATAACGGTTGCGTCCCCAGCGATTTCGAAAGGATACGGATACATTTCCCTCCACTCCGTACATCAACGCATGAAACTGTTTCTCTGTCAGTTTTGATATTGGCGTGTTTAACGTGAACTCGAACTTGTCCGCCACCCCACGAAATAATCCAAGCAGATAATCCCCGTATCCGGCGTTAGTGGTTTTCGGCATGAAGGGAACAATCGCACCTTGAGCAATCGACTTGCTCTTATCCGGAACGATAAGGTCGGGATCAAACTCCGTTCGCGTTCCCAAGCCATGGCATTCCACACACGCCCCGTAAGGGCTATTAAAAGAAAAAGAACGCGGCGCTATCTCCTCCATGCTGACACCGCAGAAACTACAGGCAAGATTTTCGGAGAATAACATTTCATCATTCGCCATGTGGGATGGATTATCCGTTTTTACCGCTTCCACTCCCTTTTCGACGGAATCCGGAAGGGTGACGATGTTTACAGCCACATTTCCCTCGCCCTTCTTTAATGTGGTTTCCAAGGAATCCGCCAAGCGACGAGAAATGTCCTTATGAATGACCAACCGGTCCACAACGATGTCAATCCAATGCTGCTTGTATCGATCCAACTCCGGAGGATCCTCCTCCGTCAAATCATACATCCTTCCATCCACTCTTACCCGGGTGAATCCATCCTTCCTGATGGATTCCAACTCCTTTCGGTACTCCCCTTTCCTCCCCCTCACGATGGGAGCGAGAAGCTGTATTCTGGCGCCGTCAGGTAACTCCATGATGCGATCCACCATCTGCTCCACGGTCTGCTGCGCTATTTCCCTGCCGCAATTCGGACAATGGGGATGACCCACACGAGCAAAAAGAAGACGCATATAATCGTAAATCTCCGTGACAGTGCCCACGGTGGAGCGAGGATTTCGACTCGTGGATTTCTGATCAATCGAAACGGCGGGGGATAACCCTTCTATGTAATCCACATCGGGTTTATCCATCTGTCCTAGAAATTGACGCGCGTAAGAGGAGAGGCTCTCAACATAGCGACGCTGGCCTTCGGCATACAGTGTATCGAATGCAAGCGAGGATTTCCCTGATCCGGAAAGCCCCGTGATAACGACCATTTTATCTCGCGGGATATCGAGGTCTATGTTTTGAAGATTGTTCTGTCTCGCCCCGCGGATGATTATCTTATCGTGCAACGCCATGCCATCAACTCTCCTTGCCAGATACAATACTCGATTAAGCCTATCGGGATTCCCATTGAGCCGAATATTTATCAGGAATATGCAACAGGATTCTACCTGATATGATTGTGAGAGGAAATCCCGGAAGAGTGTGACAATTCTACGCGATGTGCTATGATTCTAAAACTTGGCAGTTTTCAAGAGAAAAAAAATGACCAACCATGTTCTGTACGAGATGATTCGTTATTTTGGAAATGATACATCCTTGATCAACCACACTCTGAAGGTGTATGGCTTCGCTTGCGCCATTGCCGAGGAGGAAGATGTCTCCGAGGATTTTGAGAAAGTTATTCAATTGGGCGCGCTCCTGCACGATATCGGTGTTCCGGAGGCGATCAGAAAGCATCAATCCGCCGCAGGTAATTTTCAGGAGCAAGAGGGACCGAGTGTCGCCAAACAAATATTGGGGGAGAGATATCCGAAGGAGACCATCGAAAGAGTCCTCTATCTGGTGGGCAACCACCATAGTTATTCTAAGATTGACGGAATGGATTTTCAGATATTGGTAGAAGCCGATTTTCTCGTGAACCTGGATGAGGCGAAATCCTCTCGGGGTGAAGCGCTAAGGGTCGGAGAAAAATATTTTAGAACGCACACCGGTAAAAATTTTTTGAGATTGTTTTATGAGGATACTCAGGTCATCGCGCAGGAATAATCAAAGACTACCTCGAAACCATGGTGAAAATCATATAAGCAACGTTGATATTAAGTTTAAGGATTAAGAATGGATGGCATCACGAGAGTAACAAGGACAGTTATAATGACGAATAACAAAAAAGCGTAAAACGCGACTCGCAACGACATCCATCCCGCTTGGTTGCCGACAGGATAATGATGGCGGTACTCCTCGTAAGTGATCATATACGCGAAGATCGCTGCAAGCGAAGCGAATATTAATCCCAGAATGAGATAACCAACATTCATTCTATCCGCGTCCTTACGCCATCACATCCATGTCTCCCGTCCCCCCATATGATATACCATTTCAATTTTGAATTCAAAAAAACCATTCCTACTGGAAATTGCGATTTTCGAATATCCTTTGTTACACCGATCTAAAAAAATCACTCCGCCTAGTATGCTTTAACAGGGCGGAGTGAATATTTAAGTCCGAATGGATTCAGACTTTAGTGAAAGGCAGATGACTATGCATCACCGCCCAAAGCTTTGGAGCACCCAGTCCGGCCCCAACCGCCAGCGCCAACAGTCCCGCTTGCGCCACACCTCCGCCAACGGGTGAGGAATTCGTTGGCTTGGAGGGAGCGGCGGCAATCGGTGTCACCGGCCGCGCTGAAACGGGTTGCGGTGCGTTATACGCCGTTTTCTGCTCTCGTTCCACTCTAATTCGAGCATCACGAGCCAACACAGCTTTATGATGAGCCTCTTGGGCTAATATCTCCTGATGATCGACATACTGAGCATGAAGATAAGACGCTCGGTACGCCTGCTCACGTGCGTAGTAAGCTTCGCGGCGATGTCTTGCGTTAATGGCATCCTGGTATCGTTTGTAGGCGTAAGCCGTAGCTCCTGCGGCTAAAAAGGCGGGAACCTTGCTTCCCTCTCTGGTAAAGAGATAAGCGGATAACGCTCCGAGACCAATCGCCGTGTTTCTACGTCCGGCTTCGCTGGCTTGCGCCGGTCGTGTCGCCGGGAAGAGCAATGCCAATATCATGATGGTCAGCAGTATCATAATCCATCGGTGTTTGCGTTCCATGGTTACTTCTCCTTTCAGTTACTTTATTCAATAACATATGGGCAACTCAAACATTCTGCTTCTGGATATATAATCACGTTAAATATTTATCTATGTGACGCCTTTTTCCCAGTATTTGTTCCGGGTATGAGTAATTCCGCTCTAGTCAGGAGCAATTGGCGACGTATCGATGAGGATGATTCTATCAAAATATATATGTGGTAATGTATTTGCAAACATCTGATGAGGACTTTAGGGGGGAATATCATGCGACGCAGAGAGTTTCTTAAAAATGCAGCACTGGTGAGCGTCTCATTATTGGCGTCCAATGCGGAAGCGAAGGGGGACGATACCACTTCAAACTCCGGAGATCAAAAATTCATTTTAAAAAACGATCACTTTGCGGCTAGATTCAATGACAAAGGACTGGTCCAAATCACGTCGTCAAAAATCAAGTGCACATACTCCTTTTCAAATGATAAAGCAACGATCACCATGGGCGGCGTCACTTATGACACTTCGCGTATGGTACCGTCACATATCAACAGAAGCTCCAACGGTCTGTCGTATCTCTATTCGTTTGACGGAAACAGTTTAACGGTTCAATACGAATTAAATCCCGACTGGCTTTTCCTCTCAAAGCAACTCATCTTCGAGCCTTCCGACGCCACTTGTCACGTTAACGACGTAACGGTATTCACGGCGAATATCCTTTCCGATATCTCGCATGAAAACCGTATCTATGGCGGCAGCAGAGGGGCTTTTCTGAGATTGACTCCGAACGACCCCGCACATAACTGCGGTATATTGCTCACGCTGCAGAACCCTATGATCAACTGGACATTCCAAAACGGCGTCGCATCGCTGGCATACACGCCAGATATGGATTGGAAAAAAGAGTACGGTCCATTTGAAAGCGATCGCGCAATCATAGCCCCATATGAACTCTCAAACACGGAGTATCCCGCAGGACTTACATCTGAATGGCAATACATACCCAATCCGGAAACCGCAGGATTGGGGGGTGAAATGATAGATATGGCGGAGGTCAACGCTTTCGCAGGCGCGGTGCGGGCGTTTCTAGTGGAGACGCCCCAAAAAACGATCAGTATTCACGTTGGGTGGACGGAAAACGACTATCAGATTGACTGCGGCACCGAGGCGGGAAGAACGGAATACAAGAGAATAATCGATCGCGCTTCGCAGTTGGGCATACAAAACATCCTCTACGCACCTGCCAACAGCCAAGTATCCAGTTTGGATCAGAACACGGACGCATGGGGCTGGGAAAACGTATTATGGTTCGGCTTGGGACAAAAGATTCGGAAAGGCGAATGGATTCCCGGAAAAGACCCCATTCCATCATCCATTCAGGAGATGCTTGATTACGCCAAAAATCGAAAAGTCAAGTTAGTGGCTTACGCCTATCCTTCCCTCGGCTTTATGCAAAACCCTGAATGGACGAACTGGTGCAACCACAAAACCGGAGGATATGTAGGCGTGGATACTGGGAACAGAAGTTTTCAGGACTGGTTCGTGGATCAGCTTGTGGCTTTCCATGAGCAAACCGGTTCGGGCGGTTTTTCCTTCGACCATTGGTGGATCGCATACGATAAACCGGCAACAAGCAAATACGCTCAATGGTACGGATGCAGACGGATACTGGAGAACCTGAGAAAGAGGGCTCCTGGTATCGTAATTGACGGGCGACAACAGTATCAATGGTTTGGCCCGTGGACATGGGTTGGCGGAAGTTATCCTCATCCCTTCGGGAACGACGAACAGCCGGAAAGTTTTACGGCGCACCCGGATTTGCATACCGACCGAGTCTCCGCGTTTCATCAAAGAGCCATCTCCTGGAATTACAGAATGGTTAATTTCGCGCCGGTTGAAGTGACGCCGGGTTACATGACTCATCAAACCCAGCGTTTCGATGCTCAAGGGGTGATGCATCGCGATGAATGGCGCACCAGAGATTGGGATTTGCTCGGTTGGCGTTATTCTGTGTTATCCTCCATCGCCACTGGACCGATAAACAATGTGGTGGACTTCCTTCCCGCACGTGATGTGGCGGAGTACCGCGCCTTTCCGCGCAAGGATATCATATGGCTAAAAAACTGGATCGCCTGGACGGAGCGAAATTTCCCCTATATGAAGAGGATGCGACCCATCTTGGGACAGCCTTTAATCGGTAGAGTGGACGGAACATCGGCAATCATTGGAGACAACGGTTTCATCTTTCTTTTTAATCCAAACTACCGTACAATGAACGCCACTTTTCGATTGGATGGCAGTATCGGATTGGAAAAAGGGGATTCCTTTATGTTGGAGGAATTGGATCCGTTGCCCGGCAGAAAATATGGCAAGCCACGGGAAGGGTTTTGGAAATGGGGGGACACGGTTAGCCTCCCTATGCTCGGAACATCCGCTATGGCCCTGAGAATCCACCGCTCCTCTCAAACGACACTGCCAATAATATGCAATGCCGCTGGTGAAGCCATCCTCACGGACGGTCAATTGATTTTAACAAATGTTCGCGGCGAAGTCGGTTCGGATAGGGAATTATCGGTGTTGCTGCCCTATAATGCATGGGTGAATGACATAAGCATCAACGGCAAGCGCGTCACTTTGAATCGCGGCATGGATTTCGTAAATAGCCGTGTGAAATTCAAAGGGCAAGCTTTTTATCAGGCGCATCAAGTGGGGAAATACGATCCTGAATTCAAAGGCGACCATTTCCATGGCGAATTCACCATTCCTGAGAGGATTTTCTCGCAACTTATTGAGAGAAAGAAAAGCTGGACGGTTCCGTACACGGAGGATGACCTTCTCGCCCCATGGCTCGGTCCGGATCGTCTCTTCCTTTTTGTGGATATCGCTGAACCTAATCCCGATATGAGTGTGGAAATGACGATTAACGGGAAAAACGTGGAGGTGAAGAAAGCTTGGAATGGCATCTATCCCAACTCAGGAAATCAGACGTTTCTTGGGTTTTATGCGGATATCGCATCCCTCCTCCCTGGAGTGCCCTATCATGTCGAAGTTACCTTGCCGGATAATCTCAAGCCGGGACAGTTTCAAGGTCTCTATTTCGATAATGTGGAGACGGAATATACCGATGAAATAGCGTAAGCCCCTTGGACAATTGGCGATTCACACTGGCGTAAATGTCGGTTTACGGAATTTAATTGGTGTTTCGGCATTTTATTCCGGAGTTCCGGTATCCGGTGTGTTATTGACGTATCCGTAAGGAGTTGATTCCTTAATAAGGACGGACCTGACGTGCAATTCCATATTCATACCACGGCGGTCAGGCAATCCATTTTGAAGCGCAGCCACTCGCTTAGGGGGGATCGAATATGGTGTATATAAAACGGCTGTGATAATTTGAGTATTATTCACCGTTTGAAAACGCATGTCAGCAAAATATACGCCTATGCAAGCAATCAACCCCTTTTTCAAAATCTTCCTAAAATCATCACGTGCTAAAACATCAGTCTCGCTGGAGATTTTGCGGTAAGGGCTATCATGTTGCGTCAACAGTGGGAATTGCAAAATTCTGATAATGAAGGATATTGACCTTATTCCTCCCCGCATTCACATATAACAACATATCCACGTGCTTGTAAAGTTGAAACTATACCGATTTACATCCATTCCCACTATCATTTCCATAATAAATCATGTGAAATATTTAAAGATGAACGGAATACATGGATTATATAACAATATGTTTGGAATTCGTTCCTGTATGCGATCCGAACAAAAAGACTGCATTGCCGTGCGGCAAGGATTCATGGAGATGGAGGATAGAGTATGATTGAGAAATGCAATTATGGCCTGTTTCCGAGCGGGTGGGATCATCGAATTCCGTTATCCGATTTTAATACGCTTCGCGTATTTTCGCAGCGGCTTATTATTTGGTGCGTATGCATTTGCCTTATCTCAGGATTTTGCGTCCAAGCGAACGCTCAGAGCCTGGACAGTCTGATACACGTTCTTAAAGATCCCGGCTCATCAAACCAAGCGAAGGAGAACGTTTGCTCGAAACTGTATGACATGGGTGCGGACGCCGCTCCCGCCGTTCCGGCATTAATCGCCCAACTCCATTCCAATGACGAATCCCTTCTGGATTACACCATTACCACCTTGGGGCAAATCGGGCATGGCGCATCCGCCGCGATCAAATCTCTGGAATGGGTGTCGAATAACTCGCCCTACAACGATATCCGCCAACTCGCCTTGTCATCGATCAAATCCATCGAACAGGGCGGAGCGAACAACCCAGCCGCACAACAACCCGGCGGCGGGCCCACCCCTGCCACAGTCACTAACCCGAACACTGAAAGAGAATCCCAAGGCGCATCCCATAAAACGCAAAAAACCGAGAAGAGGTATCATCCTGTCGATCATACAATAACTAAACACCACAACCAAGAGAAGATACCCGACAGTCCGATCTCACCGGGCGTCATGCCGCCGGTATTCACCCTGTTCCCGCAATTACAGCATGGCGGTGCACCAAGCTGGGTGAAGCCAGGCTTGCGTCTCACCTATTACGCCGCATCCGCAACCGTGGCGGGGGAGGGAAAGGATTGGAAATTCGATCCGCATGGCGACTGGAAATCCGATGATGGCCGTCGTTGGAGTCCCGAGGACAAAGCCAGCGGCGCTGGTCAGGGATACACTCAGTTGGATATAGTTGGGATGAGCCACGGAAGAGCCTATGCGGATATGACGCAATTTCTCATTCCAGGAATGAACGGAACCCCCATCGCCATGGCGCACATAGGCATGCCTCCATTCCGGGGAGAGACGACGGAGTTTTGGGTCAATCCATCGATTTTACGGAACATGAAAAGCCGGAACACTTCATGGTGCAAGGTGGAGCATGCACCTTATGAACTTGGGGGAAAAAAGTATAACGCCGTTTGGATCGAGGATAGCACGGATAAGACCAGCGAACTGCATGTGTACGACGTCTCGACAGGGGTGCTGCTTCATTTCAACAGCATGGGAGTGGGCAGAAAATCCCCGGTAATTGCAGACAACGAAGCGTACAACACGCCAAGTGTGACCCTAAACGAGGGCACCTTGGTGCAGATGCGCACGGTTCAAATCCCATGGAGCCACTCCGTATCCACACAATGGTTCTCGCACGAAGGCGGGTTAACGTATCGCGGAAAAATATACGTTCAAGTTGCAGGATCACCCTATAGTCTCCCACTGTCCACGGCATTCAGACTTAAATCCGAAGGCGGTGGCGGAAACTGGGGATTATTCAACACGACGGCGGTGACCGCAGGGCCGGGTTCCATGCCGCAATCTGGCACGGAGATGTGCGGTGCGTATCAATATGGAGGAGTATGGGCTCCGCCGTCGGGGCTCGCGAAACTCACAAATGGTGAAACACTGGATCACGACCCCATTACGGGAGTAACCACCACGGTGAGTGGCAAGAGCGACAGAGGTAAAGTGGTGTGGCTGCAAATGGGTAATCAGGCTCAAATCTTAAAATTCGGCTATGATATCTCCACCGGCGTGTTGGTTGCGGAAGAAAACGTTATGCGTATGCCTCAAGCCACCATGAAAACCGTTTTACAGTTGCAAAACCAGGAGTGAACTCATGGTTCCTCTGTCGGGAAACCGAGCCGTCATGTAATCGCAAGGAAAATGACGTATCCGTTTGTGCAGGATACGTCATTTTCCATGAACGCCAATTATTTTTTGGAATCTAGCACTTTTTGGTAATCTCCGTGCAAAAACGCCTCCTTGAGGGAAGGATCGGAATTAGCGGAGGAGATGATCTTGTGCGCTTGAATGATTTGCCTCACCACGCTCGGGCTGTAATCCGGAACGACAGGGGTGATATATTTCGCCAGGCTCTCCGGAGCAGCCATCTGCAGATAGGCGCATACATAATTGGTGCGAAGCGCAGATGGGTTTTGTCCGATGTTATCCCAATTCATCCCGTCCTTGATAGCCATGGAGAATGCACGGCGGAAAAGCGCCCAACCATACTGATCCTTAAGATGGACGAACATCTGACCATGCGGACCGCTAAGCTGCTGAGCGTGATAAATCGCCACGTTCGGAACAAGCGCGTATTCCGTCTGTACGGCCGTCATCATGGGGAAGGGGCTCTTGTGATCCGCCCACCAATCCACCGGCCAGCCGCCGCTCACGATTTGCCCCGTAAGGAGATTCACCATCTCGTGGGTTATCAAAACGTATCCCCAAAATCCTTTAATGCCGTTGGCGACGTTATAGAAAGCATCATATGAAACACCGATTCCGGGGGACTGCTTTCCGGTTACGGCGTGGACCTCTCCGATATCCCCTGCGGCGAACGCCCCGCCGGTTTGGGGTCGAACAAACAGAGAGTAGTGTTGTATCTTCGGTTCCAACCCCCAAGCGTGGGTGATGTAATCGAAGGCGCGATCGGCGTAATTGTAATAATTGGCGATATCCGCTTTGTGTTCGTTGTAGATATTTTGCGGTGCATACCAAGTCCAATGAACGCTTGTGTGGATTTTAATCACAGTGTTGTCCTGCGCCATGGCTCCGATCCGGGAGAATCCAAGCATCGCGGCACATAAGAGAAAAATCCAACCTGAGTTTCGCACGAAACGCTTTCGGTCAAAACGACTCATCGTAAACCTCCAAATGATTTTCATATCACGGCGTCGCTCATCACGCCAAAACTCATGGAAGGAGTTGCGAGCGTAATTGGGCGACGCGTCGGACAATGTCCCGTACATTGTGGCACTTCGTTGGCGAAAAGACAACAATTTCCTTGTTCAATAATATTGTAATATCGATTCCGGATACTACAGGCGGATAAGGGAGGGTGCCAGATCCGAGTATAATGATTGCAACGAACTTAATCGAACATCGTATGATGCGAAAAAAGGAGTGTTCAATCCCCCATGCTTCAACACATCTCCCGAGTATTTTCATTTATCTTTACCGGTTGCCTTCTCTTCAATGGTTTATTGCACGCCAATGCCGCAGCTCCCGATCCCAAAACGATTATTGGAACGTGGTACTCCCCTTGGTACGCATTGCAAGGAAATATATACTGGCGTAAATTGGATCATAACCCTAAAGTGATTCTTTTCGGCGATGTGAACGGGGATGGAAGAGATGATGCAGTTACCGTAACCAACGGCAAATGGACGGTGTATGAATCAAACGGCAAGCGATTTACAAACGGCAGGGTTTGGATTTCCCGCTTCGGCGATCAGTCCGGAGAGATCCCAATGCTGGGAGATGTGAACGGCGACGGCAGACAGGACGCCATCGTCTTCAATCCAGCAACGGGAGTATGGCGGGTGGCGTTTGCAAACGATAAAGGCTCTCGATTCCTATCTCCAACCACATGGGTGGGTGGAGAGGGATTTGGAAAAAATGCGACGAAGGTGTTCGCTGCGGATGTGGTTGGAGACGGCAAGGTAAGTCCTGTAGCTTTTTACGCGAATTCAGGCGACTGGATGATTTGGCGCAATCGAAAGAGTTCCGTCTGGATTGAAGATTTCGGCGAGGGATCCAGCGCACAGATGCTTGGTGATATCAATGGGGATGGAAAAGCGGACGCCGTGACATTCTATAAAAACACTGGTAACTGGACGGCGGCGTTATCCACGGGAGTGTCTTTCGGTGCCCCCGAAACGTTCAAAACGGATTTTGGAAAGGGATCCGATGCCCAATTTCTTTACGACGTGAACGGGAATGGAAAAGCGGATGCTATCTATTTCGACCCCACGCTGAATAACTCTTGGAATCTTTCCCTGAATGGCTCATCTCAAGCCCAGCCATGGAAATGGGGAGAATACGGCAAAGGCTCCGAATGGCAATGGATATGCAACCCCTATGGTCCCCATGAGGCGGGCATAGCGGTATACAATAAAACCGATCGTATTATCAGAGTTTTGCCTGGCAGCGACAAATATCCGAAACCAAATGTTTATAATAGCTGGCAGGCGTGGAATCTTCCCTATCTTCCACTCACGTTGGGCAAGTTTCAACAATACGATTGTATTAACCCGAAGGTATTGCTGGATCATATCAAGATGCTTACGGAGGCGGGGGTGAACTTCCTCATCACTGACGAAACGAACGGTATTCATGTGGACTTCAATTACATCTACTTGAGAGATATGGAGTTGGGCCGATGCCTTGCATTGTGGAATAGACACCATCCTAATCACAAGCTGTATCGCTCATTCGCCATAGGTGGATGCAACTACACGCACAACCCCATGACGATCGAGCAGGAGGCGGAGGATGTGTGGCAAAACGTCGTGAGCAAGGAGGGCGGAAACGTCTATTTTTATCTCGATGGCAAGCCTCTGCTCGTGGTCTACACCTACCTCGCCATGAAAAAAGAGTGGGAGGCATCCTCCATTGACAAGACCTATGCGAACAAATTCACCATACGCTGGGCTGAGGGACCGGATCATCCCGGATATTACGGATGGTTCTCCCCCGTTGGAGGGGCATACCCTGATAAGGAGGGGATGTTCATCTCACCGCGAAAAATGGTCACAGCGACGGATATGTGGGGGAGGGATGAAAACTATTACATCTCCGAGTGGAAAAAGGTGTTGCGAGTGCGGCCAAAGGTGGTCGTGGTGGGAGATTTCAACGACTACGCGGAAAACAACTGGTGGGCGCCGACGGACACGCATCTTCTCCCGATGCCCACAGCCACCAATAACCATTTAGTGCGATCCCTGGATAATGCGGGCAAAATGGATCCCTACCTCTACTGGAAGATCACCGTGGCTTATATTCGATCCCTGCGGACCGGAAAGCCCGTGCATAAAAACTGGAGATAGGATTGAAGGGGCGGTTCATTAACCACCCCTTCTTCGCATGATTACTCCTCCTCCTCGTATGCCGCTTTGCGGGAGGTGATCGCCTTAATCCGATCCATGTCAAACTTTGGCCGACGGTCATAGTAATACAGGCCGTTATGTTCCTGCTCCACATCCGTCAACTGAGTATAGCAGAACCCGAACATGTGCGGGTTATCCAGCAAAGCGTCCACTAGCCCTTGGTAACGCTGATAGAACTCCTCCAAACTTCTCGGGCCGTCACCGTATCCCCAGCCTTCGCCGGTTTCCTTCTCCGCCCAGTGAGTGCCTCCGAACTCGCTCACCATGAAGGGCGTCCCCCAATTGGCTGTGCTGACTTTCCCCTCCTCATTGCGCAAACGGGATGCAGGTGTTAAGCCGCCTTTGGAGGATGAATCGAAGTAACGCATCCATCGCTCCCTGAAGGTAGTTGGGTCCTGATTATAGTCATGATCGTCTCGCACTTCCGGATTTGACACGGTGTGCGTCCATCCGCTGGTTTCAATGACGGGACGCGTGGGATCCATTATCTTGGTGATGTGGAACACAATACGCTGCAACTCTCCGGCTGAGGACGGCGTTTCGTTAAAAGGACACCATCCTATGATGGAAGGATGGTTTCGATCGCGAACGAGAATATCCGTCCACTCATGAATGTAATCGGAATATCCTTCGCGGGAGTTATTGTATCCCCAGTTCGGGTACTCACCCCAAACGAGGTACCCCAGTTTGTCCGCCCAATAGAGGAAGCGCGGCTCGAAAACCTTCTGATGCAGCCTTGCACCGTTATAACCTGCGGCTTGAGAACGCTCGATATCACTTCGGAGTTCCTCGTCGGAAGGAGCGGTCCAAATTCCGTCAGGATAAAAGCCCTGGTCGAGAATTAACCGCTGGAATATCCTCTTGCCGTTGATCAGTATCGCCTCGCCGCTGATTTCCACTTTCCTCAAGCCGAAGTAACTGTAAACGGTGTCTATTACGGCTCCATTGGAGCGCAAAGTCAGTTTCATGTCATACAGGAAAGGAGACTCATGAGTCCAAAGCCTCTTCTCTTTTAAGTCGAGAACAATACGATTACCTCTCCAAAGAGCGGATATCTTTTCAGAGCCCATCTCCACACCGTCCGCAAACGCCTCCGCCTCCAATGTGAGGTCGGGGTCTTCGCCGTTTACGGATATCTCCATCAAAATCCTGGAGCAATCCGGATCGGGTGTGATATTAAAATCCAAGATATGGGAGGATCCAACCGCCTCAAGCCATACGCTCTGCCAGATGCCTGTTGTGCGGGTGTAGAGACATCCCTCGCTTACCGTGTGGGTCTGCTTCCCCGTGGGCTGCAAGCCGCTCGCGATGTCGTCAAACACCTCCACCACCACCTCATTCTCGCCATCCTTCAGGAACGGCGTTATCTCAAAATAAAACGCGGAATTCCCGCCGATGTGCTCGCCGACGAACGCCCCGTTAAGATAAACTGTCGCCTTGTAATCCACCGCTCCAAAATGAAGAAGAACACGTTTCCCCATCATCGTTGCGGGCAGGGAGAAAAAGCGACGGTACCAAACGTTTTTCATAAGGTCGTAATGGCCGATGCCGGATAGGGGACTTTCGGGGCAGAAGGGCACGAGAATTTCGTTTGATAGGGCGTGTCCCGACGTAAGTCCGCGCTCCCTACCGTTCGCATGTTCGTCTATTTCGAATTCCCATTTGCCGTTCAACGATAACCAATTCTCTCGCATTCGGTCGGGTCTCGGGTGTTCCGCTCTCGGGATTACGAATTGGTCATTTGTGTTTGATGTCATGCATAACGCTCCAGTTTCATGTTATTCAGTGTGGATTCAGAATACCGTATCTCTGTTTTGCAAACAATAAGGAGGATAGTGAAATTCGAAATAGACGAACATGCGAACGG
>JAJZOL010000106.1 GCA_021811565.1 bacterium | reverse complement strand
AAATATCCGTTTTAAAACGGCGGTATCGTGTGCGCTGTGCATCACCACGGATATGTTTGCGCTTTTTATCGAGACCGGGTGGAAGGGGTTAGCGGTGAGGATATCCAGTATGTTATCCAAATCATCGGTTGCGCTTGCATCGATGGCTTGGCTATCGTAACAAATGTTTTTGCGAGTGACCACTCCGTATCCATCGGTATCCACGGTCGTTACGACGTTTGCTACTGTGGGACCCGGTTCGCTATGGATCTCATCAATCGCCGATTCCGTTACGGAACTGACCAATCCCGCCCAAAGGTCGGGATGTCTGATTACCTGCACATGAAACACCTTGGCGCGGCCTGTGGTCTGATCCTGAACGTTCACAGTTACGGGAATCATCTTAGGCTGTCTGCCGATGTATCCGCTTACGGCGAAATTCCTATCCTGATCGGAAGCCCCCACGATCGGACCTGGGCTGGCTATTTTATACGATCCTTCGAGCAGCGGATAAACGTCATACACATATGCGGAACATATCGGAGCGTCAATCGGCCCGATATCCATGAAGGGGTGACCGAATCCAAGAATACGGTTGCCTAGTCGATAAGTTACCGTGCCTGTCGCTCCGGCATACAGGTCGCCGGTGGCGAGCATCATAGAGAATGAGGCTCCCGGAACCAACGCCGCGCCTTTGAAGTTCTTTTTTATCCCCATGCCCGCCACCTGTTTCACGACGTCCACGTTATACCGCGACATCATTTTTTTAAGATGGTTGAAAGCATTCCCCGTTAAGCCCGAACATGTCATAAAGGTTGTGCATGGATGCATCACCAAGGTGGTTCCATGTGAAAATATGTGCTCGTCCTGAGGAACATTATAAACAATACGAGTGATTTTCCTTGAGCCTGCGTAAAGAGGCTTGCTTAGAACTATCGTTTGTGTATGGTTGTTCGGGAGAAGAGCCACCGGTTTGGTGGGGAGATGCGGATCCCATTCCGAGAGCATGTCCTGAATTGGAGTGACGCCGCCCAAGGGTTCCGTGGACATCGGCTCCCCTTGAGAGAATGCGCCGATGATCTTGCCGTCAATGTAGACGGGACTGCCGCTCATACCGCGAATGAGGTTCGCTTTCCGAGTGGTCATGGGGCCGCCAGACATGCGAACCAGGATCATATCATGCCCCGGAACGACCATGGAGCCTTTTTTCACGACCCCGATCACTTTGACGCTGAATTTGGATATCGTTGTTCCACGGAAAACGGTCAATCCGTATCCCGTCATCCCCGCGTGAACTTCCGTGATCGGCATAATGCCTGGATATTTTGTGGCGGCGTATCCCTTTGGAGGGAGTCCCAAAAGAATAAGCGCGCATGCGCTCAGTATAACGATCGTGCGTTGAAATGATGGATGCAATGGAGCCTCCCTGAAGACGTTTGGATTTTTACTGCATTAAGTTGCTTCGAAAGGCACGCATGAACCTTGGAATGAAACTCCATGAGGGAAAAAGCATGCGGAACTCTGTTTCGGCAACAGGATGACATTCGGAAACGATTGGAATGAGATATGTATCTTATCACTTTTTTCCGTATATCTCTTCCGGCGTTTTTAATTGAGTGGCGATAATCTCCAGGCGTTCTCCGGATGATTGCACCTCTCGAAAGAAACAGGAACGATAGCCTTCATGGCACGCCGCTCCTTCCTGCTCAACCTCCGCTAGAAGACAGTCTTGGTCGCAATCAACGTATAGTCTTTTCAGATGCTGAAAATGACCGCTCGTCTCTCCCTTTATCCAAAATTTCTGTCGGGAGCGACTCCAAAATGTCACTTTTTTCGTGAGGATGGTCTGTTCCACCGCTTCACGGTTCATATATCCGACCATTAACACCTGTCCGTTTTCAGCATCCTGAACAACAGCCGGAATTAATCCGTTTCCGTCAAACTTCAAATCTTTTAACGCTTCCAAGGATCGCCCTTTCTGTTTGGAGAGGAGTGTGATACGCCTGTATGGACGTTAATCGTCCGAAATGCGTGCTGCACAGCCCGTTGATAGTTAATTGTTGAGGTAATTGCAAAATTCAGGAAATGAGGCTATTATCGCTCATTTCACGCTCGGCTAAATACCTGAAAACGAATTTTGAAATTACCTGTGTTTTTAAATGTCGTCAAAATACCACCATTGCAGGCTGGCATTTGAAACTAAACTGAAAAGCCTGTAAATGAGTTTAAAAACGCTTATTGCAAGCTCAGCGAACCATTTGGCGTTTGCTTCTTATCTTACACAAACGCCTTTGGCTTGGAGATAGTCCTTGATCTCCCGAATGGTGTAGGTTCCATCATGAACCATGGAAGCGATCAGCGCCGCATCCGCTTGCCCATCCGTAAGGGCCTCCAGGCAATGATGCGGTGTCCCCGCCCCGCCTGAGGCTATCACGGGAATCGACACTCTGCTCGCCACTGCACTTGTCAGCTCCAAATCGTATCCCACTTGGGTGCCGTCTCTGTCCATGCTGGTCAGAAGGATCTCGCCTGCTCCCAACTCCTCCGCTCTCTGCGCCCAATCCAATGCATCAACCCCAGTGGGAGTTCGTCCGCCGTGGATGAACACCTCCCATTTGGGGGCGCCGTTTGTATAGGTTCCAGTTCGCTTGGGATCGATAGCCACGACCACGCACTGGTTGCCAAATTGCCGCGCCGCCTCGGTGAGAATCTCCGGTCTCTGTATGGCTGCGGTGTTTACGCTGACTTTGTCCGCTCCCGCCTTGAGAATCTTACGAAAATCGTCGGTGGTTCGAATGCCGCCGCCGACAGTGAATGGGATGAAAACCTGCTCCGCCACCCTTGCCGCCACATCGTAGATGATGTCTCGTTTCTCGTGACTTGCCGTAATATCCAAAAAGACAAGCTCGTCCGCCCCCATCTGATCGTATCGGGAGGCTAACTCCACGGGATCGCCTGCGTCGCGAAGGTTAAGAAAATTCACTCCCTTCACAACCCGACCCTCTTTGACATCCAAGCACGGGATAATTCGTTTTGCGAGCATGCATCCTCCATCACTTTTTAATATTTTATCACCCGTTGCGGAAAAAGCGGAATCAATCCTTCCACCCCTTTGAAAATCGGATGTCGGAATGAATTGACAGACGCCAAGACTTCGTTTTCTTGAAGGTTCATTTCCTATACGGTGTGGTTGTTGTGTAAGTTATCACCGGATGCACCCATGATTTGCGCTGTGCGCTCTTCTCCCAGCGTTTCAGCAAGCGCCGTTCGCATCTCCTCCATTAGCTGTAAATCCATCAGAGGATCCGCTCTGTGAGGGATGAGTTCCAGGAGCCGGCTTGCGGAGCTGAAAATGGTGGCGAAATGATCTCCGAACAGTTTGCGCGTTTCGGAATCCAATGTTTCGAACGCCGCGGAGTCCTGACCGAGACCGCTCATGAAATAAAAACCAACAAACACCTTGTCATCCTGTTTGTGATAGGCGAAATAGGGCGTCTCATCGTACACCCGAATTTCCAGTCGCGAGCGTGAACTGAACCGATGTCCTTTCAAAAACTGAGCGTACAGTCGCTGACATATGCCTAGGGAGTTGGCGATATCGGAGAGCATCGCCTCTTTCATCTGCCCGGATTCCTTGGCGAGGCGTTCAATGAGGCAGGAGCGCGGGTCCAAAAACAGGACTCTGATGGTCGCCCCGGCTTTCAATCGCGCGGCGATAACCTTTTCAGCGGATCCTTTCCCTCGCTGTTTCATGTCATAATCGATGCGATGCAGCACAGATCTCCCCGCGAAAAACAGGTCGGGATTGCCAGGAGCGGTGATCCACGAGTAATATGCATCCGCCCCTTTTCGAGCGTGAGTGACCATGCGTATCCCGTTGGTGATCGGCAGTCGGTTCTGAAGCTTCTCGAGCACCTTTTCGGATACGACATCGCCCTCCTCTTCGGATTCCAAATGAAGAATGGATGTCGTGTAAAAGATGCTGACCACGCCGGTAACGATGAAGGAAAGACCGAGGTTCTGTATGATAGGTTTCCAGAACGCCGCCACGTTAAGATCGGATATCAGTCCACCCACGATGACGAATGCCACTGAGACCAACAGACGGACAGTTTTCCCTGAGCGTTTGCTCATTGATGGTTTCCTCGTGATGAAATTTGCGTTGTATGCGTATTTAATACGGGAATGAGACCTGCTCCGTAAAAGAAAACCGCCAAAGGAATGCAAAACGCCCTTGGCGATTGATTATTGAATTATACCATGAGCAAATTGCAAAATTCAGGGATCATACGCATAATGGCTTCCAGGAATGAGGGAATACCCACGCCGAGCATTTTGCTCATCCATGAAAGCATGGATTTTGTTGACAATTGTTCGTCTATTGTGTAAAATCGAACCCGCGTAAACAATCAATTATCACATCTTCACATGTAAGGTTGAACTATGAAATCAATTCTCTGGATTTTCGGAATCGTTATCTTTGGTCTTCTTGTTATGTTCATCGTCGAGCCGAAACCCCCCAAGGGTGGTCTGATAGGCAATCCGGCGGACCAGGATAACACAAGCTCTTCGAGTTCGTCGTCTTCCACTTCCACGGCTTCCACATCCACTCCAACGGAGGTTTTCAAGCCGCCGATGAAAGGGGCGTTCAATGTCGTCATGACCATCGCGGGCAAAGGCGATGTCACAATGCAGCTTTACCCTCAAGCTGCCCCTAAAACTGTCGCGGAATTCAAGCGGTTGGTGACCTCCGGTTATTATAACGGGATCAAGTTCCATAGAGTGGAGCCGAATTTTGTTGTGCAGGCGGGAGATCCGCAAACGCGCAAATACACCACTCAACAGTTAGCCCAGATGACGCCGAATCAAATACAGGAGGCTCGTCTTGGAACGGGAGGCTCGGGGGTGTATGTTCCATTCGAGAAAAACAATTTGCAGAATATCACCGGCACGGTGGCGATGGCGTTGAACGCACCGAAGTCCAATTCAGCAAATGGGCAGTTCTATATCAATCTGAAATCCAACCATTTCCTCGATGGAAACTATTGCGTGTTCGGGAAGGTGATCTCGGGGATGAATGTCGTGGATAAAATCACACTCGGGGATGAAATAACCAAAATGGCGGTGAAGCCTTAAGCGCCGACGGTGGGGGAATGGTTATTCCGGTTTGTGGACGGAGATGGATAAGGAGTTGTCGAATACCGTTTCGAAAAGATGCTTGTTCTCCTCCACCCACCATATCTCCAATTGACAATCCGCCTCGGAAAGAATCGTGAGGATGAGCCTGTCCGGATTATGAGCGGGTTCCATCCTCACCCCTTGAACCAAATTCAAGTGGCTTCGATCCAACCCCTCCGCAATCCTAATGATCGCCGAAAGAACGCTGATAAGGTGCCGAACCGGTCGAGTTAATGAAGCGAGATTCTCATGTTTTTTCCTGGGAACGCCTTTTCGATGGTAAAGAGCGATATTCGCGATGATAGCGATTTCCGTATCGTTGAACCCTAATATGTCGGCGTTGCGAATAAGATAATAGGCGTGTTTTTGATGGTTCGTGTGAGAGAGGAAGCATCCAATGTCGTGCAGATATGCCGCGAATTCCAACAACTCCCTCTCCTTCGGTCCGTAGGGATGAAACCCCAATCGCTTCATCTCGTCAAAAAGCTGACAGGCGATCCTGGCAACCTGTTTCGCATGCTCGGCATCATAATTACATGAGCGGGCGAATTGCAGGATGCTTCTTTTCCGCAGGGAGGTGTTGTCGAAGAGCGGACTGGAGGGAGCCTCCTGCATAAGCCTGTCCACAATGATACCATCCCTCAACCCTCGGTCGCTGATGATCAACCTCTCAGCCTTTAAATTCTCCAAGATGGTCATCAGTGTCACCGCACCCCCGAGTATGATGTCCGCTCGATCTGGATCCAATCCCGGCACCTTGCGCCTATCCTCCAAATTTAGCTTGGCAAGCATATCCACGCTGGATTGCAAATCGGAGACCTTTACGGAGTAGTTCAACAAGGAGGAAGGCGAGTCGCCAAGCCTTCTTGCGGTGATATCGGCAAGGTTGGTGATCGTGCCGGCGCTGCCATATACCGCTTCATATCCGAAATCGGTGAGGTTACGCGTTGTGTGACTTACAATGCCCCTGACGTATTCCCTCAACTTCTGCATCTTGTCCGGTGAGATGGCGCCCTTCTCTCCTTGAAGGAATTTGTTTGATAGGCGGATGGACCCTAGCTTCAAACTCTCCAAGCGGAAGTAATCGTTTCCATCCCCAAGAATCAACTCGGTACTGCCGCCGCCTATATCTATGAAGATGCAACGCTTGTCTCCTATGGCGGCTCCGCTTGACACCCCGAGATAGATCAGGCGTGCCTCCTCCGGTCCGGAGATCACCTTCACGTCCAGATCGGCCTCCTTATTCACTCTTTCCAGAAAATCAAGCTTGTTTTCCGCTTCGCGAACGGCGGATGTCGCCAATGCGATGATCTCTTCGGCGCCGAAACCTCGCGCCATATCCGCGAAACGAGCGCAAACGAGAGCGCCTCTTTCGATGGCAGCGGGGGACATGTGGTTGGTGGCGAATTCGCCCTCTCCGAGTCGCACGGTCTCTTTTTGCTGGGAAAGCGTGGTCAGGCTATGATCCGCTTCAATTCGAACCACTTCCAAACGGATGGCGTTGGTGCCGATATCAATGGCTGCGAGTATTTTCATGACGTTTGAAAAACCGCCTGAGGTGAGGCAAGCCTTGGCACCTCGACCTTTACCTTCGGAGTTTTGCGAAACACCTCACGGAATAGATCCCCGCGAGCGTTCAGGGATGCTATCTCCTCTGGCAAATCTTGATCGGAAACGATATGAAATACGACGGAGTCCTCCGTCACTTCGCATGTCAATTCCTTCACCAGGCTCTTGTGGGCGTGATCCAGCGCATCGGCAACACGCAGTATCCCGGCAAGAATGCGAACTTTTTGCCTGTCCGCTTCGTTCAGTGTGCCGAAAACGGTATGCTCGGGAGTGGGAAGAGCCTTGCGGTGATACCTTGCGACATTGGCTATCACTTTGACATCCTCTCTGTCGAACGGAATGAGCGGTTCGGTCAGGATCATCATCATCGTATGGCGATGGTGGGATTTTCTGGCGACGTAGTAGCCGATGTCGTGCAATATGGCCGCATATTCCAAAAGCTTCCGATCATCCCTGCTCAGTTGATGGTATTCCAGCAACTCCATAAAGATAGTGCCTGCGAGGCATTCAACCTGATGTGAATGAAGCGAATCATAATTGTAACGACTGGCAATTTGCAATATGGCGTCAAGTTGCAATTTGGAATCCATAACTCCCCTCACAATAACAATTTTGAGTGGCGGATAAATGCTCTCTTAATAGGGATGAGCGGCGATTATACAGTCGGTTATCAGCGGAACGCATCGTACAACACCCCCCATCGCAAACCCCGCGTGCTGCAATGGATGGAATCCTGTCCGCAATGGCTGAGAATTTGAGATAGGATGATCGCGCCTCCAAGAATGATATCCGCGCGTGCCGGGTCAAGTCCGGTGATTCTTTTCCGCTCCTCAATGGTTTTCGAGGCGTAAAGGGTGATTTGCGCCTCCACGTCCAATGATGTCAATCGAACACCATGCAGCCGTTCGGGATTTTTTTGCTCCATCCCCTCCTTTACCGCAGCCATGTTGACGAACGTCCCTCCAACTCCAACGGCTATCATGGATGAGTCTGGCAAGGAGAATCCCTTCATCGCTTCTGAGACGGCGGCGTTGGATTCCGCCATGTCGCGTATGCTTGGCGGGTCGGAGCGAATGCAAGTCTCCGTCAACCGCACAGCCCCGATCTGAAAGCTGATACGCTCTTGAATATCCCCCAGCCTCGGCTCGCCAAGGATAAGCTCCGAACTGCCCCCACCGATATCCACGACAACGACCCTATCCGCGGAACGCCATAACGGATCGCGCGAAACCGCCAGAAAAGAGAGACGCGCCTCCTCCTCCCCTGAAATGACCTTCACGTTCAGTCCGAGTTCCGCCGCTCTTTCCAGAAACTCATCTCGATTTACCGCATCTCGGAGGGCGGACGTTCCCACGGCGGCAACGCGCTCCACATGATGCGCGCGGCACAAGGCGATATAATCCTGCAGGCAATTGATCGTGCGGCGAATCGCGGTCTCTCTAAGTCGCTTTGCATGAATGCCCTCTCCTAGTCGTGTGGTTACCGCAGTGTCCACCAAGGGAATGAAAGCGTTGCGGGATTCCTTCTCAACTATGGTGAGTTTAACGGTGTTCGTACCGACATCAATTGCGGCGCATCTGTTCTCCATGGTTATCCATCCCATACGTCAAGGTGACGCTTTAATATGTTTGAAACGGTACGCTATCCCACGGGAAGCGAGAAAAAAGCGAAGTGCGTTCGCTTCGGGCGCCAAGGATAATACGAGAAATGCAAAGAAGAGTCGGTAACTCACCTCATTCAATTGGTAAGCGTCTGGCTTCTATTTTATACCTTTAAATCCATGAAATCAAGTTGGATGATGTTCCTTGTTTTTTATTGCTAATACACGGGGTGCTCTCAATCCTACACGCACGCATACCACTCCCGAGTGCGTGCAAGGAGCCAGAAATAGCCTGCATGTAGAATAAAGAGAATCCATGCTAGTCTCCAGAATCCGGAAGCGGGCCAATACCCTAAAAGGGATGAGAACAGAGGAACCGTGAGAAACAGTAGGCATGCGTTCCAAGCCCATCTTTTTTGCGTCCATGCCGAGTAAGCGAGAAACAGTATCGCCAGTGATACCGGGATTAGAAAGGCCGCATAAAAAATCACCTGCAACGCTCCGAAGGATGCATTCAAGTAATTCGTCCCACTGGAGTTGGTCACCGTGCGATGCGTGAAGAGATGCACCAAGGAGCCGACGGGGGAGAAGAGCGTCCAGGAAATCAATAACGCCATCATTTCGTAGATGGCGGGAGGCTTGATATCCAAGCGTGCGACCTTCTCTTTTTTCGCGGCGTTGGGTCCCTTGAAATCGGAGGCGTCCGCGTAAACGGTTAACGGCTCTCCGCAGTAGGGGCAAAACGCTCGTCCTTCCTCAACATCCTCCTTGCATTTCGGACAATGGGGAGGGTTGTTCACCTGATTCATGTATTCCTTACCAATGCGACTCCCGTAAAAAACAGCAAACCTCTCTTGCACCCCCGGTTTGCGTGTTTTGCAGTTGCCGGTATCTATATTATGAAATTAAACGAAATTAAGGCGAAAGGCGGAGAAAACAATCTCTCCGCCCAATCAGAATACCGCACATAATTCGTTAATGCAAGTGCGTTGAAACGAGGTGATTATGCATGCATCAGCTTTGCAAGATGATTATCCAATTCCATCTGATCCTTTGTAAAGGATTGAAGAGCCGACTGTGTCATCAAATCATCCAAGGAGATGGTCGGATCCGAAATCCATCGCTTCAGGTCCGGGATTTTTCCATGCTCTCTGATTTCCAACTTCTCCTCGGGAGTGAAACGATGGAAGAGATGAGTCTGGAAATCTGAGTCAGCCGTTCGGATGTCCTCCCCGGTGAGATGGAGATAATCCATTGAACCCAAATGCAACGCCATTTTATGCACGTTTTCCTTCACGCACCAGAGCATGTCAAAATAGGGTCGCATATCCTCGGGTTGTATGTTCACCGCCAACTTTTCAGCCACATGAGAGTGGAGGCTGTTGGTTTCCTGATCCTCCGCCATGAAATCCGCCACCACTTTCGGTGGAATGGTGAATACGTCCATGCCAGCCAACTTGGTGATTTGTGAAGGCTCCCTCATGGATGCGGCGATCAGTCGGGTTTGTGATAATCCTCTTTCGCGTATGGAGAGGATGGCTCGCTGGGTCGCGAGGGAGGCTTTCTCTCCCACATTGCATCCGTCACCAAATCCATTTTCCGATACCACCACATTCAATCTGCCCAGAAACACATTGCAGTAGGACGGATTTGCAAGAAGCGCCGCCATGTAATTCTGTCTTGCGGAAAATCCAAGCGTGTAATTGACCGGGATTCCCTTGCTCCTGACGCGGTGCACCGCGCAACACCCCTCCGGGGTAAGCGGTATTTTGATGATAAACCTCTCCGGACATATGGCGTAATATCGTTCGGCGTAATAAACGGTACGGTCGATATCCTCAGCCACCGATGGATGCAATTCCACGCTCACATGAGCGTCAAATGCGCGTATAAGTCGGATTGCCACCACGCAATTCGCGGCGAAACCAAGTTCCATGACCCTCTCTTGCTCGCTCATCTTATCGACGGGAATCATTCGGATCAATTTCTTGAGCGACTCATCGACTTCCCCTCGTTGAATTACCTGGTTCACCAAGGTGTTGTTCGTGGTCATTGCTTGGAACTCACGCCGCCATACTTTGCGTGCCTCCTCGATCTCTCCGGTGTCGAGCCATAACTCCGTCCCGAGAGCACGCAATTTTTTGAGTGCGGGATTGGATGCGTATGAAGGTCGCTCCCATACGCTTATCGCCTCAATAGCCTTGTCACGTAATAAACTGTCGATTTCGCTCATCTCGAAGCACCTCCTGTAGATAGGATAAAAACTGATGATGCTGCATTTTTCTAGCTTTTATATTCTATCATACCATAGTATCAGATCCCATGGTATTGTTTTTTGATGGGAATCATTGCGCTTCGCCTGGATGCAAAGCCACATTCCGAAAAGCGACCCATTCGATAGGCCGAAGACATATTTGGAATGTCTTCACTTTATCAAGGATGGAATTGGGAATTACTCCCATGAAACTCGACCTGTAATGTCCTCTGTCGCTGTATATGCCGTTTGGTGACATTGGAATGGAATACATTAATCTCAGCTGTTGTTCTTCGTGCAATACTGAATCAAGTAAAAGGAGAGGAAGATATGAGGAACCTGGCGATTTTGGGAACCGCGTCAGACGTGGGAAAGAGCGTGGTGGCGACAGCTCTCTGCAGGATATTCAGCGACCGAGGCGTTCGGGTGGCGCCGTACAAGGCGCAAAACATGTCCAATAATTCGGGGGTCACTCCGGATGGCTTGGAGATGGGGCGGGCGCAGATAGTGCAAGCTGAGGCGGCGCGGATTGTTCCAATCGTTCACATGAACCCAGTCCTCCTCAAACCGAGCGCGGAAAAGGGGGTGCAGGTTGTCCTGCGAGGAAAGGTTTGGTCGGAAAAATCCGCCGGGAATCACTTAAAGGCGTCGGATCGCTTGGCGCAAACGGCGAAGGAGAGCCTCCTCGGGATGATGAGAAATCATGATCTACTCATTATCGAAGGGGCGGGGTCTTGCGCGGAGATGAACCTGTATGATCGTGATTTCGTCAACTTTAAAACCGCCCGCATCGCCGACGCTGCGGTGATCCTTGTGGCGGACATAGACAGAGGCGGGGTCTTCGCTCAGGTTGTGGGAACGCTCGCGGTGCTTCCTCCTGAGGATAGAGTTCTGGTTAAAGGGGTGATTATCAACCGATTTCGAGGGGATATCAACCTTTTCGCTGACGGGGTTCGAATGCTGGAGGATATGTCGCAAGTCCCCGTGCTGGGGGTGATCCCTTACTTCAGGCATATCGCAATTGACGCCGAGGACGCTGTCACCCTGGATCCAATGATCGATTCCAACGATCCTCTGGAGCCTGGGAAAATCGCGATAGCGGTGTTGTCTCCGCCACATATCTCCAATTTCACCGATCTGCAGGCTCTACAAAACGAGGAATCAGTTCAACTAAGATATCTTCAGGCATCCGTTTCATTGAAACCCTACAAAGCTCTGATTTTACCCGGTTCCAAGAATGTGCGCTGCGACTTGGCATGGCTTCGCGAACAGGGGTGGGAACCGCGCATCCGGGAGTATCGTGAAAGCGGCGGGGTGATCGTCGGTATCTGCGGGGGATACCAGATGCTTGGCGTAACCGTCAAGGATCCATACGGCGTGGAGGGCATGAAAGGCGAGAGCGATGGCTTGGGTGTTTTGCCTTTGGAGACGGTGTTGGAAAAGCGGAAAACGCTGTGCCACTCCGCAGGAGTTATCCGAGGAGAACAAGTCAAAGTATGCGGCTATGAGATACATATGGGTAAGACGAGGATGACAGGAGATTGTAAACCATTTCTAACGATATCCTCACGCAATGGCTCTCCGGTTAGTGGATATGACGGAGCGTGGAGCGAGGATCGCAGAGTGTTCGGATGTTACCTGCACGGGCTTTTCGATGAGCCGGAGGCTCGATGTTGGTTCTTGCATCTGCTCGACCCGGAATACGCCCCTTCCAAAAGGCTGCTCGACAAACAAGGAAACTATGACCTTTTGGCGGATCATTTCAGGCGGCACCTGGATATGAGAGCCATCCTCGAAATTGCGGGGGTGAATCAATAAACGCAGTTGAAGCTTCGATCATAAAACAAGGGAGCGTGGAATCATCCAAACGCTCCCTTTGGAGTTTCACATCTCAGCTCTGGGCGGGCGGGACTGGCAAGTCATTTTTGCCGCTTGCTTTCGCCATTTCCATGAAAGGCGTCAATAAATCAATCGGGATCGGCAGGATGATCATGTTGCTGCGCTCGGAGGCGATATCCCTCATGGTTTGTAGATAGCGCAATTGCAATGCGGCGGGCTCCTTGGCGATAAGCTCCGCAGCCTCAACCAATTTAGCCGCAGCTTCAAACTCTCCCTGCGAGTTGATAACCTTCGCTCTCCGTTCTCGCTCGCCTTCCGCTTGAGCCGCCATCGCCCGTCTCATGCCTTCGGGTAGAGCTACGTCCCGCACCTCCACGCCCGTAACCTTCACGCCGAAGGGCTCGGTCTGTTCATCGATGGTGGTTTGCAGGCTTTGATTAATCTGATTGCGCTGGGAGAGAACCGTATCCAACTCCACCTGACCAATGGTGCTGCGCAAGGAGGTTTGTGCTATGAGCGAGGACGTGCGAATGAAGTTCTCAATTTTCAGGATTGCGGAGCTCGGATCCACCACCTTGAATAGCACCACAGCGTCCACGGTTACCGGCACGTTATCGCGTGTCATCATCTCCTGCTTCGGTACGTCCATGGTCACGATTCGGGTGTCCACCCTTATAGCGCGATCAATATACGGAATTAAAAAGATAATTCCGGGACCGGTAACGCGATGGAATTTGCCAAAACGAAGAATCACCGCCCTTTCCCAGTCCGGCAGCACCTTGATGATCGCGGGGAGAAAAAAGATCGCGAGGATAATAATAATAATCAGCGGCATTCCTAACGTACTAAACAGACTGCCTCCATCCATGATAATCTCCTTCGTTTCTATTGTAGTGTTGAATCATATGTATTACGAACCGCTCCCGATACCGTTTCAGTGTTTTGGTTCCAATGCGCCGATTGCGGGAGGGGTGTTTATCGGAACCGTGTCGCCTATGAAATCCTTGCCTCCATTGTCCGGGATAACCACGCCGGCTTCGATGCAGGGAGATCCTTTTCCCGGCGCGAGTTCCGACAACTTTTTCCAATCGGGGGCTTTAAGCGGGATGCGGACAAGCCCCGGATTTTGGCGGATGGCGTGTTCGTCCATCGGCATGTTCACTTGTCCGCCTGCATAGAGATTGTGATCGAAAACCGTGTTTTTCGCGTTCCCGAACTTGTATTTCATGCTATCCGCAGCGTAAAAGATGTTATTGGAAAAATAAGTGTCGCTAGCCCAGCCGTTCCAATTGCCCATGTTCACCAAAGTGGTGTCCATTTTAGGGTTGGCTTTCTTCCCCATGATGATTGTGTTGTTGTAAATATGGGTGTCCTCCACCGGACCGGAAATGTTGAACGTGGGTGAGAATCCGGCGGCGTAGCCCTTCATTCTGTAGCCATCGTTGATGCTGATATTGTATCGCACGATCGTTCCAATGTTGCCAACGCTCCATGGCATTTTTGAGCTTCCATCATCGCAAATGAGTAGGAAACCGCCTTCGTTGTCGTGGCTGTAATTATATTGGATGATTGTGTTACGGCAATTCCAGTCGGAATCAAATCCCTGGCTATCCCAATATCCACTCTGTCCGCTGACTTCATTGTACTGTACAATCGTGTTGTCGCAACTCCATGGCCATATTCCCGCGGCAGCGTCACCGGGTGGAAAGCGCTTGCCGCAACCGCGCAATACATTATGCTCGACGATACAGCCATCGCAAGCCACAGGCACTATGCCATCTCCGCCGATATCCTCCAGCAAGTTGTTTCTAATGACAACATGCAGGCATGGGAACCAATCTTGGCGAGACCAATAGCCCGCTCCGCATATTCCGTTTCGATCGCACTTGACGAGATGGCAACCTTCGATCAAAAGTCCATCATATCGGCTTTTTTTAACGTTGCCCTTGACATCCCAAAATATTCCGTATCCTGCGCCCGATTTCTTTAAGTCGCTTCCATTAACATCATGAACATAGAGGTTTTTCAACACAAGGTGATGCGCCACGCCATAGTCATGTAGATTCAGATACACCCCTTTTCTGCCAGCCTGCTGCGTGGGACCGAGATTGGTGATCTCTAAATCGCTCACCTCCCAGCCCTCGTCGTTGTAAAGCTCCAGTGTGGCTTCGTATTTGCCCTCCCCGTCGATGCGCGGCAAAGCGCCCTTCCCGTATTTATCGATGCGTATGGGATTGTGCGCCGTGCCAGACCCCTGAGGCTTCAATCGACCTGCGTATTTCGTGCCGGCTCTGAAAAGTATGCGGTCGCCCGGTTTGAATATTATTTGGTTCACCTTGTCGAGGGTTTTCCATGCCTCAGCGGGGGAGAGACCGGAATGGCTATCGTCTCCTTGATTCGAATTGACATAATAGGTGAGGCTCCGACAAGTTAAGGGGACACAGAGAAGTAATATGACAACCAAAATGGATCGAGTCATTGTGCATCCTTTTCAGTTTTTTCTTCTGCTCAGGCTGATCCGTCCGATTTGTTCGATCGGTCTGTTCAGGCGGAAATTTTAGATTTGCTGGAAAATAACGGCGATCTCTCCGCAATCGGGAAACTTGGGGCAATAGACGCATTCGGTCCACACTTTTCGCGGCAACAACGCTTTATCCGTGCGCTGAAACCCCAACTTTTCAAAGAGCTCAGGCACATATGTCAATGCAAAGACCTTTCCCACGGATAAACTCATCGCCTCTCTCAGACAGGCGTCAATCAACGAGCGGGCGTAACCTCTCCCTTGGCAATCCTCTCGAACCGCCAAGGACTTCAGCTCCGCAAGGTCTTTCCAACTGATATGCAATGCGGCGCAACCCGCAATCTCGTCATCGAGGGTAACAACCCAAAAATCCCTGATGTTCTCATACAGTTCGCTTAGGCTGCGGTGAAGCATCGCGCCTTTGTCCGCGTAGCCGTTAATGAGTTGCTGGATTGCCGGTACGTCCGTGGTGACGGCTTTTCGTATCTGCATGCCTCTTTCAAATCTCCCTGAACAACGCCTCTTGAAAATAAGTGTAACCCATGCATGGAATGATCACCAAATTTATACCCTGAAACCCATGCGCTTGTCGGCAATAAGGTCAACGAATTCGGGTTTGTCCCAGAGTATACGCTCCGCATTGAAGAACCTCTTCCGGCAAATGCGAGGAATATCCGCGGAGAGAGCGCAGGAGTTTGTCTCGGTCATTAGGAGATGGTGCGTAGAATGTGACTGTGTTGTCCCCGTCCACGATATTGAATGGGATAACCCAGCGCCCTTCTCGAGTCCATTGACTTGGAATTGCGTTCGGAAACCATGTGTCATAGATCATCACTATCCTGGCTCCCTTCCTTTTTACAAGGTCTCCGATCGTTTGCGGGTTCACATCACCTTGAATGCGAAGCTTTGCGGCGTTCATATTGGCTAACCCCCAAATATCGAGGCAATGAATATCCGCCAAATAGTTGATGCATCCAATGTCGTTCGCCGCCACGGTCTCTCCGGTGTAGAATTGTCGAACAAAAAGCCCCATTTGATATTGCTGTTCGTAGATGTTCGCGGACGCTCGTGGAAGAGCCTCCAAGGCGTTTACGCCTCTTTGGAACCCCATTGAGACGATGCCGATCCCCGTGAGGATCATAATCGCATTGCCTGCGACACCGAGTTTGCATCGAAACCCGAACCCTGTAACTTGACCTCGTAAAATTCGATCCATGTCTATGGCGATTACCATCACTCCGGATATGATCACGTAGCCGTCATATCTGTAAAAAGAATCTAATTTGCCAAAGAGAATTTGAGCCCAATCCATCAGGAAAAAGAGGAGATTCAATGTTTGCAGGGATGGTTCAATGTCGCCTTGCATCCGTGAAAAAAGAAGGTAGAGGAGGGGGAACAGAGATAATATAGGTAGGAATGGATGTGCCATCACGGTTTCAACGCTGGTGGTTAGGAAAATCCCCATCGGGTTCACCGCGCTGACCGCGGGAACTCTGCTTTTTAACAGAATTGAATTTGGGAGGAAATAGGCTCCGTAATGGATTGAGATCAAACCCCATGCAATGATAGGAATCGAAGCGGCGAAGGCGGTGAAAAGGCCGGCGAGCAATCTTTTTCGGAGTGCCAAAGCGAGAATAATGACTGCGATGAGGGCGACGCTCTCATATCTGCTCATGACTGCAAACATGGATAACAATCCGAGCATGAGCGTATCATGCGAACTCAACCTTCCCTTCCGGCATATCGTTTCCGTTCCGTAGAAGAGGAGGAGCAGGATAGAGAGGGAATGGAGTGCATGCTCAAGCCCCGAGGTCACAAGCAGGGGCAAGGGAACCATGAGGATCATGGCGAAAAGCGTGACGGCTATCCAAGCGGAGGAAAGGGAGCGTTTTTTTAAGAGTCTATTCGCCACGATAAACACTGCGCACACCAACAAAAGATTCAACGCCAACGGAATGGTGGCGTGCACTCCGACGAGCTTATAACAGATCGCCAACAACAGAGGCCAGAGCAATGATGAAGTGGAGGAACTGAAGCGATAACGATCCACCCCCCACACGCCGTATCGCACCCAGTTTCTCGCAGTCGCCATCGATATGTACGGGTCATCCTGCGTGTAAACGAAATGCCCGTTCGTGATTTTCAGTGAAAAAACGACGATTCCAGCCATTAACGCAAAGAAAATAAAAATTGCGATTAGAAGTTGCCAGTAATCGGGTAGTATTTTTTTCAATAGTGCCTCTTTGAAGTTCGAACCTGGCATAGATTCTACCTGTCATTGGAGCCTTCGTTCGTATTTCAATTGGGCGTGATCGAGGGGAACGAGGAAATTCATTTCGGCGTAAATAGGGGTACAATGAAATCCTGATGCGATGCAAGGCGGATCAGGCTCCTGATTGAGATCAAAGGGATATTTTTGTCCCTCAACGATCAGATCGGGAAGGAAATACCTCTTTTTCGTCGTATGAAAACCAATCTTATTTAGGGGGGTGAGATCAGTGGAAGCCTATTGCGTTAAATGCAAAGCCAAGAAAGAGATGAAGAACCCGACCGCCGTCACAATGAAGAACGGCAAGCCCGCAACCACAGGTACATGCGCCACCTGCGGAACCAAGATGTATAAGATCGGCAAGTAGCTCTCCATTATCCACGTTTCATTTTTAGCCGTCCGATTTCGGACGGCTTGTTCTTATTACAAGGAGTTAGGTGTTTGAAGAAAGTCAGCATCGGAAATGTGGTTTCCTATCATGTTCACACCCAGTGGAGCGATGGCGCGGATATGCCTCTTATGATGGTTCAAGCCGCTCAGGAGGCGGGATTGCTTGAAGTGGGCGTTTCTGACCACTACACGCTGCATCCTTCCGAGTACATTCCCTGGAGCATGGATCCCGATAGACTTGAGGATTATGTGAAAGAAATCAAATCTCTCGAAGGGGAATATCGCATTCCCGTTCGCCTTGGATTGGAGGCGGATTTTTTTCCGCAAACCTCGGATTCACTCTCGGAACGGATAAGCAGATATCCCTTCGACTACGTCATTGGATCGGTTCATTTTGCAGGTGAGTTTCCGCTGGATGAGTCCCCGAGGCTATGGGAGGAGTTGGACGAGGATTCGCGCAATGAAGTGTGGCGGGAGTATTGGACGCTGGTGAAACATATGGCGGAGTGCGGATGTTTCGACATCTGCGGTCACTTGGACCTGCCCAAAAAATTCGGATATCGCGCCACCGTGCCGATGGATCAGGAGATTCAATCGGCGCTCGACGCCTTGGCGGCGGCGGGGATGACGGTTGAGATCAATACTGCAGGTTGGAGCAAGCCTGTGGGAGAGGCGTATCCGTCGTTGTCACTCTTGCGTGAGTGCAAGGTGAGGAACATACCGATCCTGATTAGTTCGGATGCTCATGTTACGACCAGGATCGCCTGGGAGTACTCCCGAGCCTTTGATCTTGCAAGGAAGGCGGGTTACGAGGGATCGGTGCGATATCAAGGCAGACGGAGATTTTTCACGCCATTTAATTAAATTGGCGATCTTTTTTCAGGGCGGCGTGGAGCAGAAGCATGTAGCTTTGATGAGGGATTTCCAACGCGCCAAGGCTTTTAAGGTGCGATGTGAGATATTGAACGTCCAGCAGTTCGTAACTTCTCTCATTCAATCTGGATACCAACGCGGCGAGAGCCACTTTGGAAGCGTTCGTTTCGTAATGGAACATGCTTTCCGCCATGAACACCGCCCCGAGGGATACCCCGTATGTTCCTCCGACGAGTTTACCGTCTTTCCACGCCTCCACGCTGTGCGCTTTGCCCAATTGATGCATTTCACCGTACACTTGGATGAAGTCCTCCGATATCCATGTTCCCTCCTTGCGATCGGCGCAACATCGCATCACCCCTTCAAAATCGGTATCGAATGTTATCTCGAAACGGTTTTGCCGAATGACCTTCGCAAGGCTGCGGGAGATATGAAACCCATCCAATGGAATGATGGCACGAGGTTCGGGACGGCACCAGTATATGTCTCCGGTTACGCTATTCGCCATGGGAAAGATGCCATAGCGATAGGCGAGTTCAATGCCCTCCGGTGTGAAGCTGATGTGAATTACCCTGTTTTGTCGCATTTTATGTCAATTCATGCAATCTCTGAAAAGAATTCGGAATAGCGGAACATGGAATTGCCGGCTATCGCCTATGGAGATTATGGTGGGAACCGCGAGGATTTTTCAAGCCTGAAGGGAAAATAAGGGGGGAGCGTGATCACTCCCCCGCGTGTCCGTACCAAACGTAAAGCCTCCAGCAAGTATCAGGAATAAGGCCTTGCGCTGAAGTTGTCTGTCTCTCCGCCACCGGAAACGGGGTATGAACCCAGCTTCCGATGGCTTCAAGGTTGATGGCGGCGCCCCGACCGCGTGCAGCGGCGGCATGCGGCGGACAGGGTTCGTCCGGGGCGTGAGCGAACTTCACCTGCTGAAGCCTCGCCCTTCTCCAAACGGCCGGGAGGCGCAATACCTCTCGCTTTCCCGACATCACCGCCATCACCTCGTTCTCGCGATCTGATGTACCACTCGATCACGGAACGACTTGTCACAAATCCTTCGATTTGCTTGGACACTTCACGACCTCACGGAAAACTCGACGGGAAGGACCTTGCCGGATATTCCTTGTCCTGTCAATCGCCTCTTCCACCAGGTCGGCGGAACTGCTTGATAATATTATGCCAAGTCAGGCGTAGGAATATTACAGGGAATCATACCGGTTTCAAAAATCGACAGCTTACCCTTATTACGCTTTACTCTCGATTTCATATCCATTCCCGAAGTTTTTTTGGAAGTGCGCCACTATATTCTTCCATCAATCCATTGGATTGTGAGATGGATATTGCATATGCCGCCACAGTATCGGAGAAGGAATGAGTTTTCCTGTCATATCCTGACATGATTGGATTGCAGATGGTTAGCGAGGCTTAAAAATCGGTGCGACGGTCTTCGGCAAGGGGTATACTATGTTATGAAAAAGCATAATTCAGCAATTGAGGCGCATATCACTCATCACACTCTCTGCGAAACATCATAAAAGTGAATTTAGGCGAATCGCCGCGATAACATAGGAGAGAAGGATCATTTAATGTCTATTTGGACCCCTGTGGCGATGCTAACCGATCTATCCGAATCGACGGGGAAAATGGTGGAGATCGACGGTTTGGAAATCGCTCTTTTCAAGGAAGGCGAAACCGTTTACGCATTGGATAACGAATGCCCTCATCGACAAGGCCCTATATCCGAAGGCGAGTTGAATGACGGAATCGTGACATGCCCCTGGCACGCATGGGATATAAACGCAGTAACGGGTGAGGTGGTGTATAACCCCAGGCTGAAATCCAAAACCTATCCTTGCAAAATCATGGACGGAGTGATTTTTCTGGAAATTCCGGATGGCGATCAGGAAGCAACGTGCGTTGTCAAAAAGGATGATGAATTCGATGCCGCAATCCAATCAGGATAATGGACTGTTAAGACCTTCCGTGAACATTTCATCCGTCTATCTCACCGAGATATTCGATAGTTTTCAAGGGGAGGGTCTTTGGGTGGGTGTGCGGCAACTATTTGTTCGCTTCGCGGGATGCCATCTGAGATGCGCCTACTGCGACACTCCGAATTCCCTAACGCGCGGTAAATCGTTGCGAATATTAAAAAACGAGTGTGTCCATGAGGTGCGTGAGATTCCCAATCCCGTGAACGGTTCGGACCTCATCGAAATTATCAAGGATATGGTGTCGGGGGAGGCTTTTCATTCCGTGGCGATTACGGGAGGCGAGCCGCTGCTCCAGTCGGAATTCCTGCTCGGCTGGTTGCCGGAGATTGCGGAGATGGGTTTGGATATTTACCTGGAAACCAGCGGCGATCTCTTCGAGAGGTTTGCGTCGTTGGCTCATCTGATAGACTACTGCGCCATGGACGTGAAACTTCCCTCCGCCACGCATCAGCCTCCCAAATGGGAGGAACATTCCCGCTTCTTGCAACTTGCGTTGAACTCTTCGGTTCGCGTCTTTCTCAAAGCCGTGGTGAGCGATGACACCACGCTTGAAGAGATTGAAAGAGTGTCGGTTATCATCAACGGTTTCTCGAAAGACATTCCTTTGGTGCTTCAGCCCGTAACTCCTTGCGGGGATATTCGCGAGACCATATCGCTTTCCCGATTACGTACGCTTCATCGAGTCGCGTTATCCTCTTTGAGGGATGTTCGGATCATTCCTCAAACGCACAAATTTCTGGGGGCTTTATAACCGGAAGCGCTTTTTTTGCTTTTTTTTGCATACAATCGGC